>NZ_NVPT01000043.1 GCF_002802985.1 Geodermatophilus chilensis | reverse complement strand
TCAAGGATGCACGATGGGACGGCAGGCACGAGCGGTCCACAGCTCACGGAGCGTTAGCACCTTCGCGAGCGTGGCCCTCGTGCCTGCCCTCGACGCTCAGCCGCGCCGAACGCCGCAGCTCCGCCTACCGGCGGGAGCTCTAAGTCCGCACTGGCCGGAGCGCCCGCCGCACCACCGTCGTGACCGAGGCTGCTCGCCACGGGCCCACTGCTGAGGGAGGCGCGCCGTGCGCCCGCACTGACGGCGCCGGGCCCACCGCCCTTCGCGCGCGGAGGGTCGGGCTGGGCGGCGAAGATGCGCGCGGAGCCCGAGTGGCTGCCAGGATGTCTGCGCTGACCTGGGAGAACGGGGAGGGTGATGGCAGAAGGCGGGAAGAACCCTTCCGGGAAGGTCCTGCGCGGGGTCCCTCGCAACGTGCGGTCGCGAGACGGGGCGTTGGGGCTGGGGGCCTTCTACCTGCTGCTCGCCGTCGCCGCGGGCGCTTGGGTGGCGACCACAGACGAGGTGCTGATGCGGTGGCTCTGGGGGGCGTTGTGCCTGGGCTCCCTTGCGCTCAGCGGGATGTACTGGGTCGCGGCCCGGCGCCTCCCCCGGTCAAGGTCGGGGTCCGAACCCCGGCGCTGAGCTCGCCACCGAGCCGACAACATCACGGACGAGCGTGAGACTGGTGGCGTTGGCAGGGGTCGTCACAGCGCGAAACGGCGCGGTCGGCTGCGCTGAGGCGCACCCGGGTGATGCCGCCGCGCCGGGATGGGATTGCCGTCCTCGTCGAGCTCGCCGGAGTGCCGCACCCGGCGGCGTTCGAGGCGGCCGAGCAGCTGAGCACGCTTGGCACCCAGCTCGGTCCAGCCGTCGAAGGTGCTCCCGCCGCGGGACAGCAACGCCTCGTCGCAGATCTCGACGGCGCGACGCAGCGCCGCCTCGTCGCCGGGCGTGGCGAGAAGGTTCGCGTAGGCGGCGGCCAACCGCGGCTCCCGGCAGCCGGCCTTCCAGGCCAGTCGGGCGAACGACTGCGCGGACACGTCCTGCCCGGCCGCGCGGTGCCGCGCGTGGACCACCCACGCGGTGGCCTCGGCCAGTAGCCGACGGCCGTCCTTCAGCCAGGTGCTCAAGACGCCGCGGCCGGTGTCCTTGCCGGTGGTATGGAGGAACGACTTCACGACGCCCTTCACCCCGCCGTTCGCAGGCGCGCCGAGCGCGGCCGGGGCGAGGAAGCGCTGCCACAGGTCCAGCGGACACGGCTCACCGCGCCGACAGGACGGGCAGGGGGTGCCGTCCCGGTCGTCACGGTCGCAGCGACCGAGGCGGCCTAACCGGGGTAGCCACGCGTCGTGCCAGGCCAGCGCCGCTCGCCGGTCCGGCAGGGCAGCCAGCAGCGGTTCCAGGGTGCCGACGAGGGTGGCGACGGCGGGCACGTCGGGCCACCAGGCTCCGCCGGTGTCGCCGTCCACGGGCGGGGCGAGCAGCGCGGACAGCTCGGCCTCCACCGCGGCCAGCACGATGGACGCGGGCACGTCGGCGACCGCGACCCGGTCGGCGACGTAGGGACAGCGCAGGTGCGCGCACTCGGCGAGAGCGGCCTGCCAGTCCGCCACGTCGGTCGGGTCGGTGCTGGTCAGCACCAGGCCGTGTGCCTCGGTGTGCTCCTCGGGCAGCTCCGGCTCGTCGGCGAACTCGTCGGCGTCGTCGGCCAGCCGCTGGCGCCCTCGGCCGCGGATGGTCGTGGTGGTGCCGGCGCGGCGGCCCATCGCGTGCGTGCGCAGCGCCTCGAAGTCATTCCAGCCCTGCTCGGCGGCCCGCTCGAGCAGGGCGATGACCGCCTCGGCGGTAGCGCGGGCGTCGCCGGGGGCGCTGTGCGCCTTCGGGTTGGTCAGCGCCAGCTCGCGCACCAGGTGGTCCAGCCCCTTGCCGGTCGGGCGCACGCCCAGGGCACGCGGCAGCGCCATCGTGTCCAGCACGGCCAGCTCCGGCAGCTCGACGCCGAGCAGCTTGTACTCGTGCCGCAGCACACCGACGTCGGTCCGTGCGTTGTGCGCGACGAGGACGACGTGCTCCCCGTCGATGCCGCGCAGTCGGCGGGTCAGCTCCGGCTCGATCGCGGCGAACTCCGGTTCGTCGGCGAGCGCGTCGGTGGTGATGCCGTGGATGAGCCGGGTGTGGTCATCGACCGGGTGGCCCGGGTTGGCCCGCGCCGACCACGAGCTCTTCACCCCACCGGCCCGGCAGGTGACCACGGCGACCTCGATGAGCCGGTGGCGCCGGTCGGGGTCCACCAGCGTCTCCACGTCCACGACCACCAAGCGCAGCCGCGCCCACAGCGCGGCCAGCGCCGCCCCGGGGGTGGCCGGCAGGAGCTCGGCGGCGCTCACGACAGGCCTCGGCGCTCGGCCAGCTCGGTGATGAGCAGGTTGTCCCGCAGCGACGAGTAGCGGCCACTCGCCGGGCGCGGGTCCGCGATGTCGCGTAGCGGCACCGTCCACCCGCCGGCCGGGGTGGCGTCGGCCCGCAGCAGCGTGATGACGTCGCCGAGTTCGACGAACGCGCCGTGTTCGCGGGCGATGAGCAGGTCGAACAGCCGGTTGGTGCGTTCGATGTTGGCGAACCCGGTGCGGCGCAGCGCGAGCATCGGCTGGACCCGCTTGGCCAGCAGCGTCTCCAACCCGCCGGTGCTGACCGGCACCCGCGGCTGGTCGGCCAGCGCCGCCAGTGCGATGGCGAACGGCTGCTCGTAGTTGCGCCGGCGTGCGCGCACTTTGTCCAGCGGCAGCCGCTGGGCCACGCAGATCCGCTCCAAGTCGTCCCACCAGGCCGACCACGCGGCGGGGTCGGCGATGGCCCGGTCGCGGCCGAGCTGCGCCAGGTGCTCGCGCAGCACCGGCAGCGGCTCCCGGCCGCCACCGGGCACCGGCACCAGCGCGCCCCTCGTCGCCGCCAGGCCGGTACGCACCGCCGTGCCGACGTGCCACAGCGACGGGACGAACACCGTGCGCGCGGGGTCGAAGTGCTCCTCGATGGCGCGGCCGATACCGGTCGCGGCATCGGCGACGACGAAGTCGGGGTGGTAGCCGAGCTCGTCGAACAGCAGCCGCCACGCAGCGGCGGTTGACTTCGGCATCGCCTGCACCAGCCGCAGCTTCAGGTCCCGCTCGTCGGTGCCGGCCGGCAGCACGAACGGGTCGGCCGGCTCGTCCTTCCAGACCACTTCGGCGGCGGCGAGCAGGAAGAACCCCTCGTCGCGCCGCGACCGGCCCCGGTCGCGGCCGTAGACCGGCACGTCGTCGAGCAGCAGCACCTGCGGGCGGACCAGCGGCCGCCCGGCGGCGCGCAGCGCGTCCAGCCGCGTCCGGTCGGCCAGCGCCTGGGCGCGCAGCCGCTGCTCGACCGGCTCGTAGATCACTGGGGAGAACGCCTCGGTCCAGTCGGCGGCGATGTGCCACACGTTGTGGCTCTCCGCGCTGGCGGCGTTCTTGGCCCGCCTACCCGACGCCGCCCGTTCGGCCTCCGCCTTCGATAGCGAGGCCGCCCGCGCCGCCTTCCCGGCGGCCTTCGCCGCCGCCACATCAGCACCCGCCGCCGACGCCTCGACGCGGGCCTCGTCGGCCGCCTTGTCCGCCGCCACCTCGGCCTGCGTGCGGCGGTGCCGCCGGTAGCGCTGTCGGTCGGCGCGCAGCGCCGCGTGGCTGGCGGTGTCGCCGTCGTCCGTGGCGTCGGCGGCCAGCGCCTCGGCCGGGCTCGGCACCCGGTCGCCTCGGTCGGCGGCGGCCTCCTCGGCCTCGACCACCACGTCGGCCTGCTGCGGGGTCAGGCCGCCCCGGACCAGCGCCTCGTGCCGGGCGGCGGCCCGCTCGGCCTGTGCCAGCGCTTGCCGGGACACGTCGGCGTAGGAGCCGGCGTCGGCGAGCTGCGCCAGCGCGCGGGCGACGATGCGCGTCGGCCAGGAGTGCCGCCGGGCCACCGCCGTCTCGCCGTGGTGGACCCCGCGCAGCTCCTCGCACTCGACGCAGCCGGCCTCGTGCCGGTGGACGTGGTGACGGGCCAGCGGCGGGGTGAAGGAGTGCGGCTTCTCGCCGTCCTCGTTGGGGAAGCAGCGGTAGCGCTGCCGCGGCTGCGGGGTGCGCACGCCGTAGGTGCCGTTGCGGTGAACGACGCTCGACGGGTGCCGCGGGCACACCGGCGGTGACGACCACGACCGCAGCTTCAGCTCACCGGCGTCGTCCAGCGGCACGTCGAAGACGTGCAGGTCCCCACCGGGTGGAGCGCAGCGGTAGCGGCGGTGCCGCACGCCGTTGCGCTCCCGGAACCCGAAGCCGACCACGCGCCCCGCCGGGTGTCGCGGACAGCGCGCAGGCGGCACCGACCGCGGACGCCCCCGTGCCACTCACCACTCCCTCCGACGAAACGCCGACGAAGTGTGACACACGGTGACGACTTATCAACCCATTCCACACCTTGCTGCCGTACTCACCGCGGGCTGACGGCGACCCCGTCAGTCCGCCGGACGGTCGGCGGCGGGCTGCCAGACCCCCCACTCGTGCTCCCCGTCCGGGGTGCGGACCACCGCCGTCCGCGTGTACCCGAGGTCGCTCATCCGGGGCTGGAGCTGCCGCCCGATGCCCGACGCGCCGTCGAGGAAGACCACCCCGAGGTGCCGGTCCGCGAGCGCTCGCTCGAACGCGGGCAGGTCCGACAGGCCTGCGTACCGGAACGCCCCGTCGTAGGTCGACACCCACTGCCACGGCTGCGTCTGCTCCCGCAGGGCGTACTGCAGTGGCTCCGGGTTCTCCCCGGCGATCCGGATTCCCGGCGTGCTCTCGACGATCGGCGCGAGCTCGCGCGCCAGCGGCGCGGTGTCCGGCCAGCTCGTGAAGATCCGCTCCGACACCGATGTCCCGTGGAGCAGGGAGACCAGGAGCGCGGCCGCGACGAGCGGGGTGCCCCACCAGCGGTCCACCAGTGCCGCGCACAGGCGGCCCGCCAAGGGGGCTCCGAACACGAGCCCGAGGACCACGGTCTTGTGCAGGGAGACCGACTCGCCCGTGTGCACCTGGTACAGGGGGGCGGCGACGCTCGCGACCAGCAGGACCGCGCCGAGCGCGGGGCGACGGCGGAGGACCACCAGGCCGCCCAGCAGTCCCAGGGCGATCATCGGGCCGACGTCGCCGACGACCCTCCCGAGCAGCTGCACCGTGGGCTCCGGCGCGAGGCTCTGGCGTCGGACGGTGCTGTCGATGACTCCCTCCACCAGCGGTCGTGCCCAGGTGGCCGCGCTGAGCGCCAGGACGACGACCGCCGTCGACCCCGCGACGAGGCTCGTCGCCAGCCCCCGCCAGCGCCGGGAGGCGTCCCCGAGGCTGGTGGCGGCGACGGCCAGCAGGACGAAGGGCGCGTCGATCGCGGAGGCGTACTTGAGCAGCACCGCCAGCGCCAGCAGGACGCCGACCAGCACCGCCCACCACCGGCTCCGCGCCCGCTCTCCGCGGGCCACCCAGACGCCCACCGCGAGCGCCCACGCGACGGCGGCGTAGGACGGCGCGTCGTACGTGGCGAAGTGGCTCAGGACGAGGACGGGGCCGCTGACGGCGAACACCAGGGCCGCGAAGACGCCGACGCGCACCTGGCCGGGGCGCCCGAAGAGGTGTTGGCCGTCCAGTGGACGGCGACCGTCGCGCTCAGCATGCACAGGGTCGAGAACAGCCGGGCCAGCTCCAGGCCGCCGACGCCGTCCAGCAGCGCGGCGAGCACGGGGTACAGCTGCGGGGCACCGGTGAACCAGGCACTGGGGTTGCTGTCCAGGTCCGCCCCATGCAGCCAGGAGTCGATCATCCAGTGGCCGTGGTAGAGGTACAGCGCCTCGTCCTGGAAGGCCGAGTTGCTCAGCCGGAGGCTCGCCACCGCCTGCAGCAGCAGGACAGCCGCCAGGGGCAGGTGCTCCAGGAGCCGCCGGCGGGCGGGGTGCGGTGGACGCGAGGGAGGAGTCGCGGCGACTTCCCGGGCGGGTGCAGTCGGAGTGGTGGCGGGCGGCGAGGCGCCGCTCACCGCGTGGTCGGCACAGAGGTCATGACGGTCCCCGGAGATCGGCAGTGGTTCGCCGATGCGACGGTGCACGGCGCAGATGGGTCGCCCCCTCGCGGACGGAGGGCGGCGACCGGCGCGACGTTAGGCGCCCGGGCGGGGCGGGGCAGGGCCGAGCCGGCCACTGCGGAGTGTCCGTGCCAGCTCGCGGGGAGTCGGCCACGGCGGGTGCACGACCGAGGGGTCGTCAGCGGCGCGCGTGTCACGCCGTGCGCGTGGTCACCGGCGGGTGAGGCGCTCCGTCGCGATGCCCTGCGCCAGGCGCTCGAGCAGGGGCTCGGCCTCGGCCATGCAGCGCTCGGGGTCCGGCTCCAGGTCGGTGAGCGCGTGCGCGGCGTCGATGCCGGCCTCCCGCAGCGCCGCGTCGTCCAGGTCGCGCCGACCGCACACCGCCACCACCGCGGGGACGCCGGCCGCCCGGGCCCGGCGGGCGACGCCGACCGGTGCCTTGCCGCGCAGGCTCTGCTCGTCCAGCGACCCCTCACCGACCACGACCAGGTCGGCGCCGGCCACCAGCCGGTCGAAGCCGAGCAGGTCCAGCAGCAGGTCGATGCCCGGCCGCAGCTGCGCGCCGAGGACGGCGAGGGCGGCGAAGCCCACGCCGCCGGCCGCGCCCGCCCCCGGCTCGTCGCGCAGGTCGCGGCCGGTGACCTCGGCGACCGCGTCGGCCAGCCGGGCCAGGCAGCCGTCGAGGTGGGCGACGTCCTCGGGGGCGGCGCCCTTCTGCGGGCCGTAGACCGCGGCGGCGCCGGAGGGGCCGGTCAGCGGGTTGTCCACGTCGCAGGCGACGACGACCTCGGCGCCCTGCAGCGCGGCGGCGACCCCGCTGACGTCCACCCGGGCCAGCCGCTCCAGCCCCGCGCCGCCGGGCCCGACCGGTGCGCCGTCCGCGTCGAGCAGCTGCGCGCCGAGCGCCTGCAGCAGCCCGGCGCCGCCGTCGGTCGTGGCGCTGCCGCCGATGCCCAGGACGATGCGGCGGGCGCCGGCGGCCAGCGCCGCGGCGACGACCTCGCCGGTGCCGCGGCTGGTGGCGGTGCGGGGGGCGAACCGGCCGCCGGGCAGCCGGCCGAGCCCCGAGACGTCGGCCATCTCGACGACGGCGACGTCGCCGAGCCGGGCGTAGGCGGTCTCCACCGGCTCGCCGGTCGGTCCCGACGCGGTGACGGGCACCGCCTCGTAGCCCGCGGCCAGCGCGGCGGCGAGGGTGCCGTCACCGCCGTCGGCGACCGGCAGGCAGCTCACCTCGACGTCCGGTCGGCCGGCGGTGAGCCCGCGCGCGACGGCGGCGGCCACCTCGGTGGCGGTCAGGGATCCCTTGAACTTGTCCGGGGCGACGAGGACGCGAGGCACCGGCCGATCCTGTCAGCCTGTCGGAATCTCCTGAAGCGAAGTGGTAGTTCTGTTCCGCGAAGAGCTGTACCTGTGGCAGGTGGGGATCCGCGCCGAGCCGATCCCCTCTGCGGTTCGAACGAACGTGCTTCCCGCGGCTTCAACTTGTTTGTTCCCCGCGAGCCGCGGGGGTTGCGAAACCGGGGGTGCTCGCTGACAGACTGTCACCGCCGTCGACGGGGGGGAGACAGGTGTACGACGACGTCCCGGGTGACTTGAGTACGGCCGCTCGATCGGTGTGGGCCAAGTCCCGGCGTGACCCGCACGATCCCGAGGCCATCGAGGCGTGGATGCCGCTGTGGCGCCACCTCGACGACACGGCCGCCGTCGCCGGGCGGCTCTGGGACGAGTGGCTACCCGAGTCGGTCCGCCGGGTGGTGGCTGGCAGCGTCGACGGCGATCACGATCGGGCACGCCGGTTCGCGGTCTGGCTCGCCGGCGTCCACGACGTGGGCAAGGCGACGCCGGTCTTCGCCGTCCAGGCCCGGCGTCTCGCCGAGGACATGCACCGGGCCGGCCTCGAATCGCGCGGCCCGTACGCCGAGCGCAGTTCGCTGCGGCACGAGCTGGCCGGGCACATCTGCGTGAGCCGCTGGCTACGCGATCGGCACGGTTGGTCCAAGCGGGACGCCGAGCGGCTGGCCGTGGTCGTCGGTGGCCATCACGGCGTCGCGCAGACGCCGCAGCAGATCAACGACGGCGAGCAGCTGACCCAGCTCATGGGTCCCGGCCGGTGGGTCGACGTGCGAGAGGAGTTCCTCGGTCGTCAGTCCCGCTTTCTCGACGAGGGCGACCTGGTCGCCGCGCCCGTCCTCTCCCAGCCGGCGCAGGTGCTGCTCACCGCGCTGGTCATCGTCGCCGACTGGATCGCCAGCAACGAGGAGCTCTTTCCCTACTCGACCACCGAGAGCACCGAAGCCCGGCTGGACCGCGCCTGGCGGGGCCTCGACCTGCCGCGGCCCTGGGAAGCAACGCTGGACACCGGTGACGTCGACATCCTGCTGGACAGCCGCTTCGGGTTCACCGGATCGGCACGACCGGTGCAGCGGAACGCCGTCCGCGCGGCGCAGGAGCTCCCCGACGCCGGGCTCGTCGTGATCGAAGCGCCGATGGGGGAGGGCAAGACCGAGGCCGCACTGCTGGCCGCCGAGGTGCTGGCCGAGCGCTCCGGCGCGGGAGGATGCTTCGTCGCACTGCCGACCCAGGCCACCACGGACGCCATGTTCGGCCGGGTGACGGCGTGGGTGGATCGACTCCCCGGTTCCGAGCGCCGGTCGGTGTTCCTCGCCCACGGGAAGGCGTCACTCAACGACGAGTACCGCGGTCTGATGGCGCAGGGACGCCTCCTCGCCGTCGCCGTCGACGACGGTTCGCCCGACGACGCTCGACCCAGCGCGGCCACCGGATACGCCCCACAGCTGGCTGTCCAGACCATCGCCCACCAGTGGCTGCAGGGCAGGAAGAAGGGCGTCCTGGCGTCCTTCGTCGTGGGCACGGTGGACCAGACGCTGTTCGCGGCGTTGAAGAGCAAGCACCTGATGCTCCGGCACCTGGCTCTGGCGGGGAAGGTCGTCGTCATCGATGAGGTGCACGCCTACGACACCTACATGAGCTCCTACCTCGACCGAACGCTGCACTGGCTGGGTGCGTACGGCAGCCCGGTCGTCCTGCTCTCGGCCACCCTTCCGGCGAAGCGGCGCGAGCAGATGATCGCCGCCTATCGCTCGGGGCAGGCCGCAGCCGCCGGCCGTCCGGCGGTGCCGGCCGACGCACCGCGGGACGACGGCGCCTATCCCTTGATCACCGCGGCCTCGGCTGACGGGGTGCGGCGCTACCCGACCCCCGCCTCGGGACGGCGGACGAGCGTGCGGCTCGAGCGGCTCGACGACGACCTCGACAGCCTCGCCGACGTCGTGGCGGAGGCGCTGGTCGACGGCGGCTGCGCGCTCGTGCTCCGCAACACCGTCACGCGGGTCCAGGAGGCGGGGCGCTTCCTCGCCGAGCGCTTCGGCGCCGATGACGTCACCGTCGTGCACGCCCGGTTCCTGGCGGTGGACCGAGCAGAGAACGACCGGAAGCTGCTGGCCCGCTTCGGGCCTCCGGGCGCCGGTCGCCCCACCCGCCGGCACATCGTCGTCGGCTCGCAGGTCGTCGAGCAGTCCCTGGACGTCGACTTCGATCTCCTGGTCACGGACCTGGCCCCGGTGGACCTGCTGCTGCAACGCATGGGCCGGTTGCACCGCCACGCCCGCGGCACCGATCAGCAGGACCGGCCGCCGCGGCTGTGGGCGGCACGGTGCCTGCTGACCGGCGTCGACTGGAGCACGGTTCCGCCCGAGCCGGTGGCCGGGTCGCGGGGGGTTTACGGCGCATATCCGCTCCTGCGGTCGCTGGCCGTACTCGGGCCCCACCTGGACGACAGCCGGCCCGTCGAGTTGCCCGGCGACATCGCACCCCTCGTGCAGACCGCGTACGGGGACGCCCCGGTCGGGCCGCCGGACTGGGCGGAGGCCATGACGCGAGCCCACCGAGAGGACGTCGCCAAGGCCACGGACGCCGACGACCGGGCGAGGACGTTCCAGCTCCGGCCCGTGGACCCGAGGGCCGGCGCCGTCGTGCAGTGGGTCCAGGGTGGCGTCGGGGAGGCGGACGACGGGCCGCAGGGGGAGGCCCAGGTGCGCGACGGGCAGATGTCCCTGGAGGTCCTCGTCGTCACCGAGGACGAGAACGGGCTGTCGGTGCCGCGTTGGGTCAACCGCCGCGGCGGTGAGCTGCTGTCCACCGAGCTGGAGATCGGCAGCGAACAGGCGCGGGTGGTCGCCGGCTGTTCCCTCCGGCTGCCGCCGGCACTGAGCAACCCGGGCACCATCGACGCCACCATCGCCGACCTGGAACGGCGGTGGGTTCCCGCCTGGCAGCGGTCGCCCTTGCTCGCCGGCCAGTTGCTCCTGGTCCTCGACCCGGATGGACACGCCGAGGTGGCCGGCCGGCAGCTGCACTACACCCGGTGCTACGGACTGGAGGTCGTGCGCGCATGACCGGATCGTCGAGCTTCGATCTCACCACCGAGCCCTGGATTCCCGTCCTCGACGTCGAGGGCGCCGTCCGGGAGCTCTCTCCGGTCGAGGTGGTCGAGCAGGCGCATCGGCTGGTAGCGGTCGTGGGGGAGCTGCCGACCCAAGGGTTCGCACTCACCCGGTTGCTGCTGGCCGTGCTGCATCGAGCCGTGAGGGGACCGGCCGATGCGGTGGCGTGGGAGGAGCTGTGGCGAACCGACGGCCTCCCCGTCGACGACGTCGCCCGATACCTGGAGGCCTGGCGGCACCGGTTCGACCTCTTCTCCGCCGATACGCCGTTCTTCCAGGTCGCCGGGCTGGCCACGGGGAAGGGCGAGGTCTCGGGCCTGGAGAAGCTCATCGCCGACATCCCGAACGGGCACGCGTACTTCACCACTCGCGCCGGCGCCGACCTGAGCAGGATCGGCCCCGCCGAGGCGGCCCGGTGGCTGGTGCACGCGCAGGCCTTCAACCCGTCCGGCATCAAGTCCGGAGCTGTCGGCGACGATCGGGTCAAGGGCGGCCGGGGCTATCCGATCGGGATCGCCTGGGCGGGCAACCTCGGGGGCGTCCTGCTGCAGGGCACAACGCTTCGAGACACCTTGCTCCTCAACCTGCTGCCCTACCAGGACGCCGAGATGGAGTGGGGGGCACCCGAGGACGACCTGCCCGTGTGGGAGCGACCACCGATCACTCCGGCAGTCGAGCTGGTCGACGGCATCCCCCGCCGTCGACCGCGGGGGCCGGCCGACCTCTACACCTGGCCCAGCCGCCGGGTCCGGCTGGCCGGCGACGCGGGCGGGATCACCGGGGTGCTCATCGCCAACGGAGACCCGCTGGAACCGCAGAACCGGCACACGGTCGAGCCGATGAGCGCCTGGCGACGCAGCGCTGCTCAGGAGAAGAAGCGCGGCGAGCCGTTGGTGTACATGCCGAAGGAGCACTCGATCGAGCGCGTGTTCTGGCGGGGCCTGGCCGCCCTGCTGCCACAGGGAGCTCGGCGAGGCCAAGACCGTGGCGGAGCACAGTCTCTGCCTCCTCCTGTCGTGGAATGGCTGGCGCGCGTGCGCTATGACGACGCACTCCCGGAGGAGTACCCCGTGCGACTGCGGGCGGTCGGGCTCGTCTACGGGAGCATGGACTCCGTCGTCACTGAGTTGATCGACGACGAGCTGTCGCTCTCGGTCGCCGTTCTGCGTGCGTCCCAACCGGAGCTCGGCCAGGAGGCCGTCCGTGCGGTGGGGGCTGCCGAGCATGCGGTGCGGGCATTGACCCGGCTGGCGGGCAATCTCGCCGCCGCCGGAGGCCGCGATCCCGAGGGAGCCGGAGCCCGGGCGGGTGAGCTCGGGTACGCGGCGCTCGACACCCCGTTCCGACGTTGGCTGGCCGATCTGCGCAGCGACAGCGTCCTGCACGAGGTCGAGGAGGACTGGCACCGTCGGGTGGCGCGCATCGTCCGTGATCTGGCCCGCGACCTCGTCGAGTCGGCCGGTGCCGCCGCATGGAAGGGACGCGAGGTGAACAAGCGGCACCTCGACGCGGCGCTGGCCGACATCTTCTTCGACACCGAGCTGCGCAAGGCCGTGCCGCGCGCTTTCGCCGAGCCAGTGCCGGCCGGCCGGTGAACCGGATCCGAACAGGACTGAGGAGTCGCACGTGACGGATGTGGACAGCATGCCGCAGCAGTCCCCGAAGGGCCCCGCACGCCGAGCCCCCCTGCGGGCGGTCGGGGAGCTGGTGGATTCGCGGGTCGCCGCGCTGCAGGAGCGCTATCGCCGCAACACGAGTGCCGGGGTCTCCGAGCTGGCGGCTCTCCGCCGCGCGGCGACCCAGGCACCGGGCGTGGATCCTCGGGTCTGGGCACTGACCCTGGCTGGCGTGCCGGTCGAACCGAGCGCGGGGGACGAACCGACCCACACCGAACGGGCCGTCCACGCGGCGATGACGCTGTATGCCGTCCACCAGCAGTCGCAACCCGACCGAATGTACCGACCGGGCTACAGCCTCGGACGGTCCGTCCGCACGCTGGGCCAGCGGATCGGTAACGAGCAGGCCGTCCGACGCCGGTTCGAGGCCCTGGGGACGGCAGCCACCTTCGCTGAGCTCATGCAGCACAGCCGCGGATTGGTGCGCCAACTCCGTTCCGAAGCCATCCCGCTCGACTACGGCCAGTTCGCCGACGACCTCGTCGCCCTCCAGTCGCCCACCGGCGCTGATCGCGTCCGGCTGCGGTGGGGGCGTGACTACCACCGGGCCCGACCGGCCGACCGCACCGAAACGCCCACCCCGCCCACGGACCCCGAGGAGAACGAGTGACTCGCACCTACATCGATGTGCACGTGCTGCAGACCGTGCCGCCGAGCAACCTCAACCGGGACGACACGGGCAGCCCGAAGACCGGGTTCTTCGGCGGGGTACGACGGGCGCGGGTCTCCAGCCAGGCGTGGAAGCGGGCCACCCGGCTGGCCTTCAACCGGGAGCTGGACCCCGCGAGCGTCGGGGTCCGCAGTCGTCGCGTCGTCGAGCTGCTCGCCGACGAGATCCGCTCCCAGGCAGCCGGCGTGGAGGACGGTGAAGCCACGAAGGCCGCGGAGGCGGTCCTCGGAAAGGTGGGCATCAAGCTCAAGCCGGCGCGGAGGAAGGAGGACCCACAGGAATCGGGGTATCTGCTGTTCCTCTCTCGCCGTCAGATCCAGAATCTGGCCGCTGCGGCCGTCGCGGCCAAGAACGGAGGGGACTACCCGGCCGACATCAAGAAGGTCGCCGACCGTGAGCACTCGATCGATATCGCACTCTTCGGCCGGATGGTCGCCGACCAGACCGACCTGAACGTGGACGCGGCAGCGCAGGTTGCCCATGCGATCAGCGTGCACGCCGTGGAGGACGAGGCGGACTACTTCACCGCCGTCGACGACCACAAGTCGGCCGACGACGAGGAGGACGCCGGCGCAGGGATGATCGGCGTCGTCGAGTTCAACTCCTCCACGCTGTATCGCTACGCGACCGTGGATTTGGCCGCGCTCGAGAACAACCTGGGGGATCCGACCGCCGTCCGGCTTGCGGTCGAGGTCTTCCTCGACTCTTTCGTCACCAGCATGCCCACCGGCAAGCAGAACACTTTCGCCAACCGCACGTTGCCCGACGCCGTCCTCGTGCAAGTACGCGACGACCAGCCGGTCAACTACGTCGGCGCATTCGAGGAGGCCGTCGAGGGTCGGGACGGACGGGTCCGGCGCGCGGTCGAGGCGTTGGCGTCCCACGCCAGGGAGCTGCAGACGTCCTTCGGCTTCACACCGCTGGCATCCTTCGTCGCCGGGCCGGCCGCGGCCGGCCTCAGTCCCTTCGGTGACAAGCGTCCGTGGCCGGAGATCGTTCCGGCGGTCGGTGAACTCGCGGCCTCCCGGCTCGGGGGCGCCACCGCTGCCGCACCGGCATGAGCGTCCTCCTGCTGACGCTCACCGGACCGTTGCAGTCGTGGG
Organism: Geodermatophilus chilensis; assembly: GCF_002802985.1. Classification (GTDB taxonomy): domain Bacteria; phylum Actinomycetota; class Actinomycetes; order Mycobacteriales; family Geodermatophilaceae; genus Geodermatophilus; species Geodermatophilus chilensis. Next base: position 19,201 of record NZ_NVPT01000043.1, on the reverse strand, counting down.
GCGCGTCGTCGCGCTTCGTCCGCCGGGGCACCGAGTCGGCGCCGACGAAGAGTGGGGTGCTCGGCCTGCTCGCTGCCGCACAGGGACGGCGCCGGACCGATCCGGTGGAGGACTTGGCCGGTCTGCGCTTCGGGGTCCGGATCGACCAGCCCGGCCGGCTGGTGCGCGACTTCCAGACCGCACGCAGTCTCGACGGCAAGCAGACCATGCCGCTGAGCTACCGGTTCTATCTGGCCGATGCGGTGTTCCTCGCCGCGGTCGAGGGGGATGGCGCCTTCCTGGAGGTGCTCGCCGAGGCGCTGCGCCGTCCGGTCTTCCCGCTCTACCTCGGACGGCGATCGTGCCCACCCACCGGCCCTCTGCCGGCACGGGTGTTGGACGGAACGGTGGAGGAGGTGCTGGAGGCCGCTCCCTGGGCAGCTCGGAAGTGGTGGCGGGACAAGCCGGAGAACCGCGGTGGTGTCCCTGTCGAGACCATCATCGACTGCCCTCCTGCAACCGCCGGGGCGGTGACGCTGCGAGACCACCCCCTCAGCTTCGACCCTCAGCGACGCGAGTACGGCTGGCGCACGGTTCGGTACGGCTCGGTGCTCGTGCACGGGGCCGGCGCCCGGCCCGTCTCCCGAGACAGCCACGACCCGATGGCGGCGTGGTGACGTACCTGAGTCGCGTCAAACTGAATCCGGCCCGGCGGGCCGGCCGTGGGATTCTCGGAGCGCGGCAGGCGATGCACGCAGCGGTGCTCGCGTCCTTCCCGGGGCGGCTGGCCGACCGGACCTCGGAGCGAGTGCTCTGGCGGCTGGACCCCCAGCCGGGCGAGCTGCTCCTCTACGTCGTCTCGCCGGAGCAGCCGGACTTCACCCACCTGGTGGAACAAGCCGGCTGGCCGACCTTGAGCACGTGGGAGAGCCGGGAGTACACCCCGTTGCTGGACCGCCTCCAGACAGGGCAGGCGTGGGACTTCCGGTTGACGGCCAACCCCACGCGCGCCCGGCCCGCGAAGGAAGGCGCGCGCTCGCAGCGCTTCGGGCACGTCACCGTCGCCCAGCAGCAGAGCTGGCTGGCCGAGCGTGCCAGCAGGGCAGGGTTCGAGCTGCCACCCGTGCCTGGTCCCGATGGGGAGCAACGGCCCGAGAACGGACTGGTGGTCCGCGACCGGGTGGTCGACCGGTTCACGAGGGGTGGAGGGACAGTCACCCTGGCCCGGGCGACCTTCGAAGGGCGACTGGTCGTCGTCGACCCTGCTCTGCTGCGTGCCACGCTGACCGGCGGTCTCGGCCCCGGCAAGGCCTACGGCTGCGGCCTGCTGACCCTGGCCGCAGTCACGCCATGAGCCGCAAGATCCCGGGCCCGCCACCTCCGTCGCTGCCGGAGCTGGTCCGAGCCGAGGACCGGCTGTCGTTCGTCTACGTAGAGCGGTGTGTCGTGCACCGGGACGCCAATGCGGTCACGGCCACCGACGAACGAGGCACCGTGCACATCCCGGCTGCCGGACTCGGTGCGCTCCTGCTCGGGCCGGGCACTCGGATCAGTCACCAGGCGATGGTGCTGATCGGGCAGAGCGGCGCGACGGCAGTGTGGGTGGGGGAACGCGGGGTGCGTTGCTACGCCCACGGTCGGTCCCTGGCCCGCTCCGCGCGGTTGCTGGAGGCTCAGGCCGAGCTGGTCACCAACCGACGCTCACGGCTCGCCGTCGCCCGGCAGATGTACGCGATGCGCTTCCCCGGTGAGGACGTCGAGGGGCTCACCATGCAGCAGCTGCGTGGTCGCGAAGGGGCCCGCGTCCGACGGCTCTATCGCGAGCACTCCACTCGTACCGGAGTGCAGTGGAAGCGCCGCGACTACGACGTCGAGGACTTCACGTCCGGCGACCGGGTGAACCAGGCGCTGTCAGCGGCCAACGTGTCCTTGTACGGAGTGGTGCACGCGGTCATCGTCGCGCTGGGCTGCTCGCCGGGCCTGGGCTTCGTGCACACCGGCCACGAGCTCTCCTTCGTCTACGACATCGCCGATCTGTACAAGGCAGACATCACCATCCCGGTGGCCTTCGAGGTGGCGGCCGGTCCTAGCGAGGACATCCCGGCCGACGCACGCCGCGCTGTCCGGGACCGTCTGTATGACGGAAAGGTGCTCGAGCAGTGCGTCCGCGACGTGCGCCGCCTGTTGACGACTCCTGACGGCGCTCCTGCTGACGAAGTGCCCGACGCCGACGTCGTCTACCTGTGGGACGAGGCCGACGGTACGGTCGCCAGCGGCTCGGGATACGGGACCGACGACTCCGGTTTCGGCGTGGACTTCTGATGGTCGTCATCGTGCTGTCTGCCTGTCCCGCAGGCTTGCGCGGGCACCTGACCCGGTGGCTGCTCGAGATCTCCGCCGGGGTCTTCGTGGGGCATGTGTCCACGCGTGTTCGTGACCTGCTCTGGCTGAACGTTTGCGAGATGACCAAGGGCGGTCGCGCACTCATGGTCTTCGGGGTTCCCGGAGAGCAGCGGATGGACTTCCGCGTCCACAACCACCACTGGACGCCGACCGACTTCGACGGTCTGACGCTGATCATGCGGCCGGCGTCGGACCCCACGCCGGCGGCGACCCAGGAGCCCCCCTCAGGCGGGTGGAGCGCCGCGAGCAAGCGGCGGAAGTTCGGTGGACGGCCCATCCGCTAGCGTCGCCGGGGACCAAATCGGAAGTCGGCGCTTCCCGGCTGAATGGGCAGGTCAGGAAGTGTGCTCCCCGCGCCCGCGGGGGTGAGCCCAGCGGCTACACCAACGCCGGCACCCTGCGCCAGGTGCTCCCCGCGCCCGCGGGGGTGAGCCCTGGACGCGCTGCTCGGTCTCGGCCTGGGTGGGGTGCTCCCCGCGCCCGCGGGGGTGAGCCCAGGTCAGGGCGGAGGGTCACGTCTTCTCCTATGTGCTCCCCGCGCCCGCGGGGGTGAGCCCTTGCCGCCGTCGGCGATGGTGAGGCCGTTGCCGTGCTCCCCGCGCCCGCGGGGGTGAGCCCCGAAACGAGGAAGGGCGCTCCGCGCCCCGCACGTGCTCCCCGCGCCCGCGGGGGTGAGCCCCGGTAGGCCAGCGGCCCGAAGTTCGCCGTCGTGTGCTCCCCGCGCCCGCGGGGGTGAGCCCCTGAGCGTGACCTTGCGGCCGGTCGCGTGGGGGTGCTCCCCGCGCCCGCGGGGGTGAGCCCCCATCCGGCGACGCCGTAGCGGTCCCGAGCGGGTGCTCCCCGCGCCCGCGGGGGTGAGCCCCGCGACGACCAGGATGCCGACGCCAACCCCGGGTGCTCCCCGCGCCCGCGGGGGTGAGCCCGATGCGGTCCTTGCGGCCCTTGCCGTTGCGCAGTGCTCCCCGCGCCCGCGGGGGTGAGCCCGGCGATGCCGCGGGCTTCCTCTGTCCAGGACGGTGCTCCCCGCGCCCGCGGGGGTGAGCCCTACTCGGTGTACGGGCAGTTGGATTTCGCGTCGTGCTCCCCGCGCCCGCGGGGGTGAGCCCCGCCGCGACACGCGCATGGACGAAGTTCGACGGTGCTCCCCGCGCCCGCGGGGGTGAGCCCGCACCTACCGGGACGTCCTCGGCCGGCCCATGGTGCTCCCCGCGCCCGCGGGGGTGAGCCCGGCGTCAACAGCCACTTCGGGACCGGCGGGGAGTGCTCCCCGGGCCCGCGGGGGTGAGCCCGGCCCGCGCAGTAAACGCCAAGAGAAGCGCCGGTGCTCCCCGCGCCCGCGGGGGTGAGCCCAGCTTTCGGCATCACTCGCAGCGAACGCCCGCGTGCTCCCCGCGCCCGCGGGGGTGAGCCCAAGGAGTATCGCATGGAACCGATCGAAGAGTGGTGCTCCCCGCGCCCGCGGGGGTGAGCCCGTGAAGTTCGCGTTCTCGCTCGCGTACCGGGCGTGCTCCCCGCGCCCGCGGGGGTGAGCCCCCGCCCCGGCGGTGCGACCCGTAGCAGCACGAGTGCTCCCCGCGCCCGCGGGGGTGAGCCCCCACGCGTACCGCTTCCCGTCGATGATGCTCGGTGCTCCCCGCGCCCGCGGGGGTGAGCCCCGAGGAGCCGTCATGAGCGCCGGTGCCGAGTGGTGCTCCCCGCGCCCGCGGGGGTGAGCCTTGATCGGCAGCGGCTGCTTGCCCGACGCGATGGTGCTCCCCGCGCCCGCGGGGGTGAGCCCTTGGAGCCGTTGGCGACGACGACATACAGGCCGTGCTCCCCGCGCCCGCGGGGGTGAGCCCAGGGCCATGCCCACGGCCCGGTCCAGGTCGTCGTGCTCCCCGCGCCCGCGGGGGTGAGCCCCGGGCCTGGATGGCGCGCACGTCGTCGCGCTCGTGCTCCCCGCGCCCGCGGGGGTGAGCCCCACTACCTCGTGGAGGGCGGCCGCACGGTCGGGTGCTCCCCGCGCCCGCGGGGGTGAGCCCATGTCCCGGTCGAGCGCGTGGACCGGGCCCATGTGCTCCCCGCGCCCGCGGGGGTGAGCCCAGCCGCGACGGGTCCGGCGACGTCGTGGCCATGTGCTCCCCGCGCCCGCGGGGGTGAGCCCGTCTCCCGGATCCTGGCCAAGCCGGACGAGGAGTGCTCCCCGCGCCCGCGGGGGTGAGCCCCGGAAGGAGGCCAGGTCGTAGGGCCAGCGGCTGTGCTCCCCGCGCCCGCGGGGGTGAGCCCTCCTGCGGCCGCACGGACTCCGCGGCCACGGCGTGCTCCCCGCGCCCGCGGGGGTGAGCCCCGGACGCCGACCCCGTCACCCATGATCCGGTGGTGCTCCCCGCGCCCGCGGGGGTGAGCCCGACGCCTCGTGCGCCCCGGACAGCCGCAGAGTGTGCTCCCCGCGCCCGCGGGGGTGAGCCCACGATGATCGTGCAGGGCTACCGCCGCTGCCGGTGCTCCCCGCGCCCGCGGGGGTGAGCCCGCCTTGGGGATGCCCTCCCACTCCGGTGGGGCGTGCTCCCCGCGCCCGCGGGGGTGAGCCCACCTACGAGTTGAAAGCGCAGCTGCGCACGGCGTGCTCCCCGCGCCCGCGGGGGTGAGCCCAGCCTGCTGCTCGACACCCAGGCCGTCGCCGAGTGCTCCCCGCGCCCGCGGGGGTGAGCCCATGGCCGACCGGATGCGCGCCTACCGCAACGCGTGCTCCCCGCGCCCGCGGGGGTGAGCCCGGCTGGCTCGAGCGGGCCGCGGCGCGGGTCGGGTGCTCCCCGCGCCCGCGGGGGTGAGCCCTCCTCGACCAGCTCGACGCGCTGCGGGCCGCTGTGCTCCCCGCGCCCGCGGGGGTGAGCCCCCTGGCCGTCAGCGTCCAGGGGGACGGAGCCGGTGCTCCCCGCGCCCGCGGGGGTGAGCCCTCGACGGCCACGACGGCGGTGTGTTCACCACCGTGCTCCCCGCGCCCGCGGGGTGAGCCCAGCCAGTGCACGTCCAGGAGCAGGCCCAGAACGTGCTCCCCGCGCCCGCGGGGGTGAGGATGCCGCCCCTCACCGGCCCCGTCGTCGCCGCGACGTGCTCCCCGCGCCCGCGGGGGTGAGCCCAGGACGTCAGGCTTCCGGGACAGGTCCAGGCTGTGCTCCCCGCGCCCGCGGGGGTGAGCCCCGGGCGAACACCTCGCCGAGCAGGTCGGCGATGTGCTCCCCGCGCCCGCGGGGGTGAGCCCTCGCGCGCCACTCTCGCCAGCGAGCGGTCGGGGCGTGCTCCCCGCGCCCGCGGGGGTGAGCCCTCGGTGGGGAACTCCCGGTCGGGCGCGTCGTCGTGCTCCCCGCGCCCGCGGGGGTGAGCCCTCGCGCGCCACTCTCGCCAGCGAGCGGTCGGGGCGTGCTCCCCGCGCCCGCGGGGGTGAGCCCTCGGTGGGGAACTCCCGGTCGGGCGCGTCGTCGTGCTCCCCGCGCCCGCGGGGGTGAGCCCAGGCCCGTGAATTCGTTCTCCACCAGCCCCGCGTGCTCCCCGCGCCCGCGGGGGTGAGCCCTGCGTCCACAGCCCGGAGCGGCTGTCCGGGCGGTGCTCCCCGCGCCCGCGGGGGTGAGCCCCCGCCGGATGTGCGCCGGGACGTAACTCGCGGGTGCTCCCCGCGCCCGCGGGGGTGAGCCCGTCGCGCCGGCCAGGGGGTGGTCGAGTCGGGCGTGCTCCCCGCGCCCGCGGGGGTGAGCCCCCGGTCACCACATACAGGGCCTCCACGGTCAGGTGCTCCCCGCGCCCGCGGGGGTGAGCCCTCGGCGTAGTTGGCGGTACCGCTGTCGCGGTTGTGCTCCCCGCGCCCGCGGGGGTGAGCCCGGCCACTACGACCCTGACCTGTTCGACGTCGTGTGCTTCCCGCGCCCGCGGGGGTGAGCCCTGCGTCATCGGACAGCGGCCCCACGCCGCAGAGTGCTCCCCGCGCCCGCGGGGGTGAGCCCCACCGCCAGCGGACGAGGACGCCACGCCGCACGTGCTCCCCGCGGGGGTGAGCCCACAGCCCGTTCGGCGCGGCCAGACAGATAGCCGTGCTCCCCGCGCCCGCGGGGGTGAGCCCGGCGTCCAGATGTTGTTGACGATCCAGTCGCGGTGCTCCCCGCGCCCGCGGGGGTGAGCCCGGCGTCGTGCGCTTCGGGGCGAACGACGGCCGGTGCTCCCCGCGCCCGCGGGGGTGAGCCCAGGCCGCGGCTGTGGAAGGCGTTCATGACCCGGTGCTCCCCGCGCCCGCGGGGGTGAGCCCAGCTTGTCCGAGGCGGCGTAGCTCAGCTCCTCGTGCTCCCCGCGCCCGCGGGGGTGAGCCCCGCCCCCAGGTCGCGGTGCCGGTCGCGGACGCGTGCTCCCCGCGCCCGCGGGGGTGAGCCCTCGTCGGTGATCTCGATGCGGCTCACGGTCGGGTGCTCCCCGCGCCCGCGGGGGTGAGCCCGCCGGCCGCACCGGCACCCGGGTGGGCCCGCGGTGCTCCCCGCGCCCGCGGGGGTGAGCCCCCGTTCTGCACGTCGGCCAGCAGCTCGAGGTAGTGCTCCCCGCGCCCGCGGGGGTGAGCCCTACGACGGGACCAGCGTGCTGGCCGGCTGCAAGTGCTACCCGCGCCCGCGGGGGTGAGCCCTCGGCCACGGGGCTCTGACCAGGGGCGGGGTAGTGCTCCCCGCGCCCGCGGGGGTGAGCCCCTCTACTGGCGCGGCCGGGACGTGCTCGACGTGTGCTCCCCACGCCCGCGGGGGTGAGCCTCGGCTGGCTCGGCGGGCGGGTCCTCAACGATCGTGCTCCCCGCGCCCGCGGGGGTGAGCCCCTCTACTGGCGCGGCCGGGACGTGCTCGACGTGTGCTCCCCGCGCCCGCGGGGGTGAGCCCGCGTCCTCCCCGCCCTGGTCGGCGGGGTACTGGTGCTCCCCGCGCCCGCGGGGGTGAGCCCCGGGCGAGGGCCTCGGGCAGGCGGGTCTGGTAGTGCTCCCCGCGCCCGCGGGGGTGAGCCCCGGTGGGTGCGTTGCGACAGCTCTCTCCGAGCGTGCTCCCCGCGCCCGCGGGGGTGAGCCCGCGCGAGTGAACACGGGGGCTCCTTAGTTGCAGTGCTCCCCGCGCCCGCGGGGGTGAGCCCCGGTCGAGGCTGCCTGCGCGGTCTCCCGCCTGTGCTCCCCGCGCCCGCGGGGGTGAGCCCTCCTCGCCCTGCCCTACGCGGACCGGCCCGGAGTGCTCCCCGCGCCCGCGGGGGTGAGCCCGCCGAGCAGGAGCGGCTGGGGTTCTGGCAGGAGTGCTCCCCGCGCCCGCGGGGGTGAGCCGTACCAGACGAACCCGCAGGAGATGCTGTGGGCGTGCTCCCCGCGCCCGCGGGGGTGAGCCCCGGCCCTCCCACGAGTCGATGAGGGTGCGGGCGTGCTCCCCGCGCCCGCGGGGGTGAGCCCTTGCCGGACGGCAGCTTCCGGATGTACGCCACGTGCTCCCCGCGCCCGCGGGGGTGAGCCCGTTTCCGGCCCGACGAGGGCGAATGACGGGCGGTGCTCCCCGCGCCCGCGGGGGTGAGCCCGGGCGCACCGGCCTGCCCGGGCCGCTGTGCAAGTGCTCCCCGCGCCCGCGGGGGTGAGCCCCGCCAGCTGGGCATCTACAGCGGCCACCGGATGTGCTCCCGCGCCCGCGGGGGTGAGCCCTCGATGAGTGGGAAGGCAGCGACTACTCCGGCGTGCTCCCCGCGCCCGCGGGGGTGAGCCCGGTCCCCCAGGTCCGTGGAGCAGACAGCCAGGGTGCTCCCCGCGCCCGCGGGGGTGAGCCCAGGGCCGCGGTGCTCGAGCTGGCGGATCAGCTGTGCTCCCCGCGCCCGCGGGGGTGAGCCCGACATCTACCTGTCAGACCAGAACACCGGCGCGTGCTCCCCGCGCCCGCGGGGGTGAGCCCTGGCCGACCAGCCCACGCCGCGGCCTACCCCGGTGCTCCCCGCGCCCGCGGGGGTGAGCCCTGCGCGGACTGCCGACAGGGGTACGACGACAAGTGCTCCCCGCGCCCGCGGGGGTGAGCCCTGAACCCGCAGGGCCCGGGCGGTCTTGAGGGTGTGCTCCCCGCGCCCGCGGGGGTGAGCCCCGCAGCCGGAACCTGCCCAACGACATCTGGCAGTGCTCCCCGCGCCTGCGGGGGTGAGCCCTCCGCATGCACCGGAAGCGGACGCCTTGAAGGATGCTCCCCGCGCCCGCGGGGGTGAGCCCTGGCGTCCCCGAGGCGGACGGCGGCACATCGCGTGCTCCCCGCGTCCGCGGGGGTGAGCCCTTCCCGAGCTTCCTGCGCCAGCGGGCGCATGCGTGCTCCCCGCGCCCGCGGGGGTGAGCCCGGCCGGCGGGCGCCGCGCGCGTCGTAGGCGTCGCGCTCCCCGCGCCCGCGGGGGTGAGCCCCGCTTCCGCAGGCCGTCGCGGCCGATGCGCTCGTGCTCCCCGCGCCCGCGGGGGTGAGCCCCGCGCGTGCAGCACTGCCGTGTCCAGCAGCTCGTGCTCCCCGCGCCCGCGGGGGTGAGCCCTGGCCTTCCGGGGTGCGGACGTCGACTAGGGGGTGCTGCTCGCGCCCGCGGGGGTGAGCCGCCGTCTCCCACTTCTCCGCCTCCGACACCGGCGTGCTCCCCGCGCCCGCGGGGGTGAGCCCCGGCGGGAGGCACGTAGCCGGGCTCTCCGGGCGTGCTCCCCGCGCCCGCGGGGGTGAGCTCACACCCACCGCCGCGCGGTCGTCCCGCTTGCCGTGCTCCCCGCGCCCGCGGGGATGAGCCCACGCGTCGGGCACCGCCGGGGACGTCGACGCGTGCTCCCCGCGCCCGCGGGGGTGAGCCCCGCCCGCCGAGCACCGCGCTGATGGACCCGACGTGCTCCCCGCGCCCGCGGGGGTGAGCCCTCCCGCATCGACGTCGTCTACGTCAAGATGCAGTGCTCCCCGCCCACGGGGGTGAGCCCAAGCACGACGAGTCGGCGGTGCAGGGCATCCACGTGCTCCCCGCGCCCGCGGGGGTGAGCCTCTCCTAGGCCCCTGCCGGGCCTTCCACTCCTGGTGCTCCCCGCGCCCGATCCTGTCAGGCCGTCACGTCGACCAGCACCTTGCCGACGGCACCGTCCTCCACCGCGCGGTGTGCCTGCGCGGTCTCGGGGAGGGGGAAGACGTGCAGCGGCAGGCCGGCGTCCTCGCCGACCCGTACCGCGCCGTCCAGCACGGCGGCGTTGACGTCCTCCACGCCGATCGACTTGGCGCGCTCGGGCTCGGTGTAGACGAGGACGAACTGCCAGCGCGCGTTCGGGACCATCTGCGCGCGCACCGGCACGGTGACCTCCGCGCCGCCGTCGTCGGCGTACATCGCCACGGCCCCGTGCAGGCCGATCACCTGGGCGTCGACGGCGGCGTTGGTGGCGGCGGAGACCTCGACGATGGTGTCCACGCCCTTCGGGGCGACCTTGCGCACCTCGGCGACGACGTCCTGCTCGCGGTAGTTGACGACGTGCGAGGCCCCGGCCGCCGCGGCCAGCTGCGCCTTGCGCGGGCCGCTCACGGTGGCGATCACGGTGGCGTCGGCCCAGCGGGCCAGCTGGATCGCGGCGTTGCCGACCGCGCCCGCCCCGCCCTGCACCAGGACGGTGTGCCCGGTCAGCGACCCGGGCCCGAGCCGGTCGGGCAGCGACTCGGCCACGGTCAGGCAGCGGTGCGCGGTGAGGAACGGGATGCCCAACGCCGCACCGAGCTCGGAGGAGGGCCCGGCGCCGAGCAGCACGACCTGCCGCGCAGGGACGACGGTGTACTCGGCCGCCGTCCCGTGCGGACGCTCCCAGGCCGCCTCCCAGACCCACACCCGCTCGCCGACCAGCACCGGGTCGACCCCCTCGCCGACGGCGTCGACGGTGCCGGAGCCGTCCTGGTCGGGCACCTGGCCGCCGGCACCGGGCGCGGTGGTGCGCCGGCGCTTCCAGTTGGTCGGGTTGACTCCGGAGAAGGCCAGCCGGACCCGCACCTCACCCGGGCCGGGCTCGGGGGTGGGGCGGTCGACCAGGTGCAGGACGTCGGGGTCGCCGTTCTCGGTGTAGACGATGGCTCGCACGGTCCCGTCCTACCCGGTCCCACTTCCGCATGCGCGGAGGGGCAGGTCGTGGTCGCATCTTGTCCCGTCGGGGAGAACTCACCACGCTGCACGCATGACCCTGCACGGCGCGGCAGGCCACCCACTGGGGGAGCAGGACGGTGCCGCCCTCATCAGGATGACGGCTCTGCTCGAGGGGCACCTCCTGAGCGGCGGGATGGCCCCCCATCTGGTCGACTCGCTGAACCGCCACCTGCAGAGGGCGGGCCTCGTCGAGTCCGGAGCGGGCCCGGCCGAGCTCCGGCTCGCGCTGGCCGACCTGAACCAGCGGCTGCGGTACGTGCTCGGCGAGCACGACGAGCCCCCGGCCCCCGGCACCGGCCAGGTGGACCAGTACTTCGGCTTCGCGTCCGTGACGGCCGCCCACGCCTTCGCCGAGAGCGCTCGCGCACGGAGCGAGTCAGCGGCACCACCGGTGGCGGTCGATGGCGGGGCCTATGACGGGGAGGTCCGCTGGCAGGTCGCTGTCCGCACCGCGGAACCGCCGTTGTCGGCCGCGTTCGACGACCACGTCGTGCGGCTGCGCGCACTCGCCGCGGAGCACGACGGCACCTACGGCGGTTGGGGGAACGCAGCCGACTGAACGCTGCTGGTCTCAGGCCAGGTTGAGCTGCCAGGAGACGCCGAAGCGGTCGTTCACCCAGCCGAACCGGCGGCTGAACCCGTGGTCGCCCAGCTCCATGAGGACGGCGCCACCCTCGGACAGGCCCGCATAGAGACGCTCGAGTTCCTCCGCCGACGTCGTCTCGACCCAGATCGAGAAGGACGGCGTGAAGGTGAAGTCGTGCACCGGGGGGCTGTCGAAGCAGCGGAACACCTGCCCGGCGATCGAGAAGGTGGCGCCCTGCACCGTGCCCTCGGCGCCGGGACCGTCGGCTCCCCACCGGGTGAGCTCCACGACGCGGACGTCGTCGAACAGCGACGTGTAGAGGTCGAGCGCCGCCCCGGCGTCGCCCTGGAACATGAGGAACGGGATCACCTGCTGCGGCATGGCGGTCACCGTAGGGGCAGCTGCTGACAGGAGCGTTCAGCCCAGTCGGGCGGCGACCGCGGCCAGGAGGTCGTCGATCGGCCGGAGGTCGGGGTCGCTCCCGTCCGCCTCCAGGACCACCAGCACGACGACCTCGTCGGAGCGCACCAGGCGGCTCTCGCCGACGGCCGGGTCCGGTCCGGAGACCTCGGTGCGGATCGTGACGCCGGTCCACCCCGATCCCGTCCAGTCGTCCACCGACCGGGTGATCCGGGCACCCGGGTCGGCGTCCGCGGGCGGCGGTGCCGACGCGCAGTCCGGTGCCTCCATCTCCGCCTGGCCGAGGATCGCCTCCGCGACCATCGGAGCCGACGTGGCCCAGGCGTAGGCGTGCAGGGTCATCCCCTCGGCGGCGTGGCCGACGGCCACCGGCTCCCCGAGCGCCGGGTCCAGGCGGGGTGTCCGGGTGCCCGGCGCCGTCGTGCAGAGCTGCCAGGGCGGTGGGGGCGGGTCGACCGGCCGGAGACCGGGGACCGGCACCGACAGCGTGGCCTCGAGGTCGGGCGGCCCGCCGGGGGAGGCGGTGCCCTCCACGGTCGAGGAGCAGGAGGCCAGCATCCCGGCGACCGCAGCCACGGCCCACCCTCCCGTCGCCGTCCGCACCGCCGGTGGGTACCCCGCAAGGAGGAGGAGGCACGCGGACCCGGGCGTGCGGTTGCCGGTCGCCGTCCCGGCTGTTGGGGTTGGCTGGTGCTCGTCCCGCGCTCCGGCGTCCTGCCGTCGCCGGTGCGCCGGACCCTGCTCTACCGGCAGGCCACCGGGCACCTCCCGCCCCTGCTGCGGCCGCGCACCCTCACCGAGAAGCTGAACTGGCGGATCACCTTCGACCGGCGGGGGCTGCTCGCGCCCACCTGCGACAAGCTGGCGATGAAGGAGCACGCCCGCACGCTCGCGCCCGGCCTGGTGCGCGTGCCGGAGACGCTGTGGTCGGGCACTGACGTCGGCGAGCTGGCCGACGTCGACCTGCCCGGGCACTGGGTGCTCAAGCCGAACCACTCCTGCATCCGCCGGCTGTTCGGCCGCGGCACCGCCGACGTCGACGATCTGCGCCGGCGCACCGCGGGCTGGGTGGGGGAGCGGTACTGGCGCAAGAGCGAGGAGTGGGCCTACCGGCGGGCGCGGCCGTGTCTGCTGGTCGAGGAGTTCATCGGCGTCCCCGGCGCGGTGCCGGCCGACCTCAAGGTGCTCGTCGTCGGCGGGGAGCCCCGGCTGGTCGAGCTGCACACCGGCCGGGACGACGACCACCGCGCGCGGCTCTACTCGCCGGAGTGGGCGCCGCTGCCCTGGACGATCGGCTACCGGCCCGGTCCGGACGCCGACCCGCCCGAGCGCCTGGAGGACCTGCTCAAGGCCGCCACCGCGCTCGCCGACGGCTTCGACATGCTGCGCGTCGACTGCTACGAGGTCGACGGCGAGCTGTGGTTCGGCGAGCTCACCCCGTACCCGGGCGCCGGTCTGTCACCGCTCGAGCCCGACCTCGACGCGTGGCTGGGTGCCGCCTGGACGCTGCCGCCGTTCCGGCGCACCCGCGGCTGACCGCCGTCCTACCCCACCGGCGAGATCGGCGATCTCGCACGGCTACGCGCCCGCAGGCGTGCGAGATCGCCGATCTCGCCGCGGTGGCCTCCCTGACGGTCAGGTCAGCCCGGGCAGGTTGACCACGATCGCCTCCTGGGTGCTGCGGGCGATCACAACCACGGCTTCGTCCGCACCGGGGTTCTCCTCCCGGTGCGGGGTGAACGGCGGCACGAAGACGTAGTCCCCCGGGGAGGTCTCCAGGCGCACCTCCGCCCCGTCCTCGGCGAAGACGAACACCGGGTTCCCGGAGACCACGTAGATCGCGGTCTCGGAGTCGCCGTGGTGGTGGTCGCCGGACGACGTCCGCCCCGCCACGAGGGTCTGTCCCATCCAGACCCGCTGGGAGCCGACCGTCCGGGCCGACACCGCCTCCCGTCGGGTCATGCCCGGCGTCTGGCCGGTGTCCCCGCTCAACTCGGCCGCGCGGACATGCCGCAGCGGCTGGTGCCAGGTGTCGTCGGCCACAGCGCCTCCTCGGGACGGGACGGGTCAGAGCAGGTCGAGGGTGAGCGCACGGCGGCCCTCCTCGGAGCGGGCGGTCGCCAGCCGCTCGGCCGAAGGGGTGCCGTACTCGGTGGTGCGCTGCCGGGCTGGGCGGCCGATCGCGGCGGCCACCGCCTCCAGCTCGGCGATGGTCTTCAGCGAGCCGTTCTCGCTGCCGGCCATCCGGCTGATCGTCTCCTCCATCAGCGTGCCGCCGAGGTCGTTGGCCCCGCCCTGCAGCACCGCCTGCGTGCCGACGTCGCCGAGCTTCACCCACGAGGTCTGGATGTTCGGGATGCGGCCGTGCAGCAGGAGCCGGGCGACGGCGTGCACCGCGCGGTTCTCCCGCACCGTCGGCCCGGGGCGGGCGACCCCGGCCAGGTAGATCGGCGAGCTGTGGTGCACGAACGGGAGCAGCACGAACTCGGTGAAGCCGCCGGTCTCGTCCTGCACCCGCGCCAGCGTGCGCAGGTGCGCCACCCAGTGGGCCGGGGTGTCGACGTGGCCGTACATCATCGTCGACGTCGTCGGGAGGCCCACCCGGTGCGCGGTGGTGATGATCTCCAGCCAGGTCGCCGTCGGCAGCTTCCCCTTGGTCAGCACCCAGCGGACGTCGTCGTCGAGGATCTCCGCCGCCGTCCCGGGCACCGAGTCCAGCCCCGCCTCCTTCGCGGCGACCAGGAACTCCTCGAACGACAGCCCGGTGCGGGCCGCGCCGTTGACGATCTCCATGGGGGAGAAGGCGTGCAGGTGGATGCCGGGCTGCCGGCGCTTCACCTCGCGGGCGAGGTCGAGGTAGGCGGTGCCGGGCAGGTCGGGGTGGATGCCGCCCTGCATGCAGATCTCGGTCGCCCCGGCAGCCCACGCCCGGTCCACGCGCGTGCCGACCTCCTCGAGCGAGAGCGTGTAGGCGTCGGCGTCGGTGCGCCGCTGGGCGAACGCGCAGAACCGGCAGCCGGTGTAGCAGACGTTGGTGAAGTTGATGTTCCGGTTCACGACGTAGGTGACGTCGTCGCCGTTGACGTCCCGGCGGACGGCGTCGCCCAGCGCGCACAGCGCCTCCAGATCGGGCCCGTCCGCGCCGAGCAGCGCCAGGTACTCCGCGTCCGACAGCCCCGCGGGGTCGGCCTCGGCGGACCGCAGCGCAGCGTGCACCTCGGGGTCACCGGCGGCCAGCGCGGTGGAGTGCCCGGCGCGGGCGCCCTCGGTCCGTGCGCGCAGCTCCGCCCAGTCGCCGTAGACGGCGTCGAAGTCGCTGCGCCGGTCGGTCGTCCGGCCGACGGTGTCCACCTCGACGTGCAGGTCGGTCCGCCCGGACGACGTCCACGCCTCGTCCGGCTCCTGCCACGGCAGGCCCACGGGCACCCGGCCCTCGACCGCCAGCCCGTCGGCGCCGGCCAACGCGGCAACGTGCGGGCGCACCCGCGGGTCCAGCCACGGCTCGGGGGAGAGCACGTACGGCGGCTGCGTGGCCAGCCGCTCGCGCAGCTCGTAGCCGGCCTCGGCCGACAGCGCGGCCAGCTTGTCGGTGTTGGGCCAGGGCCGCTCCGGGTTGACGTGGTCGGGGGTCAGCGGGCTGACGCCGCCCCAGTCGTCGACGCCGGCCCGGAGCAGCAGGCCGAGCTCGGTGGAGTCGCTCAGGTTCGGCGGCGCCTGCACCCGCGCCTTCGGGCCGAGCAGCAGTCGGGTGACGGCGACCGCGGCGACGTACTCCTGCAGCTCCAGGTCGTCGTGGGCGGCCATCGCCGTCCGCGGCTTGGCCCGGAAGTTCTGGACGATGACCTCCTGCACGTGCCCGTGCCGCTGCGCTGCGGCCCGGATCTGCAGGACGGCGTCCACCCGCTCGGCGTAGTTCTCGCCGATGCCGAGCAGCACGCCGGTGGTGAACGGGACGGCGGAGCGCCCGGCGTTCTCGAGCACGCGCAGCCGGACGGCGGGCTCCTTGTCCGGCGAACCGAAGTGCGGGCCGCCGCGCTCGGACCACAGCCGGGTGGCGGTCGTCTCGAGCATCATCCCCATCGAGGCGGAGACGGGCTTGAGCCGCTGGATCTCCTCCCAGCTCAACACCCCGGGGTTGAGGTGCGGCAGCAGCCCGGTCTCCTCCAGCACCCGGATCGCCATGGCGCGCAGGTAGGCCAGCGTGGAGTCGAAGCCGTGCGCCTCGAGCCACTCGGCCGCGACCGGCCAGCGGTCCTCCGGGCGGTCGCCGAGGGTGAACAGCGCCTCCTTGCAGCCCAGCGCGGCGCCGGCCCGGGCGATGCCGAGCACCTCGTCGGGGGAGAGGAACGGCGCCCTGCCCTGCGCGCGCAGCTGCCCGGGCGTGGTCACGAACGTGCAGTAGTGGCAGCGGTCGCGGCACAGGTGCGTCAGCGGGATGAAGACCTTGCGGCTGTAGGTGACGACGCCGGCCCGGCCCGCCGACGCGAGGCCGGCGTCGCGCACCCGGCCGGCCGCGGTCAGCAGCCGGTCCAGCGGCTCGCCCTCACCCAGGCCGCGGGCGTGCAGCAGCGTCTCGGCCTCGACGGCGTCCAGGGTCACCCCCCGCTCGGCGCGCGCCAGCGCACGGCGGACGGCGGACTCCGTCGGGTTCAGCGGCTCGCTCATCGCACCCGACGCTAGTTGAAGGACCCCCTGCCGCCCACCGCTCGCAGGCTCGCGGCGGGACCCTGCAAGGGGCCAGGGCCCCGGCTGCTCGCTCCCCACCTCCGGCCACACCTCCCGATGATCATGGAGCTGCGGTGGCGACACGCCGGTTCCACACGGCATGTCGCCACCCGAACTCCATGATCATCGGGGAAAGAGAGCCGGACCGGGGCCAGGGAGGCGCGTGGAGGGCGGACCGGGGGTCCTCTTTCAGGCGTCGCGCCGGGAGAAGGAGAGCGCGGTCAGTCCCCAGACCATGGCGATCCACACCGCGGCCCACGCCAGGTAGGCGGGGGAGAGCGCGGCCTCGCTCAGGAACGGGAACCCGCCCTCGCCGGGTCCCATCTGGACGAGCGCGATCGGGTCCTGGAACGCGTTCATGGCACCGCGCCACAGGCCGTCGGTGGGCAGCAGGACGCGCGACACGGTGCCCACGCTCTCGACGCCCTCGTTGCCGAGCGCTCCGCCGATCCCACCGACCACGCCGGCGACCCAGGTCGCCCCGAAGAGCCCGACGGCGACGATGCCCGACGCCATGGTCGAGACGACGCTGGACAGCAGGAGGGCCAGGGTCAGCAGCACGACCGTCTCCGCCGCCAGCAGCGCGAGCCCGGTCGCGGGCGCCGGTGGCCAGTAGCCGACCGTCGCACCGACCACGAGGATCTGCGCGAGGCCGGCCAGGACCACGTAGCCGGAGCCGAAGGCCACCAGACCGAGCCACTTGCCGAGCAGGACCGACGACCGGCGGACCGGGCGGGCGAGGAGCACCAGCGCCTGTCCCGACTCCAGCTCGCCGGCCAGCGTGGGCCCGGCGAGGAACGCCGTGCCGATCGCCGCGATGAGACTCAGCCCGAACATGATCAGGTTGAGCAGCAGCGAGGCCACGAGGCGGGCCTCGCCGCTGGTCATGGTGCCGAACTCGGTGTCCAGTCCCACCAGCTTCGAGAAGCCCCAGGCGCTCAGTGCGAGCAGCACCACCGTCAGCGCCAGGAGCGCCCAGACGACCCGCCGCCGGGCGGCCTCCCGCAGGGTGAGCCCGGCGATGGTCAGCACGGTCCGGGCGGTCACGGCCGGCCGTCCCCGGAGTTGGCCCGCAGGATGCCGAGCAGGCGTTCCTCCAGGCTGATCCGCGTCGGCTCCACCGCGTGGACCCGCACGCCGAGGGCCACCAGGTCGGCCACCAGGTCGGGCACCGTCGTCCCGTCGTCCTCGGCCGGCAGCCCGACGGTGAACCACGCGCCCTCGCGCTCGAGCGGCCCGGCCGCGGCCAGCCGCGCCTGCCCCTCGGGACCGACCGAGCCCAGGTGCAGCCGCACCTCCCGCCGGCCGAGCAGCTCGGCCAGGGTGCCGGAGGCGGCGACGGTGCCGCGGTCGAGGACCACCACCCGGTCGCACACCCGCTCCACCTCGCCGATGAGGTGCGAGTTCAGCAGCACCGCCACGCCACGCTCCTTGAGCGAGAGCACCACGTCCCGCACGTCGGCCCGGCCGAGCGGGTCCAGGGCGCTGGTCGGCTCGTCGAGCACCACGAGCTCGGGGCGGGCCACCAGCGCCACGGCCAGGCCCAGCCGCTGCTGCATGCCCTTGGAGAAGCCCCCGACCCGGTCGCCGGCGCGGGCGGCCAGCCCGACCAGCTCCAGGCAGCCGTGCCGCTCGACCGCGGGGACGTCGGCGCCGGACAGCCGGACGTGCAGCTCGAGCACCTCGGCCGCGGTCAGCCAGGGCTGGTAACGGAACAGCTCGGGCAGGTAGCCCACCCGGGCGCGCGCGGCCGGGTCGCTGCCGGGGCGGCCCAGCACCATCACCTCACCGGCGTCGGGCCGGACCAGCCCCAGCAGCATCTTGATGACCGTGGTCTTGCCGGCGCCGTTCGGGCCGAGCAGGCCGACCACCTCGCCGCGGCCCACCGACAGCGAGACGCCGTCGACCGCGGTGCGCCGCCCGTACCGCTTGCGCAGGCCGTCGCACCACAGGGCCGGGGCCGGCGGCAGGTCGCGGACCAGCTGGGCCGCGGCCCGGACGGCGACGTCGTCCGGGCCGGCGACCGCGGAGGGACCGGCCGTGCTCACCCCAGGTCCCCGGCGACGTCCAGCGCCTCGTCGGTGCTCAGCGCGCCGCCGACGAGGGTGACGAGCCCGTCGTCGACCCAGACCACGGCGGCCAGGGTCTGGTCGCGCGACTCGAGCACGGTGGCCGGCAGGCCGTCGACCTCCGCCGGGGAGGTCTCCACCGCGTCGGCCGGCACCGGGATCGGCAGGGTCGAGCCGTCGGCGGTGAAGGTGCGCAGCTGGGCCGCCACGTCGTCGGGCAGGCCCGGCAGCGAGAGCAGGAAGTCCCGGACGGTCTCGAAGGGGACGCCGGACGAGGACGCCGAGGGCGCGACCGCGCGGCCGACCACGAGCGTGGGCATCCCGGAGGCCTGCGACCAGACCGCCGCGACCCCGGGACCGGCGGTGAGCCGCACCTGGCTGCCGTCGAGGCCCGCGGGCACCGGCGGCAGGGCCTCCCCGGACGCCGCCGCGGCCGCTGCCGCCTTGTCCGCCGAGAAGGTGAAGACGCCGCTCAGCTCGCCGACGGCCTGGTACGTCGGCTCGCCCTCCACGCCCACCGGCAGGGCGCCCACCTCGGGAACCTCCAGGCCGGTCTCGGCGCGGGCGGCCGCGGCGTCGGGCACCGCGTGCGGGCCGTCGTCCCCGGTGAGCTCGACGTCGCCGTAGGCGCTCAGGTCGGGCAGCGCCACGAGGTCGTCGGGGCTGACCTCGAGCGGAGCGACCTGCTCGGTGCGGAAGATCGGCAGCCAGTCGTTGGCCGCGGCGACACCGGCGCTGGAGAGGACGACGACGAAGGCCAGCGCGGCCGCCGCCGGGCGGTGCTGTAGGGACATGGAGCTCGTTCGACAGGCGGGACCCGAGGCCGTCCTGGCCCTGCCGGGCGCGGCGTACCGGGGCGCGACGGGCCGGG
>NZ_NVPT01000042.1 GCF_002802985.1 Geodermatophilus chilensis | reverse complement strand
CCTGCGGCGGCCGCGTGGGTCGGGCATGACAGGCACGAGCAGACCGGCGACACTGACATCCGAGCTCCTGGTGAGGGCTGGACGGTGTAGGAACCACCCACCCTACCAGGAGCTCGTCACGTCACCGGACTGCCACGCCGCCGCGCCTCACCGAGTTTCGAGACGCGTTCTGAATCAACACAGGGCACGCGTACGGGAACTGGTCCTCCAGGCGTCCCGCCACCGTGCCGAGCAGTTCCGCCTGTCGTGTCACCGGGCCATCCCACCACCGTCTCGAGCAGCCACCGCGAGGGGGGCTCCGGTCGCTCACCCGGCATGACCGGTCCAGCCCCGACCACCGGACAGCCGCCACCCCCGCGGTCGGACGAGGTCCGCTTCCGCACCGTGGGCGGCCGCGGGGGCGCGGACGTGGCGTCACCGGCCGTCAACGCAGAGTGGTCACTCCCCGTTCACGGGTGCGCCGACCGCCCTCGGTGTACCCGCCACCCGGGCGTTCTTCGGTCAGCAGGTCCGCCACGTCCCCTCACCCTCGGGAGACCGTTCCATGCCCTCGACACTGCACCCGGGCGTTGCGCCTGGCGACGATCACCGCTCTCACAGCTGCCCTGGCCACGACGACGTCCGCAACCGCCCACGCCGAGCCGGCGGCACCCGACCGGCCGGTCCGGGTGATGTCGTACAACATCCACCACGGCCAGGGCGTCGACGGTCGCCTGGACCTCGAACGCATCGCGAGCGAGATCCGCGACTCCGGTGCCGACGTCGTCGGCCTCCAGGAGGTCGACCGGCACTGGAGCGAGCGCAGCGACTTCGCCGACCAGGCCGCCGACCTGGCACGGATGCTCCGGATGCACGTCGTGTACGGCGCCAACCTGGACAAGGACCCGCTCGCCCCCGGTGAGCCGCGGCGCCAGTACGGCACCGCGATCCTCTCCGACGCCCCCATCCACGACTGGCGCAATACCCTGCTGCCCCGGGCGGGGAACCTCGAGCAGCGCGGCCTGCTGGAGGCGCTCGTCACCGTGCGTGGCGTGCCGGTCAGGGTCTTCACCACCCACCTGCAGCACAACAGCCAGCAGGAGCGCATCGCCCAGATCGCCGCGGTCCGCGAGATCATCGGCGTCCCCCAGGATTCCGTCGTGCTCACCGGAGATCTCAACGCCCGCCCGGACACCCCTGAGATCGATGCGATCACCGAGGACCTGGTCGACGCCTGGGCCGAGGCCGGGGTGGGGAACGGCTACACCCTGTCCGCCGAGAACCCGTACGCGCGGATCGACTACGTCATGCACAGCGACGACGTCGTGGCTCGCACCGCCGCCGTCCTGAGCACCGACGGCTCCGACCACCTGCCGGTGATCGCCGACCTCGCCCTGCCCGGCGACCGCGTGGGCACCGGCGCATCGGTGCGCTCCGCCGACCGCTGACCCGATCCCCGTCACGGTGACCCGCCGCCCCGGGTGGCGGGTCACCGTGACGTGCCGATCCGAGGACGGCCGGACCAGTTCGTCGAGTCGGCCGGACGGGCGTCGTCACGCGGTCTTCCCGGGTACATCGGAGGACGGCGACCGATCGCCCACGGCCGTCCGACTGGGGCGCACCAGAGTCACGATGTCGTGGGGATGAGCCGCGGATCATCACGGCCGGGGCCGCGCTCGGGACGGGGCCGGGACACCAGCCCTGTCGGTCGCGCACCCGGACGCTCCGCCCCGCGCCCGCGCCCGGTCCGTGGCGTCCGCCTTCCGTTCGTCACTGCCCCCGATGCGACCTGGCGCGGGTCGTGCGGCATCGATCGCACCGCCGAGCACCTGGAGCCTGTGCCCGTTCGACACCGGGACACCGGTCGAGCCCGGGCCCTCCCGCGCGCAGCCCGGAGAGGACGGCAGACCGTCGTGTACGGCTGCGGGCGGCTGCCGCGGTGACCGGATCCGGTCCCCATGGACCCTGATACGGCGGGAGGAGCCCCGCCACGAGGTGGGGCTCCTCCACTGGGGGGCGGGGTGACTGACCGGGGCTATGCGGCCTGGCGCTCGCCCCGGTCCTCGTCGACGACCTCGATGAGGACGTCGGGCCGGTCCGTGATGACGCCGTCGACGCCGAGGTCGATGAGCTGGCGCATGCGGTCGGCGTCGTTGACGGTGTAGGGCCAGGTCTCCATGCCGTAGCGGTGCACCATGTCGACGAAGGCAGCCGTCACACGGGTGTGGCTGGGGTTGATCTGGTCGGCCCAGGCGGACAGCTCGGCCATCTGCGCCTCCGACGGCGGGCCGCCGAGCAGGCCGGCGGGCACCTGGGGGGCGAGCTCGTTGAACTGCTCCATGAACTGCCAGTCGAAGGACTGCACGATCAGGCGGCCGGCGCGGGGGTCGGCCTGCAGCCAGCCCTCGCCGTCGAGCTCGGCGACGATGGCCTCGGCGATACCCGGGTACAGCTGCGGGCTCTTGACCTCCAGGAGCAGCCCGGCGCGGCCGCGCAGCGTGTCGAGCACCTGCTGCAGGGTCGGCACGCCCGTACCGGCGAACTCGGCGCCGAACCAGGACCCGGCATCGAGGGTCTCGATCTCCTCCAGCGTGAAGTCACGGACGTTCCACGGGGCGCGGTCCGGGTAGTGGGTCTCCACGTCGGTGGTGCGGGCCAGCGTGGTGTCGTGCATGACGACGAGTTCTCCGTCGCTGCTCATCTGGACGTCGATCTCGACGTAGTCGGCGCGCATGTCGGCGCCGAGGTCGACTGCGGGCAAGGTGTTCTCCGGCGCGTAGGCCGAGGCCCCACGGTGAGCGATGACCTCGACCTCACCCGAGGATGCGGAGCCACGGGAGTGCTCCTCGGCGAGGGCGCCGGAGGCCCCTCCGACCAGTGCAGTGGTGACGAACAGCCCCGTCAGGGCGGTGCGGGCGGCGTGCAGCATGCTCCTGCTTTCCGTGTGGGTTTCCAGGGACGCCGGTGACGCTAGGAAGGGCCGGCAGCCACGGCGCGTGCTCCGCGCGACGGTTCCGTGACCGTGAGGTGAAGGTCAGGAGGCTCGGGGTGAGGTGCTGATCGGCGGCCCGGGAGTGCGCGCGGGCGTCAACCGGGCCACCCGGCGTCTGGATGTCCACGAACGAGACCTCGCCGTCCGGGCTGGAGCAGGCCCACCGTCCTCGCACAGCACCAGCCCGCCGCGTGGGCTGACCGTGATGTGGTCCGGCGCGTCGAGCAGCGCCGGGTCCGGGGCCTCGAACAGCAGGATCAGCTGCCACCGGAGCGTCCGCGCGGCCGGTACTCCCACACCTGGCCCGCCTTCTGCTCATCGCCGCTGGTGGCGTTGGAGAAGATGCCGTCGCCGCGGGAGCGTTATTCGTCGACGTCCTCCACGGAGCCTGGCGTGCTGGTTCGGCTGGGTGCCGTCGGGAGTTTCCAGACCGTCTGGAAGGACATGGCCGTGTGCGGGCCGCGACGCCGACTGTCCACCCCTTCGAGGGCGTACGACCGCCCTGCTGCAGGGCAGTGGGCGACCAGTCCTCGATTGGCCTACAGGCGCCAGGCCTGTTGCTGCCCCTGGCGTTGCATGCGGCTCTGCACCCAGAGAATGAGGCAGCGCAGGGCGGCGTAGCCCTCTGCCGTCGCGAACCCCTGCTCGAACTGCGCCGCCTCGACCAGCTCGTCGCCGTCGACCGCGCCACCGGTGGAGAAGCGGTCGAGCACCTGCCCGAACAGCGTCGGGCTGGCGAACATGCCGGCGATGCCGAGGGCGACCGCGTACGAGACGGTCAACGTGGCCGGCGGGTGTTCCAGGGCCGCCCGGCGCTCGAGGAATCGGGTGACCTCGCGAGCCACGGCCAAGTCCGCAGCGGGCACCGTTGTCCGGACGGCGATGATCACTTCGACACTCCCCCACTGCACGCGGCATGCACGACCGCTGTATCTGAGAGCGCAAGGTCGATCTCACGTCGAGGTCCGGCGAGCCGACTCAGCGAAGCCATGCCGACATGGACTTCGCAAGGGCGCGAGGCCATCGCCGGCTCGCGAGGGTCGGCCTGTGGCCCCGCCCCTTTAGCGTCGGCCTCGACTGCGGTCGGGTGGTCACGGCACTCCCGGACCGGAGGTGGGCGTCATCGGCAGAAGCTCCCCGCGGATGGGCGTTCCTGCCTTGTCGCGCCCCATGTCGTCGTCCTTGAGGCCTTTCATCTCGCCCTTGAAGATGCGGAGGGAGCGCCCCAGCGAGCGGGAGGCGTCGGGCAGCTTCTCGTAGCCGAACAGCAGGAGCCCGGCCAGGAGGATCAGGCCGATCTCCATCGGCCCGAGGCTCACGGGTCGTTCCCTTCGTGGTCGTCGAGGAGGTCGCGGTTGCTGAGCGCCGGGTCGTCAGCCCAAGCGACCGGACTGGGTGTCGTCGGCCAGCAGGTGTTCGCGGACAAGGGTCCGCGGGTGGTACTGACGCAGGGCACGGAGCCGGTCGATGTCCTCACCGAGCTCCTGGTCCAGCTGGCCTCGGATGCCGGTCATGGCCGAGCGCAGTCGCCTGAGGCCGGCGGCGGCCTGCTGGGTCAGGTCGGGCAGCCGGTCGGGCCCGAAGACGAACAGGGCGGCGAGAGCCAGGACGACGATCTCGCCCCAGCCGATCGAGCTGAACACCGCACGCTCCTCCCCCGAAGCGGGTCGCCGGGACCGCCGTCCTCCCCGCCGGACAGGAACCAAGCGGCTGTACCGCTTCGCGGTGACGTCGTACGTACTGCCAGCGCTGGGTGAGCTGCGGCTGCGGGAGGTGACCGTCCCCGCGGTCGACCGCGCGTTTCGCGCGGTCCGCACCAGCCACGGCGTCGGCGCGGCCAAGTCCGCGCGCAGCGTCTTGTCCGGCATGTTGTCGCTGGCCGTGCGGCACGGTGCGCTCACGACCAACCCGGTACGCGAGACGTCGACCAAGCGCACGCAGAAGCGCACTGCGCAAGGACCGCGAGCACTCACGGTCCCGGAGGCCGAGCAGCTGCTGGTCAGGCTGTCCATGGATCCGGAGGCGCTCCGACTTGACCTCCCGGATCTGGTGGAGTTCATGCTCAGCACTGGAGTACGCATCGGAGAGGCTTGCGCGGTGCGGCGCCCGTCGGTCGATCTGGACCATGCAGCGCTCACCATCGCCGCCACCGTGGTGCGCGTGCCCGGCCGCGGGCTGATCATCCAGGAGTTCCCCAAGTCCGTCGCCGGCCGACGCACCATCGGCCTGCCGACCTACGTCGTCGACCTGCTGCGCCGCCGCCAGTCCGAAGGGCACGCCCCCGGCGACCTGGATGTCTTCTTCCCGAGCCCGTCGGGTCGGCTCCGCGATCCCAACAACACCAGCGGAGACCTCCGCAAGGTGCTCGACCGCGCCGGGTTCGCCTGGGTCACGTCGCACGTCTTCCGCAAGACCGTGGCCACCCGGCTCGACGAGGCCGGGCTGTCGGCTCGCCAGATCGCCGACCATCTGGGGCACAACCGGCCCAGCCTCACCCAGGACGTCTACATGGGTCGCGGCCTGGCCAGCCCGGACGCGGCCGCCGCTCTGCAGCGCCTCAGGTAGGCCGCGCTCCTGCTCACCCAGCGCGGCCACTGGACTCGGACGGCTCGCGCCCGGCCGTGGACGACGGCGTCCGGCAGCTGTCTCCGCCCGGAGACTTTGTTGGTCGTTTGTTGGTCGTCGCGCCCGACGCCCGAAGCCCATCAGGGCCTTGACCTGGAATTTTGCTCCCCCGATTGGACTCGAACCAATAACCCTGCGATTAACAGTCGCATGCTCTGCCAATTGAGCTACGGGGGATCGGCGGGCTGGCCCGCGCGCAGGGACGAGGTTACCCCACACCCTCCGCGCAGCCGCGCAGGGCCCTTCGCGTCGCGCGCCACACCGGATCGCGGCTACCGTGATCGTCCGGTCCCCCGCGTCTCACCTGGAGGTTCTCCATGGCGAAGCTGTCCTTCCTCGTCGGCTTCGGTGCCGGCTACGTCCTCGGCGCGAAGGCCGGTACGGAGCGCTACGAGCAGATCCGCCGGGCGTGGGAGCACGCCCAGGACAACCCGCAGCTGCAGGGCCTGGCCGGCATGGCACAGGCCCGCGCCGACGGCGTGCTGAACTCGGCTCGTGCCCGGATCGGCCTGGGTGGCTCCAGCGACCGCTCGACGGCGACCCGCCCCGGCTCGGTCCCGCGGGCCCGCACGGCCCCCCGCACCACCTCGGCCTCGGACACGCCGCTGCCGCCGCCGGACACCACCGGCGGGGTCTGACCCCGGGCGGACGCGGCCGGCTCAGCCCGGCTGGTCGGCCGCGACCGCCTCGGCCAGCTTCTGCCGGGCGACCTCCCGGGCAGTGGGGTCGTTGCGGTCGGCGTCGTCGTCGAAGACGACGGTCCACTCCCGCTCCGCCTGTCCGGGCAGCCGCCGGGCGACGAGCACGACGCCGCCCCCGCCGGGCAGCGGAACGCGCCGGCTGGCGACCACGGTCTGGTCCACCCGCCGGCGGACGACGGGCGGCAGGCCCCCCGCGTCGGTCAGCGCGTGCGTCTCCTCCGGCAGCCGCGCCTGCACCCCGGGCTCGACCTCGGTCAGCGGGGTCACCTCGAAGCGGCCGCCGCCGTCGCCGGTCCCCGTCCACCGGGCGGTGCCGACCTCGTGCCACGGCAGGACGCCGACGTCCCCGGCCTCCGGCAGCGGCAGATCGGCCGGCACCCGGCGCAGCCCGCGGGACGTCGCGACCAGCCAGCCCTGGTCACGCACCAGCGTCCCCCAGGCCAGCACCCGCTCGTCGGGGTCCGGCGAGGCCAGCGCCACCGCCCGGACCAGCTCCGGCGGCCGGGTGAACCGCTGCCGCAGGCGGTCGAGGATCGTCACGCGCCCAACCCGCCCATCGCCCGTTTGCGCAGCGAGATCGCCTGCTGCTCCAGGGCCATGAGCGCGCCGAACGCCTTCATGTACTCGTCACCGGCCTCGACCGGGTTCATCCGCTGCAGCCGGCCCTTGAGGGCGGCCACCTGGCGGACGGTGTGCATCTCCTCCAGCCGGGCGAGCACCGCGTTGACGTAGCCGGCGTCGGCCTCGCCTACCGAGCGCATCGGCTCGACGGCCAGCGCGGTCAGCAGCGCGGTCGCGCTCTCCCGGGTGCAGTGGGCGGCCACCTCGTCCAGCCAGCCCGGACCGCTGACCCGGGTGGCGGCCGCTCCCCCGGCCTGCGCGACGGCCGCGGCGACGGCGGCGTAGTCCGGGTCGGTGTAGGCCTCGACCGGGATGGCGTCGAACGACGGCCCGGCCAGCTCCGGCGCCTGCAGCACGGCCTTGAGCGCCTCGCGCTCGACCTCGACCGCGACGTCGTCCGGGCTCTTCTTCGGCGTCCGCGGCCGGCCGCGCGCGGGCTGGCCGCCGTCCCCGGTGGACCGGCGGACCCGCTCGAGCACCTCGGCCTCGTCGGTGTTGCCGATCATCCCGGCCAGCTGGCGGGCGTAGGCCGGGCGCAGCGCGTGGTCCTTGATCTGCGCGACCAGCGGCGCGGTCTTCTCCAGCGCGGCCACCCGGCCCTCGACGGTGTCGAGGTCGTAACCGGCCAGCGTGGTCTTGAGGACGAACGCGATCAGCGGCGTCCGCCGCCCCACCAGGTCACGGACGGCGGCGTCGCCGTGCGCCTGCCGCAGTTCGCACGGGTCGCGCCCGTCGGGCTCCACCGCGACGAACGTCTGACCCACGAAGCGCTGGTCCTCGGCGAAGGTCTTCATCGCCGCGGCCTGCCCGGCGGCGTCCCCGTCGAAGGTGTAGATGACCTCGCCGCGGAACTCGTCCTGGTCCATGAGCAGCCGGCGCAGCACGCCGATGTGCTCCGGGCCGAACGCCGTGCCGCACGAGGCGACGGCGGTGGTCACGCCGGCCAGGTGGCAGGCCATGACGTCGGTGTAGCCCTCGACGACGACGGCCTGGTGACGGCGGGCGATGTCGCGCTTGGCCCGGTCGACGCCGTAGAGCACGCTGCTCTTCTTGTAGAGCGGCGTCTCCGGAGTGTTCAGGTACTTGGGCCCGGGGTCGTCGTCGAGCAGCTTGCGGGCACCGAAGCCGATGACGTCGCCGGTGATGTCCTTGATCGGCCAGACCAGCCGGCGGTGGAAGCGGTCGATGAGCGTGCCGCGGCTGGACTCCTTGGCCAGGCCCGCCGTCACCAGCTCCTGCTGCGTGAAGCCGTTGCCGCGCAGGTGCCGGGTCAGCGTGTCCCAGCCGCCGGGGGCGAAGCCGCAGCCGAAGTCCAGCGCCACCTGCCGGTCGAAGCCGCGGTCGGCGAGGAACTGCCGGGCCGGCGCGGCATCCGGGCTGCCCAGCTGCTCGGCATAGAAGGCCGCCGCCGCGGTGTTGGCCGCGACCAGCCGGGCCCGCTGTCCGACCTGCGAGCGGTCCGGGGCGCCGGTGGGGCGGCCGCCGTCGTCCTCGTAGTGCAGCTCGACGTTGGCCCGCCCGGCCAGCAGCTCGACCGCCTCGGTGAAGGACAGGTGGTCGATCTCCTGCACGAAGCGGATGACGTCGCCACCCACCCCGCAGCCGAAGCAGTTCCCGGTGAGGATGTCGTCCTCGAGCGTGAAGGCGTGCGTGCCGGGGACCTCGGCGCAGAAGACCTCCTCCACCCGGTCGGACCACTCGACCGACCGGACGACCCAGTTCTCGCCCCGCTGCCGAGCCCGGGCCGCCGCGACTCCGGTGACGTCCGGGGCTGCCTGGGCTGCCGCCCCCACCCCCGCCAGCGCGGACACGCGTTCCCGCGGGAACGTCGAGACCAGCACGTCACCCGGGCGGAGGTCCCTGGTCAGCTTCTCGCGGCGGTCCTGCCGGAGCTTCCCCGACGGGACGAACCAGCGGTGTTCGTCGGTCGCGTGGAGGACCTTCGTCCGGCCGTTGCGGCTGAGCGTCAGCGTCATCAGCCGCTGTACCCCGTACGACCGGAACGGCGCCTCGACCCAGCCGCCGTCCCCGTCGAGCACTCGGACCGTGCGGCCGGCGAGCTCGCGGATGGGGACGACGCCGTGCTCGGTGAGGACTCCGGTCTCACCCGCCAGGCAGTGGTAGAGCCCCCTTGAGGGCGTGACGTGGAACGACGGCGACTTCTCGTCGTGGAACGGGCACAGTCCCTTGAGGCTGCCGCCGCCGGCACGCTTGAGCTGCAGGTGGTCGCCGATCACCTCGTCGATCCGCGACCGCTCGCGGACCAACGCGATGTCGGCGGCGCGGATGCGTCCGCGGCCGGCCATCAGTCGCCCCCTCCGCCGTCGCTGCCGCCGTCGGCTCCCCCGGCGATGACGGCGTCCCGGCGGCCCAGGACCGGTTCCTCGATGTCGACGTCCCACGTGCCGCGCCACCACGACGTCTGGCGGGCGCGCAGCCGCGCCGTCCCCGCCGGCCACCGGCTGATCAACTCCGGGCCGTCCTCGGCGAGTACCCGCTCGCGGTCGTCCACGACGGCCGTGGCCGCCTCCTTCCAGTGGGCGGCCCGCAGCGTGGCGACGACGACGCCGTCGCGCAGCACGGGCCGCACTCTCTTCCCGGTGCCGGCGCTGCCGGCCCTGCCCAGCTCGAGCACGTGCCTCACCCGATCCCGGGGGCGCCGGCGATGCTCTCGCCGGTCGCGCGGTAGAGCAGGTAGGCTGCCGTCTCGCGCAGGATGTAGCGGAACTGCGTGGCGCGGGTCTGCACCGCCGGGCCCTGCCGGGTGGGCGAGCTGTCGGCGGTGATGCCGGCGTCCTCGGCCATCCGCTCGGCGCGCATGGCGTGCCACGGGTCGGTCACCAGCACCGCGGACTCCCAGCCGCGCTCGTCGAACGCGGTGCCGACGGCCCGCATGCTCTCCAGCGTGTCGACGCCCTCCTCGACCGCGAGCAGCGCGTCCTCCGGGACGCCCCCTTCGGCGAGGTAGGCGCGGCCGGACTCCGCCTCGGTGAACTGGTCGCCGTCGGCCTTCCCGCCGACGGTCACGATCACCGGCGCGACGCCGGCCTCGTACAGCTGCAGCGCGTGCTCCAGCCGCGCCTCGAAGATGGACGACGGGACGCCGTTGTACTGGGCCGACCCGAGCACCACGATCGCGTCGGAGGCCGGCCGAGCGTCCTTCCGCGCCGTCCACCAGATCGCCGTCGCGGTGGAGACGACGAGCAGGACGACGGCGAGCACGAACGCCCCCACCGCCCGGCCCACCAGGCTCCCCGCGCTCACTCCCACGCGTCATGGGTACCACGCGGGGCTGTCGGTTCGGAGGCGGTGTGACGGGTGTGCCGGGCCACCCCGCGCGCGAGATCGGCGGTGTCGTGGCGATCAGCCGCTGATGGCCACGAGACCGCCGATCTCGCGGGGGCCGAGCCCCGCTCAGGAGCCGGCGCGGTCCGCCCCCAGCGCCGCGCGGCCGGCCTCGAGCCGGGCCACCGGGACGCGGAACGGCGAGCAGGACACGTAGTCCAGCCCCACCTCGTGGAAGAAGTGCACCGATTCCGGGTCGCCGCCGTGCTCGCCGCAGACGCCGAGCTTGAGCTCCGGCCGCGCCGACCGCCCCTCCTGGGCGGCGAGCTCCACCAGCCGGCCGACGCCGGGCCGGTCCAGCGACTCGAACGGCGACACCCCGAAGATGCCCTTGTCCAGGTAGGCGTGGAAGAACGCGGCCTCGACGTCGTCCCGCGAGAAGCCCCAGGTCATCTGGGTCAGGTCGTTGGTGCCGAAGGAGAAGAACGCGGCCGACTGGGCGATCTCGGCGGCGGTGAGCGCGGCCCGGGGCACCTCGATCATCGTGCCGATGAGGACGTCGAGCTCGACGCCGCGCTCCTCGAACACCGAGGCCAGGACCTGCTCGGACTCCTCGCGGATGGCCTCGAGCTCCTGCACCGCGCCGACCAGCGGGATCATGATCTCCGGCCGCGGGTCGCCGCCGGCCGCCTTGCGCTCGCAGGCCGCCTCGGCGATGGCCCGCACCTGCATGGCGAACAGCCCCGGCTGGACGAGCCCGAGGCGCACGCCCCGCAGGCCGAGCATCGGGTTCTCCTCGTGCATCCGCCGCACGGCGGCCAGCAGCCGCAGGTTGGCCTCGTCCGGGTGACCCTCGGCCTCCGCGACCGCCACCCGCACCGCGAGGTCGGTGAGGTCGGGCAGGAACTCGTGCAGCGGCGGGTCGAGCAGCCGCACGGTCACCGGCAGCCCGTCCATCGCCTCGAAGATCTCCAGGAAGTCCTGCTTCTGCAAGGGCGCCAGCGCGTCGAGGGCAGCCTGCTTGCCCTCCTCGTCCTCGGCGAGGATGAGTTTCTCCACCAACTGCCGCCGGTCGCCCAGGAACATGTGCTCTGTCCGGCACAGGCCGATTCCGCGGGCGCCGAACCGCCGGGCGCGGGCGGAGTCCTCGGGGGTGTCGGCGTTGGTGCGCACGTCCAGCCGCCGCACCTCGTCGGCGTGGGTCAGGATCCGGTGCACGCTGCGCACCAGGTCGTCGGCCTCGGCGGAGTCCGGGTCGATCTCGCCCTCGAAGTAGCGGACGACGGCCGGGGCCTCGACCGGCACCTCGCCCAGCCATACCTTGCCGGTGGAGCCGTCGATGGAGATGACGTCGCCCTCCTCGACGGTGACGCCGCCGGGGGCGGTGAACCGCCTGGCCTTGGTGTCGACCTGCAGCTCCTCGGCACCGCAGACGCAGGTCTTGCCCATGCCGCGGGCGACGACGGCGGCGTGCGAGGTCTTGCCGCCGCGGCTGGTCAGGACGCCCTCGGCGGCGATCATCCCCGAGAGGTCGTCGGGGTTGGTCTCCCGGCGGACCAGCACGACCTTCTCGCCCCGGTCGGCCCACTGGACGGCGGTCTCGGAGGAGAACACGGCCTTGCCGACGGCGGCGCCCGGCGAGGCGTTCATGCCCTGGGTGAGCTGGGTGGCGTCCCCGCCGGAGACGAACCGCGGGAACATCAGCTGGGCCAGCTGGTCGCCGGTGACCCGCCGGACCGCCTCGTCCATGTCGATCAGGCCCTCGTCGACCAGCTGGGTGGCGATCCGGAAGGCCGCGGCCGCCGTCCGCTTGCCGACGCGGGTCTGCAGCATCCAGAGCTTGTTGCGCTCGACGGTGAACTCGATGTCGCACAGGTCGCGGTAGTGCGACTCCAGCGTGCTCATGGTCGACAGCAGCTCGCGGTAGGCGCCCTCGTCGATCCGCTCCAGCTCGGGCAGCGGCACGGTGTTGCGGATGCCGGCGACGACGTCCTCGCCCTGCGCGTTCTGCAGGTAGTCGCCGTACACGCCCTGCTCGCCGCTGCCCGGGTCGCGGGTGAAGGCGACGCCGGTGCCGGAGTCCATGCCGAGGTTGCCGAACACCATGGCGACGACGTTGACCGCGGTGCCGGCGTCGCCGGGGATGCGCTCGCGGCGGCGGTAGAGGATCGCCCGCTCGGAGTTCCACGAGTCGAAGACGGCGTTGATGGCGAGGTCCAGCTGCTCGCGCGGGTCCTGCGGGAAGTCGCGGCCGCACTGCTCGCGGACGATGGCCTTGAACCGGCCGACGACGTCCTCGAGGTGCTCGGCGTCGAGGTCCAGGTCGGAGTCGGTGCCCTGCTCGCTCTTGACCTCGTCGAGGACGTGCTCGAGCAGCTCGCCGTCGAGGCCGAGGACGGTCTTGCCGAACATCTGGATCAGCCGGCGATAGGAGTCCCAGGCGAAGCGCTCGCTGCCGGACTGGGTGGCCAGCCCGCGGACCGACTCGTCGTTGAGGCCGACGTTGAGGACGGTCTCCATCATCCCGGGCATCGAGGCCGCGGCACCGGACCGCACGGACACCAGGAGCGGGTCCGACGGGTCGCCGAGGGTCTTGCCCATCGCCTTCTCCAGCGCGGTCAGGTGCTCGGTCACCTGGTCGGCCAGCTCGGGCGGGGTCCGGCCGTGCTCGAGGTAGAAGCGGCAAGCGTCGGTGGTGATGGTGAACCCGGGCGGCACCGGCAGCCCGAGGTTGGTCATCTCCGCCAGGTTGGCGCCCTTGCCGCCCAGCAGGTCCTTCTGGTCCTTGTTGCCCTCGCTGAAGTCGTACACCCAGGTGGCCGTCCCGGTACCGCTGCCCACCGTGCACCTCCGCGCTCGTCCGCCGGCTGGTCAGTGCCTGCCGGGGACGGCGCCCCGGGGTCCCCCGTCGCCGCCCCGGCGAGCCCGGCCCGCGGGTAGACGTCTCATACGTCCGCTCGGGGCCAGACAGAGATCGTGGACCACCGTCGGGGGACGCGCCAGCCCGCGGCGCAGGACCGGGAGGGCGGCCCCCTGCAGGGTCCCGCCGTGAGCCTGCGAGCGACGGGGGCAGGGCGGCCCCGTCCAGGGCACCGCCGCGAGCTTGCGAGCGGTGGGGAGGACGGCGGCCCCCTGCAGGGGCCCGCCCGAGCCTGCGAGCGGTGGGGGGCAGGGGGTCCTTTTCTCAGCCGGCGGCGGTGCCGCAGACGCGGGCGCCCTGCTCGCTGACGACGGTGAGGGTGGAGGTGCTGCCGTCACTCCAGGCGACCTCGACCTGCTGCACCGGGGCGCCGTCCACCTCGTCGGCGATCGTGCCGGTGACCTCGCCGGTGCCGCCGGGGGCGTACTCGGTCGGCACCGCCTGCGGCGCCAGCCGCGCCCGCTCCTCCGCGCAGAGCAGCCCGTAGGCGGTCTCGAGGTCGTCCTGGGCCAGCGCGGCGAGGAAGACGCCGGAGACCTCGCGCGCCTGCTCCTCGGGGCTGCCCTTCACCAGCGGCAGGCCGACGGCCATGCCGACGGCGACGGCGACGGTCCCCCCGATCACCGCGAGGATCAGCGCCCGCGCCGGGCGCGGGGTGCCGGTGTGCAGCGGCGCCGGGTCGTCGTCGTAGAGGTAGGGGCCGTCACTCATGGCTGGACTCCGGTCTGTGTGCCCGCCGCGCTCGTCGACGCTCATCCGCCGCTCACCAGCAGCTCGGCCCCGGCCGGCGGCCGGGGGTCGTCGCGGTCGGCCAGCCAGCCCTC
Source organism: Geodermatophilus chilensis (assembly GCF_002802985.1). Classification (GTDB taxonomy): domain Bacteria; phylum Actinomycetota; class Actinomycetes; order Mycobacteriales; family Geodermatophilaceae; genus Geodermatophilus; species Geodermatophilus chilensis. The sequence continues at coordinate 19,832 of NZ_NVPT01000042.1, read as the reverse complement.
GGGCAGCGCCACCGGCCGCGGCGGGCTGGTCCGCCCGCGCGGCCCGCCGAGCACCGCCGTCGGGTAGGGCTGGTCGGGGATCCCGGCCAGCAGCTCGGCCAGCTCGTCCAGCGCGCTCACCATCGCCAGCGCGCGGCGGACGTCGGAGCCGACCGAGAACCCCTTGAGGTACCAGGCGACGTGCTTGCGGAAGTCGGTGCAGCCGTGCAACTCGCCCTGGTCCTGCGAGAGCAGCGTGGCGTGCCGGTGCATCACCGCGGCGACCTCGCGCAGCGTCGGCAACGCGCGGCGGGCCTGCCCCGCGAAGGCGGCGGCCAGGTCGCCGAACAGCCACGGCCGGCCCAGGCAGCCGCGGCCGATGACCACCCCGGCGCAGCCGGTCTCGGCGACCATCCGCAACGCGTCGTCCGCCTCCCAGATGTCGCCGTTGCCGAGCACCGGGATGTCGACGGCCTCGACCAGCCGGGCGATCGGGGCCCAGTCGGCGGTGCCGCTGTAGAGCTGGTCGGCGGTGCGCCCGTGCAGGGTGATCGCCGCAGCGCCCTCGTCCTGCGCGATCCGCCCGGCGTCGAGGTAGGTGACGTGGTCGGCGTCGATGCCGATCCGGGTCTTGACCGTGACCGGCACGTCCTTCGCCGCCCGGACGGCGGAGCGCACGATGTCGCGGAACAGCACCCGCCGCCACGGCAGCGCCGAGCCGCCGCCCTTGCGGGTCACCTTGGGCACCGGGCAGCCGAAGTTCAGGTCGACGTGCGCGGGGCGGGTGCCGGCGACGCCCTCGTCGACGAGCATCTCCACCGCGCGGCCGACGGTGGCCGGGTCGACGCCGTAGAGCTGGACGGAGAAGGCGTCCGCCTCGTCCGGGGTCGCGCGCACCATCTGCAGCGTCTTTTCGTTGCGCTCGACCAGCGCCCGCGTGGTGATCATCTCGCAGACGTAGAGCCCGGCGCCGAACTCGCGGCACAGCGTGCGGAAGGCCGGGTTGGTGATGCCGGCCATCGGCGCGAGCACCACGGCGGGGTCGACGGTGAGCGCGCCCAGGCGCAGCGGAGCCGGGCCGGTCGCGGGGGACGACGGCCGCTCGAGGACACTGCTGCTCACGACCTCCAGGGTAGGTGGCGAGCTGGGTCACCCTCCCCCACCGCTCGAGTGAGCAGTTGTCGTCGGCTCCCGCGGCGTGTCCCGTCGTGTCGGCGACCACAACTGCTCGCTCGTGGGGCAGCGGATCCGGGCGGCCGTCCGCACGGGGACGGCCGCCCGGATTCCTCAGCAGACGGGCAGTCGGGTCTTGAGGTAGATCTCGACCTGGTCCAGGCCGACGCGCTCCTGGCTCATCGAGTCGCGCTCCCGGACGGTCACCGCGTCGTCCTCGAGGGTGTCGAAGTCGACGGTGAGGCAGAACGGCGTCCCGATCTCGTCCTGCCGCCGGTACCGGCGACCGATCGCGCCGGCGTCGTCGAAGTCGACGTTCCAGTTCTGCCGGAGCTTCGTGGCCAGGTCGCGGGCCTTGGGCGACAGGTCGGCGTTGCGCGACAGCGGCAGGACGGCGGCCTTGACCGGCGCCAGCCGCGGGTCCAGCCGCAGCACCGTGCGGGTGTCGACGCCGCCCTTGGCGTTGGGCGCCGCGTCCTCGGTGTAGGCCTCGATGAGGAAGGCCATCAGCGAGCGGGTGAGACCGGCTGCCGGTTCGATGACGTACGGCGCCCACCGGGTGTTGGTGGCCTGGTCGAAGTAGGTGAGGTCGGCACCGGAGTGCTCCGAGTGCGTCTTCAGGTCGAAGTCGGTGCGGTTGGCGATGCCCTCGAGCTCGCCCCACTCTGAGCCCTGGAAGCCGAAGCGGTACTCGATGTCGACGGTGCGCGTCGAGTAGTGGGAGAGCTTCTCCTTCGGGTGCTCGTAGTGCCGCAGGTTCTCCGGGGAGATGCCGAGGTCGGTGTACCAGCGGGTGCGCTCGTCGATCCAGTACTGGTGCCACTGCTCGTCGGTGCCGGGCTCGACGAAGAACTCCATCTCCATCTGCTCGAACTCGCGGGTGCGGAAGATGAAGTTGCCGGGGGTGATCTCGTTGCGGAACGACTTGCCGATCTGGCCGATGCCGAACGGCGGCTTCTTCCGGGCCGCCCCCATCACGTTGGCGAAGTTCACGAAGATGCCCTGGGCGGTCTCCGGGCGCAGGTAGTGCAGGCCGGACTCGTCCTCGACCGGGCCGAGGTAGGTCTTGAGCATCATGTTGAAGTCGCGCGGCTCGGTCCACGCGCCCTTCGTGCCGCAGTTCGGGCAGGCGATGTCGGCCAGCCCGTTCTCCGGCGCCCGGCCCTTCCTCGCCTCGTAGTCCTCCTCGAGGTGGTCGGCCCGGAAGCGCTTGTGGCAGTTCTGGCACTCGGTCAGCGGGTCGGTGAAGACGCCGACGTGACCCGATGCCACCCAGGTCTGCCGCGGCAGGATCACCGAGGAGTCCAGGCCGACGATGTCGTCCCGGCTCTGGACGACGGTGCGCCACCACTGCCGCTTGATGTTCTCCTTGAGCTCGGTGCCCAGGGGGCCGTAGTCCCAGGCGGAGCGGGTGCCGCCGTAGATCTCGCCCGACGGGAAGACGAACCCCCGGCGCTTGCAGAGGTTCACCACCTTGTCGAGGCGGGCGGGGTCGTGCTTGGCGGTGCTGGCGCTCACGGCGGGGGGCTCCATCCGGCTGGCGGTCGGCGGGTTGACCTGTCCACGGTAGTTGCCGCCGCTCGCCCGCTCCCCCGCCGCCCGGTCGGGCCGCTCGCCCTGCTCCCCGGGACCTTGCCCCCTGCCCACGGTGCGGGGCAGCGGTGGAGGTCAGCGCGGTGGAGGTCAGCGCGGCGCCGCCCCGCCGGACCACCCGACGAGGTCGCCGGGCACCGCGAGGCGCGCGCCGACGAGGTCGACGTCGCCGTCGATCGTCGCGCCCCGCCACAGCATGACCAGCAGGACCGCGCCGAGCACGACGAGCGCGAGCACCACGGCGAGGATCCACGGCCAGGTGCGCCGGCGCCGGCGCACGGGCTCGGGGTCCGGGGTGGCGGGGATCGGCGGTGGACCGTCGAACTTCAGCGTGCCGTGCGGGGCGGCCGGTACCGGGGCGTCGAGGGACACGGTCGGCTCGTCCTGACGGACGGGAGGCGCAGCGATCTCACCCGCCGCGAGCTGAGCGCGCACCGCGCGGCCGGGTATCGGGGGCCGCTCGACCCGCACGGTGGGGTCGGCGGACGGCGGGGGTGCCGCCGCCCCGGCGTCGTTCCTCATGGGCTCGCTCATCGCGCACGTCCTCCGTGGTCGGGGCCCGGGCCTGCACAGGGGGTGCCCACGCCGACCCGGGATCACCCCTGCGGCGCCCCCTCCTCGGGCACGTACACGCCCGGCTCGTCGAGCGCGTACACCCACACCGGCGCCCCGGCGAGCTTCACCTCGGCGGCCGAGAGCGCCCGGCGGTAGGCGCCGACGCCGTTCCACCGGGTGACCAGCGCCCAGAGTCCGTCGTCGTCGGTGCAGCGGCCGAGCTCGCCGTCCCGGAAGCCGGGGCGGGCGGCCAGCGCGGCGAGCAGGTCGTCGACGGCGGCGGCGAACCCGTTCCCGTCGGCCTCGGGCACCCGTAGCCGGGTCACCGCGAACATCAGGCGCTGCCGAAACGGCGCTGCCGTGAGGCGTACTCCTCGCAGGCGGCCCACAGGTGCCGGCGGTCGAAGTCCGGCCAGAGCGTGTCGAGGAAGACGAACTCGGCGTAGGCCGACTGCCAGAGCAGGAAGTTGCTGGTGCGGTTCTCCCCCGAGCTGCGCACGAACAGGTCGACGTCGGGCATGTCCGGTTCGTCGAGGAACCGGACGACCGTGGCCTCGTCGACCTTGCCCGGGTCGAGCCGGCCGGCGGCGACCTCGCGGGCGATCGCCGCGGCGGCGTCGGCGATCTCGGCCCGGCCGCCGTAGTTGACGCACATCGTCAGCGTGAGGACGTCGTTGTCGCGGGTCAGCTCCTCGGCGACCTCGAGCTCCTTGATGACGCTGCGCCACAGCCGCGGACGCCGGCCGGCCCAGCGCACCTGCACCCCGAGCTCGTGCATCTCGTCGCGGCGGCGGCGGATGACGTCGCGGTTGAAGCCCATGAGGAAGCGGACCTCCTCCGGGCTGCGCCGCCAGTTCTCGGTGGAGAACGCGTAGGCGCTGATCGCCTTGACGCCCAGCTCGATGGCGCCCTCGACGCAGTCGAACAGCGAGGACTCCCCCGCCTCGTGCCCGGCGGTGCGCGGCAGCCCGCGCTGCTTGGCCCAGCGGCCGTTGCCGTCCATCACGATCGCGACGTGGCCGGGCACCTTGTCCGGCGGCAGCTGTGGCGGACGGGCGCCCGAGGGGTGCGGGTTCGGGGCCTTGACCTCACGCCTCACTCAGCAGACCTGCTTCCCGGCGCGGCGCCGTCGGATCGGACCGGTCGACCAGCGGCAGTGAGCGCAGCCCGCGCTCCAGGTGCCACTGCAGCAGGGCGGCGACCAGCCCGCTGCCCTCGCGGCGGTTGGCGTTCTGGCTGGCCTCCGCGGCGTCCCAGTCGCCGGTGAGCAGCGCGTCGAGCAGCTCGATGGTGGCCGGGTTGGGCATCGCCGAGCCGGTCGGCCGGCAGGGCGGGCACACCATGCCGCCGGCGGGCACCGAGAAGTGCCGGTGCGGGCCTTCCTCGCCGCAGCGGGCGCAGCCGCCCAGCGCCGGTTCCCACCCGGCGACCGACATGGCGCGGAGCAGGAAGGCGTCGAGCACCAGCGGCGCCGGGTGGGTGCGCTCGGACAACGCCCGCAGCGCCCCGATGACGAGGAGGAACAGACGCAGCGAGGGCTCCTTCTCCTCGGCGGTGAGCCGGTCGGCGGTCTCGAGCACCGCGGTGCCGGCGGTGTAGGCCGGGTAGTCGGCGACGATCGGCTGCCCGTAGGAGCGGATCGACTCGGCCTGGCTGACGATGTCGAGCGTGCGGCCGGTGTAGAGCTGCAGGTCGACGTGGCTGAACGGCTCCAGCCGGGCGCCGAACTTGCTCTTGGTGCGGCGCACGCCCTTGGCCACCGCGCGGACCTTGCCGTGCCGGCGGGTGAGCACCGTGACGATGCGGTCGGCCTCACCCAGTTTCTGGGTGCGCAGGACGACGCCCTCGTCGCGGTACAGCGACTTCGGCGTGGTGCTCACGTCAGTACCCGAGCCTGTTCAGCTTCTTCGGGTCGTCCTGCCACTCGCCGAGCACCGTCACGTGCAGGTCGAGGTGCACCCGCGCACCGAGCAGCGCCTCGATGCCGGGCCGGGCCTCGCTGCCGATCGCCTTGATGACCGACCCGCCCCTGCCGAGCAGCATCGGCTTCTGGCTGGGGCGCTCGCAGTGCAGCAGCGCGTGGACCTCGACCAGCTCGCCGCCGTCCCGCTTGGGGTCGGGACGGCGGGTCATCTCCTCGATGGTCACGGCGAGGGAGTGCGGCACCTCCTGGAACACCTTCTCCAGGGCGGCCTCGCGGACCAGCTCGGCGATCTGCCGCTCGACGTCCTCGTCGGTGGTCTGCTCCTCCGGGTAGAGCGGCGGGCCCTCCGGCAGCAGGCCGACGAGCAGGTCCTCCAGCAGCTCGACCTGGTCGCCGCGCACCGCGCTGACCGGCACGACCTCGGCGGCCTCGACCAGCTGGCTGGCGGCGAGCAGCTGCTCGGCGACCTGCTTCTTCGACGCAGCGTCGGTCTTGGTCACCACCACGACGACCGGCGCCTTCACCTCGCGCAGCTGGCGGGCGATGAACCGGTCGCCGGTGCCGACGGGCTGGTCGGCCGGCACGCAGAAGACGACGACGTCTACCTCGGACAGGGTGTCGCGGACGACGTCGTTGAGCCGGCGGCCCAGCAGGCTCTTGGGCTTGTGCAGACCGGGGGTGTCGACCAGCACGAGCTGCCCGCCCGGCCGGTGGACGACGCCACGGATGGCGTGGCGAGTGGTCTGCGGGCGGTTGCTGACGATGCCGACCTTCTCGCCGACCAGGGCGTTGGTCAGCGTGGTCTTGCCGGCGTTGGGGCGGCCCACCAGACAGGCGAAACCGCTCCGGTACGGCGGCTGGTCCGGCGGTGTCACGTCGTCCATCCTCCCACCCACGGCTGACACCCCCCGTCACCTCCCGGCGGTTTCCGCGGAAACCGCCGGAGGATGGCTGGGAGGATCGGGCGTGTGGCGGGGCGGAGACGGGGCGAGCCGGACGAGTCGACGGCGGTGCGGGCGGCGCGGGAGCGCCAGCGGCACCTGGTGCAGGTCGAGGCGTACCGCTTCTCCCCCGCACGCGGCGCACGACGCTCGGCCACGGTGATCCCCGCACCGCTGCGCTACTGGCAGTACGACCCGGCGCGGCCGTGGCTGGTGGTCACGGTGCTGGCCGTCGTCGCGGCCTGGCTCGGCACCGCTGCCTGGGTCGGTGGACCGTCGACCGTGGCCGGGGAGGCGCCGGTCGCCGTGCTCGCCGGGCTGGCCGTCCTGGTGCTGTCGACGACCCGGCTGACCGTCTCGGACACCGGGATCTCCTCCGACGTGGCCGGCCTGCTCGGGGCGTCGTCCCGACACGTGCTCGGCACCAGCCAGGTCCTGGAGGTGCGCCGCGGCACTCCGCCGGCGGACTGGCCGAGACCCGCCCGGCGCGGGGGCTGGTGGCCGGGGCGGACGCCGCTCGGCGTCCGGCACCTGTCGGACGACGGCACGACGGAGCAGGCGTTCACGACGCGCGTCCGTGACCCGGAGGCGTTCGCCGAGGCGCTCGGCCGGCCGCTGGGCTGAGCCGGGCCGACCACCAGGACGTCCCGGCGAACCTCCGCCCCTGCCCACACGTGTGGGCAAGGGCGGACGACGGCGGAGAACACACCTGCGCAGCCCATGGCCGGCGGCTACGCACGGACGTCGCGCGGGCGCACCACCAGCAGGCTCGCCGCGACTGCCGCAGCGACCGCACCGACCAGCCGGCCGACCTCGCTGAAGGCGCTGCCGGCCTCGCCGGTGGCGTCGACCCGGTCCATCTCCACGACCGAGAGTGCCACCCACGGCATCAACAGCACCGTGATGCCCAGGACTACTTCGACGGCGGGCACAGCCGCGAGCGTAGGTCAGACGGTGGTGCGCAGAGCGCCGTCCGGGCCGGCGAGGTACACCGGAGCGGACGGGGTGAGGTCGTGGACGGCGGCCAGGCCGGCCTCCTCGACGCCGTCGGCGGCCGAGACGACGGCGGCTGCCTCCAGGCCCTGGACCCCACTGGAGACGGCGGCGGCGACTGCGGCCTGCAGCGCGGACAACTGCAGCGACGGCAGGGCGACGGTGGCGGCGAGGTAGGTGCGGCCGTCGGTGTCGCGCACCGCCGCGCCCTCCGGGGCGCCGGTGCGGCCGCGCGCGGAGCGGGCCAGGGTCACGAGCTTGGCGTCCTCGGGGTCCAGGTCACTCACGCGGAGTCACCTTTCCACGGCGCCGGCCGGCTCCTCGACTCGGGTGGCGCCCGACGCCGTGGCCCCCGACGCCGTGGCCCCGGACGCGGTGGCTCCGGTCGCGGTGGCCCCGGACGCGGACGCGGTGGCCCCCTGCGCCTGCGGCTCCTCGACCTCGCGAGGCTCGGCCTCCTCCTCGGGCGCCCGGCGGACGAGGATGGTGTCGATCCGGTTGCGCCGTCCGCCGGTGCTCTCGGCGACCAGCTCGAGGCCGGCGACCCGGGCCTGCGACCCCTCGATCGGCACCACGCCCAGCTCGCGGGCGAGCAGCCCGCCGACGGTCTCGACGTCGTCGTCCTCGGGCAGCTCGACGTCGAAGAGGGCGGCGAGGTCCTCGACCGGCAGCCGGGCGGTGATCCGCACGGAGCCGTCGGGCAGCTGCTCGACCGGTGGGCGCTGAAAGCGGTCGTGCTCGTCGGCGATCTCGCCGACGATCTCCTCGAGGATGTCCTCGATGGTCACCAGGCCGGCGAAACCGCCGTACTCGTCGACGACGATCGCGATGTGGATGCGCTGGGCCTGCATGTCCCGCAGCAGCTCGTCCACCGGCTTGGACTCCGGCACGAACGTCGGCGGGCGCATCAGCTCCTCGACCCGCACGTCGTTCCTGGCGTCCTGCCCGCCCTGGGTCCGGCGGATGAGGTCCTTGAGGTAGATGACCCCGACGACGTCGTCGACGTTCTCGCCGATGACGGGGATGCGACTGAAGCCGCTGCGCAGGGCCAGCGCGAGGGCCTGCCGGAGGGACTTGTTCCGCTCGATCCAGACGACGTCGGTACGCGGGACCATGACCTCGCGGGCGATGGTGTCGCCGAGCTCGAACACCGAGTGGATCATGTTGCGCTCGCCGGACTCGACGACGCCGCGCTCCTCGGCCATGTCGACCAGCTCGCGCAGCTCGACCTCGGAGGAGAACGGTCCGTCGCGGAAGCCGCGCCCGGGGGTGATCGCGTTGCCGACCAGGATGAGCAGCGTCGCGACCGGCCCGAGCACCCGGCCCAGCAGCCGGACGACGCCGGCGCCGGCGAGCGCGGTGCCGTAGGCGTGTTGGCGGCCCAGCGTGCGCGGGCCCACGCCGACCAGCACGTAGCTGACGACGGTCATCACCCCGGCCGCGGCGAGCACCGGCTGCCAGCCGCCGCCCCAGATCCGGTAGAGGACGACCGCGAGCACGACGGCGGCGACCATCTCGCAGAGGATCCGCAGCAGGAGCAGCAGCGCCACGTGCCGGGCCCGCTCGGCGACGACGTCGGAGAGCACGCCGGCCCGCTTGACGCCGTCCCGGCGCATCTCGTCCACGCGCGCCTTGGACACCCGCTGCAGCGCGGCGTCCATCGCGCCGAACAGGCCGGCGAGGGGGATCAGGCAGACGGCGATCACCAGCAGGGTGATCTCGCCGGAGGTCATCGGTTGACCGGCCCCCGGTCGACGACCTCACCGGTCATCGGGGCCCGCGGGGCGGCGCGCCAGCCGTCGAGCAGCTTGGTCTGCAGCCCGAACATCTCCTTCTCCTCCTCGGGCTCCATGTGGTCGTAGCCGAGGAGGTGCAGGACGCCGTGCGTGGCGAGCAGGATCAGCTCGTCGTCCATCGTGTGGCCGGCCGCGCGGGCCTGCTTGATGGCCACCGAGGGGCACAGGACGACGTCCCCGAGCAGGGCCGGACCGGGGTCGGGCTCGTCGGGACGGCCGGTGTCCAGCTCGTCCATCGGGAAGGCGAGGACGTCGGTCGGCCCCTTCTCCCCCATCCAGCGCTCGTGCAGCGTGCTCATGTAGTCCGGGTCGACGCAGAGCACCGACAGCTCGGCCATCGGGTTCACGCCCATCTCGCCCAGCACGTACGTGCAGATGGCGGCGAGGGAGGACTCGTCGACGGCGATCTCAGACTCGTTGGCGACCTCGACGGGCACGGCGGTCAGCTCCCCTGGCGGCGCGGCCGCGACGGGCGCACCGGCTGCTGGGCCGGGGCCGGGCGGTCCTGCTTGTGGCTGGCGTCCCAGCGCTCGTAGGCGTCGACGATGTCGCCGACCAGGCGGTGACGGACGACGTCGGAGCTGGTCAGGTTGGCGAAGTGCACGTCCTCGATGCCGTCGAGGATCTCCCGCACGATCCGCAGCCCGCTCTGCGCGCCGCCGGGCAGGTCGACCTGGGTGACGTCACCGGTGACCACGATCTTGGAGCCGAAGCCGAGCCGGGTGAGGAACATCTTCATCTGCTCGGCGGTGGTGTTCTGCGCCTCGTCGAGGATGACGAACGCGTCGTTGAGCGTGCGGCCGCGCATGTAGGCCAGCGGCGCGACCTCGATGGTGCCGGACTGCATCAGTCGCGGGATCGACTCCGGGTCGACCATGTCGTGCAGCGCGTCGTACAGCGGCCGCAGGTACGGGTCGATCTTCTCGCTGAGCGTGCCGGGGAGGTACCCGAGCCGCTCGCCGGCCTCCACGGCCGGGCGGGTGAGGATGATCCGGTTGACCTGCTTGGTCTGCAGCGCCTGCACGGCCTTGGCCATCGCCAGGTAGGTCTTGCCCGTACCGGCGGGGCCGATGCCGAAGACGATGGTGTGCGCGTCGATGGCGTCGACGTAGCGCTTCTGGTTCAGCGTCTTGGGCCGGATCGTGCGCCCGCGGCGGCTGATGATGTCGAGGCTGAGGACGTCGGCCGGCCGCTCGGACCCGCCGGCGCGCAGCATCCCGATGACCCGGCGCACCGAGTCCGGGCGCAGCACCTGGCCGGTGCCGAGCAGCGCGATCAGCTCGTCGAACACTGCGACGGCGAAGGCGTTGTCGGCCGGCTGGCCGGTCACCGCGATCTCGTTGCCGCGCACGTGGACGTCGGTGTCGACCTCGTTCTCGACCAGGCGCAACAGCTCGTCGCCGGAGCCGAGCAGCGAGACCATCGGGACGGAGTCGGGGACGGTGATGGTGGTCCGGACGGTGGCCGGGGCGGCGTCCCCCAGGCCGGGTTGTCCGGGGTGGCCGTCAGCGGCTGCAGCCTGCGCCGAGGCCTCACGGGACGTGAGCGCGCCGGGCACGGGGACGTTCGGGGAGGAGTCGGGCAAGAACCCTCGACCCTGCCTTCCTGCGAGAGGAGGTGCGGACCTCTCGAGTCTACCCGCGCGCGCAGCACCGGAACCGCCGCCCGGACAGCTGCTCACCTGCCCGAGTAGGTCGCCTTCCCGGGTCCGTCGGTGAGGAAGGAGGCGACCGCGCCGCGCAGGTCCTCGGTGGCGAAGAGCGCACCGGACACGTCGGGGACCAGGTCGTCCGCGGCCCGCGCCCCCTGCCGGACGGCGGTGGTGACCAGCTGCTTGGTGGCCGCGTGGGCAACGGTCGGGCCGGCCGCGACCTGGTGGGCGTAGGCGCGCGCGGCCTCGGCGAAGCCCTCGTCGGGCAGCACCCGGTTGACCACGTTCCACCGCTCGAGGACAGCGGCCGGGTAGCGCTCGCCGGTGAAGACGAACTCCTTGGCCCGCGCGGACCCGGCCCGCTCGGCCAGCCGCTGCGGCCCGCCCATCGACGGGGTCAGCCCGACGACGATCTCGACCAGCCCGAAGGACGCCTTCTCCGCGGCCAGCAGGACGTCGCAGGCCAGCGCCAGCTCGAAGGCTGCGGTGAGGGTCAGCCCGTGCGCGGCGAAGACGGTGGGCACCGGGAGGTCCTCGAACGTCTGCGCCACCCGCAGCAGCCGCCGCCACAGGTCGGCGCCGCGCTCGGCGGGCTCGGGGCCCTCGGCGATGTCGCGGAACACCGTGACGTCGACGCCGCCGGAGACGACCCTGCCGCGCGCCTCCACCAGCACCGCCCGGGCCCGCGCCGGGTCGGCCGGGTCGGTGAGCCGGACCAGCTCGTCGGCGACCTGCTCGATCGCGTCGAACACCGAGGCGTCGAAGAGGTTCAGCGGCGGGTGCTCCAGGACGACGACGGCGACGTCGCCGTCCCGTTCGATGCGCACCGGGGTCGTCTCGCTGGTCGTGGTGTCGGTCATGCCCGGCAGCCTGGCAGACGCCGGAGCCGGGTACGCGGGGCCGCATGACCGACCGCTCCCCCTACGCCCTGACCTCGGCCGCCGTCACGGCCACCGCCGTCCTCGGCGGGATCGGCACGGCGACGGGCACCGCTGGTACCGCACGCTGGACAAGCCGCCGTGGCAGCCGCCGGCGTCGGCCTTCGGGCCGGTGTGGACGGCGCTGTACGCCCTGCTCGCCCTCGCCGGCGGCCGGTCGCTCGCCGCGTCCGGCGGGCGGGCTCGGCCCGACTACCTGCGGGCCCACCTGGCCAACCTGACGCTGAACGCTGGCTGGACGTGGGCGTTCTTCCGCGCCCGGCGACCCGCGGCCGCCACCGCCGAGGCCGTGCTGCTGGCCGCGTCGACCGCCGACCTCGCCCGGCGCTCGTGGGCGGTCGACCGGCGGGCCGGCGCCGCGCTGGTGCCCTACGCGGCGTGGACGTCGTTCGCCGCGGCGCTCAGCGGAGCCATCACCCGCCGCAACCCGGGCTGAGCGGGACCGCCGCTCAGCCGGGCGGCCACCGCAGGTCGCGCCCGCCCAGGACGTGCAGGTGCACGTGGTGCACCGTCTGCCCGGCCGCGGGGCCGGTGTTGGTGACGACCCGGTAGCCGGGCTCGACGCCGTCCTCCGTGGCCAGGCCCTCCTGGACGGCGACCGCTCCCGCCGCGCGCACGACGGCGCTGAGCAGGTCGGGGTCGGCCTGCGCCAGTGCGGCCGCCGTGGGGTGGTGGTCCTTGGGCACGACGAGCACGTGGGTGGGCGCCTGCGGGTTGATGTCCCGGAAGGCCAGCGTCCGATCGGTCTCGTGCACGACGTCGGCCGGGATCTCCCCGGTCACCATCCGGCAGAACAGGCAGTCGGTCACGGGCCGACCCTAGACGTCCGTCGACGTCCCCGCGGGAGCGTGCGCAAGTCGAGCGACTTGACGACGTTCCCGCGGGAACGCGTGCCACCCGAGTGGGTCAGGATGGCGGGTACCCGTCGCTCTCCCCGGAGGTGTCCCGTGCCCGTCCCCCACGCGCGGACGTAGTGAGCTCCCGCCGCGTCGCCCGGTCGGGTGGCCCCGATGCCCTGCTCCCCCCGCTCTCCCGCCGCGCCCTGCTGGCCGGTGCCGGCGCCGCCCTCGCCGCCGCGGTGACCGGCTGCGGCCGCTCGGCGGCCTCCTCCCCGGCGGCACTGCACGTCGGCGCCGTCCCCGACCAGGACCCCGACGTCCTGCAGCGCCTCCACGGCACGGTCGCCGACGCCGTCTCGGGAGCGCTCGACCTCGAGGTCGAGTACACGCCGGTCACCGACTACGCCGCCGCCGTCTCCCTCTTCCGCACCGGCGACCTCGACCTGGTCTGGTTCGGCGGACTCACCGGCGTCCAGGCCCGGCTGCAGACCCCCGGCGCCGAACCGGTCGCCCAGCGCGACATCGACCGGGCCTTCACCTCGGTGTTCGTGGTCAACACCGGCACCGGGCTCGCGCCGTCCGACGACCTGACCGCGCTGGCCCCGCTGCGGTTCACCTACGGCAGCGAGACCTCGACGTCGGGCCGGCTGATGCCCGCCTGGTTCCTGCGCGAGGCCGGCGTCGACCCGCAGGGCTTCCCCGGCGGCCCCGGCTTCTCCGGCTCGCACGACGCGACGCTCGCGCTGGTCGCCTCCGGCAGCTACCAGGCCGGGGTGCTCAACTCGCAGGTCTGGCGGTCCCGCACCGAGGAGGGGGCGGTCGACCCGGCGGTCGTGCGCTACGCCGAGAGCCCGCCGTACGCCGACTACCACTGGCTGCTGGGCCCGCAGGCCGCTGCGCGGACCGGCGTCCCCGACCTCCGCGACCGGCTGGCCGACTTCTTCACCGGCCTGCCGCCGGGCGACCCGGTGCTGGAGCTCTTCGGCGCGAGCGCGTTCGTCCCGGCGCGGGCCTCGGACCACGACCGGATCGAGGAGATCGGCCGCGATCTGGGGTTGGTCAGCTGAGCGCCGTCCTGCGGCTGGACGACGTCACGGTGCGGTACGGCGGGACGACGGCGCTGGCCGGGGTCGACCTGGAGGTCTCCCCCGGCGAGCGGGTCGCCCTCGTCGGCGCCTCCGGGGCGGGCAAGTCCACGCTGCTCGCGCTGGCCAACGGCTCGGTGCCGCCCACCTCCGGCGCCGTGCGGGTGCTCGGGGCCGACCCCGCGGCGCTGTCCGGGCGGGACCGGCGCCGCCTCTGGGCGCGGGTGGGCACGGTGCACCAGGCGCTGGAGCTGGTCGGCCGGCTGCGCGTGGTGCACAACGTGAACGCCGGCCGGCTGGCGGACTGGTCAGCGGCCCGGGCAGCCTGGTCGCTGGTGCACCCGCAGGGCCTGCCGGAGGCGCTCGCCGCGCTGGACGAAGTGGGCCTGGCCGACCGCGCCTTCGAGCGCACCGAGCGGCTCTCCGGCGGCCAGCGGCAGCGGGTGGCGATCGCGCGGCTGCTGGTGCAGCAGCCGGACCTCGTGCTGGCCGACGAACCGGCGTCCGCCCTCGACCCGGTCCTCGCCGACCGGGCGCTGACGCTGCTGGGCGAGCTGGCCACGGCCCGCGGCGGCGCGCTGCTCGTGGCGCTGCACGACCCCGGGCTGGTGCGGCGGCACTGCGACCGGGTGGTCGGCCTCGCCGGCGGGCGGGTGGTCCTCGACGCACCGGTGGCCGCGCTGTCGGCCGCCGACCTGGCCGGGCTCTACGGGGCGGCGACGTGACCGAGCTTGCGAGGTCACGCGATGGCAGAGCACCCCACGGCACGGCGCTGACGAGCGTCAGCGAGGAAGCGCCGTGACCCTGCTCCTCGACCGCCCGACCCGGCCGGCCACTCCGCCGCTGCGGCGGGACCGGCGCCGCTGGGCCTGGGGCCTGGGTGCGGCCGCGGTGCTGGTCTGGTCGCTGGCCGGCGCCGGGCTGTTCGGCGCCGACGTGCTCAACCCCGGGGGGACGGCGCAGTTCGGCCGGTTCGCCGCCGCGGCGCTGGACCCGGCGATCGACGCGGCGTTCCTCGGCCTGCTCGCCCGCTCGGCGCTGGTCACCGTCGCCTACGCCGCGGCCGGCACCGCGCTGGCGCTCGCGCTGGGCGCCGTCGGGGCGCTGCTCGTCTCGCGCACCACCTGGGGACGGCGCCGCGCCGGCTGGCTGGCCGCCCGGGGGCTGCTCGCCGTCCCCCGGGGGCTGCACGAGGCCGTGTGGGGGCTGCTGCTGGTCACCCTGCTCGGCCTGGACCCGTGGGTGGGCGTGCTGGCGATCGGGCTGCCGTACGGCGCGGTGACCGCCAAGGTCGTCGCCGACCTGGTCGACGAGGTGCCGCGCGGGGCGTACCGGGCGCTGCGGGCGGCGGGGGCCGGCCGGACGGCGGCCGCGCTCTACGGACTGCTGCCGCCGGCCGCGGGCGGGCTGCTCTCCCACGCCTTCTACCGGCTCGAGTGCGCCGTCCGCTCGGCCGTCGTCCTCGGGATGGTCGGCGCCGGCGGGCTGGGCTACCAGCTGGCGCTGTCGTTCGCGTCGCTGCGCTGGGAGGAGGTGTGGAGCGCCGTCTACGCGCTGGCGCTGCTCTGCCTGCTCGCCGAGGTCGCCGGGCGGGCGGTGCGCCGGCGGCTGGCCGCACCGCCGCCGTCCGCCCGCCGGGACCCGGTGCTCACCGCGGCCGTCGTCGGCACCGTCGTCCTGGTCGGGTGGTCGTGCTGGTACCTCGCGCTGGCGCCGGCGGCGCTGGTGTCGGAGCGCACGGTCGCGCAGCTGGGCTCCGTGCTGGCCGCGGCCTGGCCCCCCGCCACCGACGGCGACCTGCTGCGCACCATCGGCGCGCTGGCCGTGGACACGGTGCAGATGTCGGTCATCGCGCTCGCCGTCGCGCTGCCGGGTGCGGTGCTGCTGGCCGGACCGGCGGCGCGGCCGGCCGGGGACTCGTCCCCTGGACGGCGCGTCGCGGGGACGCTGGTGCGCGCCGGGCTGCTCCTGCTGCGCGCGGTGCCGCCGCCGGTGTGGGCGCTGGTGCTGCTCTTCGTGCTGCTGCCCGGGGTGCTGCCCGGCGCGCTGGCGCTCGGCGTCTACACGCTGGGGGTGCTCGGCCGGCTGGCGGCGGAGGCGACCGAGGAGCTCGACCCCCGGCCGCGGACGGCGCTCACCGCGCTCGGCGCCCGGCCGGCGGGGGCGTGGCTGTACGGGGTGCTGCCCCTCGCGGCCGGGCCGGTGCTGGTGCACGCGCTCCACCGATGGGAGGTCGCGATCCGCGACACCGTGCTGGTCGGCCTCCTGGGCGCCGGCGGCCTCGGTGCGCTGCTGGCCTCGGAGCTGGCGACGTTCGACTGGGCGGCGGTGACGACGGTGCTCGCGGCGGTCGTCGTCCTCACCTGGGTGGTCGACCTGGTCAGCGACCGCGCCCGCGCCGCCCTGCGCTGAGCACCGGTCGCACCGCGCGGTCGCCGTCCTCGTGCTGCAGCGCG
Source organism: Geodermatophilus chilensis (assembly GCF_002802985.1). Taxonomy (GTDB): domain Bacteria; phylum Actinomycetota; class Actinomycetes; order Mycobacteriales; family Geodermatophilaceae; genus Geodermatophilus; species Geodermatophilus chilensis. The sequence continues at coordinate 3,909 of NZ_NVPT01000042.1, read as the reverse complement.
AGGACGGCGACTCGACGGCGAGGTCGGCCCGGATACCCGACCCGCCGCGTGTGCGCCTGTGACGCCGCACAACGCGTCACAAGCGACGAAGGCGCGTGGTCCGTCGACGCCGGGGACGGCATCCGACCGGGGTGGACCGGTCGCGGGGCCCGGAGGGTCCCCGACCGGGACACGGGCAGCGGCTCAACGCCGGTCGGGCACGTCACCTGGCCGCGGTGTCGGCCGGTAGGCCGACGATGTCATCGCGTCACGCCCAGCGGGTGCGCACCGACAGGGCGGCGAGGGCGGCGGCGCCGGCGGTCGAGGTGCGCAGCACCTCCGGGCCCAGCCGCACCGGGCGGGCGCCGGCGGCGGTCAGCGCGACCACCTCGCCGTCGCTGAGCCCGCCCTCCGGACCGACGACCACCGCGACCGAGCCCCGTGTCGGCAGGTCGACGCGGGCCATCGGGTGGCGGGCCTGCTCGTGCAGCACCAGCGCCAGATCGACGTCGGCGAGCGCACCGCACACCTGGCGGGTGGTCAGCACGTCGGTCACCTCGGGCACGCGCGGACGGCGGGACTGCTTGCTGGCCGCCCGGGCCGCGGCACGCCACTTGGCGACGCCCTTGGCCGCCCGGTCCTCCCGCCAGCGGGTCACGCAGCGGGAGGCCGCCCAGGGCACGATCCGGTCGACGCCGAGCTCGGTGGCCAGCTCGACGGCCAGCGGACCCCGCTCGCCCTTCGGCAGGGCCTGCACCAGCACCAGCTCCAGGTCCGGCGGCGGCACCTCGTGGCGAGCGGAGACCCGCACCCGCAGGCCCTGCGGCCCGGCGGCGACCACCTCGCCCTCGGCGACGGTGCCGCGCCCGTCGCCGACGCGCACCCGCTCGCCCGGCGTCAGCCGCAGCACGTCGACGGCGTGCCGGCCCTCGGCGCCGCCGACGAGCAGCTCGGCGGCGTCGGGCAGCTCGTCGAGCAGGAACAGCGGCGCCCCGTCGAGCTCCGGCAGCCGGTCGTCGGTGGGGACGGGACTCACTTGAACAGCCGGGAGAAGAGCCCGCCGTGGCCCTCGGCGCCGGCGGCGGCCGGGCGGTCCTCGCCGCGCAGCGCGGCCAGCTCGCGCAGCAGCTTCTCCTGCTCGGCGTCCAGGCGGGTCGGCGTCTCGACCTCCACGTGCACCATCAGGTTGCCGCGGCCGGTGGCGCGCAGCCGCGGGGCGCCCTTGGCGCGCAGCGTGAGCACACTGCCCGACTGGGTGCCCGGCCGGATGTCCACCTCCTCCCGGCCGTCGAGCGTCTCGAGGGTCAGGGTCGTGCCGAGCGCGGCGGCCGTCATGGGCAGGGTGACCCGGCAGTGCAGGTCCTCGCCGTCCCGGGTGAAGACGTCGTGCGGCCGCTCGGCGATCTCCACGTACAGGTCGCCGGCGGGCCCACCGCCGGGGCCGACCTCGCCGTGGCCGGTGAGTCGGATGCGCATGCCGTCCTCGACGCCGGCGGGGACCTTGACCGGGATGGTCCGCCGGGCCCGCACGCGCCCCTCGCCGCCGCACTTGGGGCAGGGCTCGGGGATGACCTGGCCGGTGCCGGCGCAGGTCGGGCAGGGGCGGCTGGAGACGACCTGGCCGAGGAACGAGCGCTGCACGCTCTGCACCTCGCCGCGGCCCGAGCAGGTGGTGCAGGTGGTCGGGTGGGTGCCGGGCGCGGTGCCCGCGCCGGTGCACGCGTCGCAGAGGACGGCGGTGTCGACGGTGATGTCCTTGGTGGTGCCGAACACCGTCTCGTCGAGGTCCAGGTCGAGCCGGATGAGCGCGTCACCGCCGGCGCGGACCCGGCTGCGCGGGCCGCGCGCGGTCGCCCCGCCGCCGAAGAAGGCGTCCATGATGTCGCCGAGCCCGCCGAAGCCGGCGGTGCCGAACCCGCCGGCACCGGCGCCCGCGCCGCTGTCGAACGGGTCACCGCCGAGGTCGACGATGCGGCGCTTCTCCGGGTCGGTCAGGGCCTGGTAGGCGCGGCTGACCTCCTGGAAGCGCTCCTTGGCCTCGGGATCGGGGTTGACGTCCGGGTGCAGGTCCCGGGCCAGCCGCCGATAGGCCTTCTTGATGTCGGTGTCGGAGGCTCCGCGGGCCAGGCCCAGCACGCCGTAGTAGTCGGTTGCCATCGAGAAGTCTCTTACCTCAGCTCTCGGCCAGGATCTGGCCGACGTAGCGGGCCACGGCACGCACCGCGGCCATGTTGGTCGGGTAGTCCATCCGGGTGGGGCCGACGATGCCGAGCCCGCCGAGGGCGCGGTCACCCGAGCCATACCCCACGGACACGACCGACGCGCCGGAGAGCGCCTCGTGGGCGTTCTCCTCGCCGATCCGCACGAGCACGGCGCCCCCGGTGTCCACCTCGCTGATCAACCGCAGGACGACGACCTGTTCTTCCAGCGCCTCCAGCAGCGGGCGCAGGCTGCCGGGGAAGTCGACCGCGACCCGCGCGAGGTTCGCCGTCCCGCCGACGACGAGGCGGTCCTCCCCCGGCTCCACCAGCGTCTCGACCAGGACGGCGCCGATGGCGGCGACCAGCCGGCGCAGGTGCGGCGGCGCGGTCTCGAGCAGGTCGGGCACCAGGCCGGCGGCGTCGACCAGCCTGGCCCCGGCGAAGGTCTGGTTGAGCAGCGCGCGCAGCTCGGCGACGTCGTCGCGGTCGACGTCCACCGGGCACTCGACCAGCCGCTGCTCCACCCGGCCGGTGTCGGTGATCAGCACCAGCAGCAGCCGGGTCGTGGCCACCTGCACCACCTCGAGGTGGCGGACGGCGCTGCGCGAGAGCGTCGGGTACTGCATGACGGCGACCTGGTGGGTCAGCTGGGCGAGCAGCCGCACGGTCCGGCTGAGGATGTCGTGCAGGTCGACCGCGCCGTCGAGGAACCGCTCGATGGCCCGCTTCTCGGCCACCGACAGCGGCTTGACCGCCGAGAGCCGGTCGACGAAGAGCCGGTACCCCTTGTCGGTGGGCACCCGGCCGGCGCTGGTGTGCGGCTGGGTGATGTAGCCCTGCTCCTCGAGCACGGCCATGTCGTTGCGGATGGTGGCCGGCGAGACGCCGAGGTCGTGCCGTTCGGCGAGGGCCTTGCTGCCCACCGGGTCGTTGGTCGAGACGTAGTCCTGGACGATCGCCCGCAGGACCTGCAGGCGGCGCTCGTCGTGCGCCACGGTGACACCTCCCCGTACCGGTCGACGCGTCGGGCGGCGCTCCTCCCGGAGCCCCCGGCGCCCGGACGGCGGGTCGCGGGCGCTGGCACTCGCGCGGACAGAGTGCCAGATCAGCATACGTCGGGACGGCGGTCCGGGCGCGCAGCCGGCGAGGGCACGCGGCGCCGCCCGCGGGTGGTGGCCGATAGGCTGGACGGCGGTCCAGTGCCCGCACCGGGCGGCGCAGAGCGGAGGTCGGTCCCCTGATCTTCAAGGCGGTCCGGAACGGCCGGCCCTATCCCGACCACGGACTGTCGACCCGGGACTGGGCGATGATCCCGCCGCGCCAGATCCGGCTGGACTCGTTGACCACCACCAAACGCGAGCTGGCGCTGGACACCCTGCTGGCCGACGACTCCACCTTCTACGGCGACCTGTTCCCGCACGCCGTCCAGTGGAAGGGCGAGCTCTACCTCGAGGACGGGCTGCACCGCGCACTGCGGGCCGCCCTCCAGCAGCGCAACGTCATCCACGTGCGGGTGCTCGACCTCGACGCGCTCATCCCCGCCATCCGCGGCTGACGGCCTCTGGCGGGAGCAGGGCGGTCCTCCTGCAGGAGAAGGACCCCATCCTCCTCACCCCTCGTCGAAGGACCCCCTGCGCCCCGCCCCTCGCAAGCTCGCGGTGGGGCCCTGCAGGGCCCCACCGCGAGCTTGCGAGGGGCGGGGCGCAGGGCTGTCCCTTATACACATCCG
>NZ_NVPT01000041.1 GCF_002802985.1 Geodermatophilus chilensis | reverse complement strand
AGGCAGAGTCGGAGGCGTCAGAGAGGTAGGAGAGACAGAGGCAGGGGCGGTGGGGCGGCGGCGCGGCGCGCAGCTGGCTGCGCAGCTGCGCGTTGAACAGTTCGGCGACCCCGGTGACCTACGCGGAAGGGGTAGCCGGCAGCGTCGGATGTGTATAAGGGACAGGGGCGCCGGCAGCCCGGCCGCCCTCGCCGCCGCTCCGGCCGCGACGGCGATGTTGACCATCCCGGGGCTGACCAACACGATGGTCTCCGTGCACGCGGCCGCGCTCGCCGCGTCCCTCGACGTCACGCCGGACCTCACCGTGCTGGCCCCGGTCAACGAGGCGTTCACCGCCGTCCCGCCCGCCACGCTCGACCCGTTGCTGGCCGACACCCCGCGGCTCACCGCGCTGCTCACCCACCACGTCATCGCCGGCCGCCTGGCGCCCGGCGAGCTGGCCGGCACGCACACCACCCTCGACGGCGGCCAGGTCACCATCGAGGGTGCCGGCGAGGTCTTCACGATCAGCGCCGACCAGACCCTGCTCGGCGCCGCCGACGCGACGGTCATCTGCGGCAACCTCCCGACGCTCAACGCGACGGTCTACGTCGTCGACCAGGTGCTCACCCCACCCGCCTAGAGGCCCGCTCTCGGGGCCCGCCCCGAGCCTGCGAGGGTGGGGAGGAGCGGGTCCTTCTAGGGTTGGCGGCATGGAAAAGGACCCCCTCCCTCCCCACCCCTCGTCCCTCGGGGCGGGCCCCGTGGAGGGGGCCGCCCTGCCCGACCGTGACCGGCTGCTCGAGCTCGTCGTGGACCTCGCCGTCGTCCACGGGCGGGTGACGCTGTCCTCGGGCCAGGAGGCCGACTGGTACATCGACATGCGCCGGCTGACGCTGCACCACGAGGGCGCCCCGCTGGTGGGCCGGGTCATGCGCCAGCTCACCGGCGACCTGCGCTACGACGTCGTCGGCGGGCTCACCCTGGGGGCGGACCCGGTGGCGACGGCGATGCTGCACGCCGCGGCCGCCGGGGAGGGCTTCCTCGACGCGTGCGTCGTCCGCAAGACCGGCAAGGCGCACGGGCTGCAGCGGCGGATCGAGGGTCCGGACGTCGCCGGCCGCGCCGTCCTGGTGGTCGAGGACGTCTCCACCACCGGCTCCAGCCCGCTGACCGCCGTCGAGGCGCTGCGCGAGGCCGGCGCCGAGCCGATCGCCGTGGCGGTCGTCGTGGACCGCGGCGGGCGGGCCGCGGTGGAGGCGGCAGGGCTGGAGTACCGCGCCGCGTTCACCCTCGCCGACCTCGGCCTGGAATGAGAGAGGACCCCCCTGCCCCCGTCGCTCGCAGGCTCGCGACGGGACCCTGCAGGGGGGCCGGCGGGGTCCGGGACGGGGTCGACCAAGGTCGTACGGTGTGGCGGTGACCACCGTGACGACGGCGTGGGTGGCCGAACTGGCCGACGCACTGGGCTCAGACAGCGTCCTGACCGACCCCGACGTCACGGCGTCCTACGCCCGGGACCAGGCGGTGCTCGCCGAGGCGGGGACGCCGGCCGCCGTGGTCCTGCCGCGCAGCACCGCCGAGGTGGTCGCGGTCCTGCAGATCGCCTCGCGCCACGGGGTCCCCGTGGTACCGCGCGGTGCCGGCTCCGGGCTGGTGGGCGCCAGCAACGCCGTCGACGGCGGGATCACGATGGTGATGACCCGCATGGACGCCGTCCTCGAGGTCTCCGCGGCCGACCGGCTGGCCGTCGTCCAGCCCGGCGTGGTGAACAAGCAGCTGCGCGACGCCGTGGGCGCGGCCGGGCTGTTCTACCCGCCCGACCCGGCCAGCTACGACTGGTGCACCCTCGGTGGCAACCTGGCGATGAACTCCGGCGGCCTGTGCTGCGTCAAGTACGGCGTCACCACCGACTACGTGCTGGGCCTCGAGGTGGTGCTGGCCGACGGCCGGGTGCTGCGCACCGGACGGCGCACGGTCAAGGGCGTCGCCGGCTACGACCTCACCCGGCTGTTCGTCGGCTCGGAGGGCACCCTCGGCGTCATCACCGAGGCCACCCTGGCGCTGCGCCCCGCGCCGGCCGCCGACCCGGTCACCCTGGTGGCCACCTTCGCCACCAGCGCGCAGACCGGTCAGGTCGTCGAGTCGGTGGTCACCAGCGGCGTGGTGCCCAGCATGCTCGAGGTGATGGACCGCACCTGCATCCGTGCGGTCGACGACATGCTCCGCGCCGACCTGGACCGCGACGCCCAGGCGCTGCTGGTGGCCCGCTCGGACGCCGGGGGAGCGGCCGCCCTCGACGAGATCGCCGAGCTGACCCGGCTGTGCGAGGCCGTCGGCGCGGACCTCGTGCACTCCACCGCCGACCCGGCCGAGGGCGACCTGCTGCTCGCGGCCCGCCGGGCGGCGCTGCCGGCGCTGGAGCGGCTGGGCGACGTGCTGCTCGACGACGTCGCCGTCCCCCGCTCGCGGGTGGCCACCTTCATCGACGGCTGCGACGCGATCTCCGCGCAGTACGACCTGGTCATCGGAGTCATGGGGCACGCCGGCGACGGCAACATGCACCCCACCATCGTGTTCGACGCCTCCGACGAGGAGCAGCGGGCACGGGCGGTGGCCGCCTTCGACGCGATCCTCGAGCTGGGGCTCTCGCTCGGCGGCACCATCACCGGCGAGCACGGGGTGGGCACGCTCAAGGCCGACTGGCTCGAGCGCGAGATCGGCCCGGTGTCGGTCGACGTGCACCGCTCGATCAAGGCCGCGCTCGACCCGGCCGGCCTGCTCAACCCCGGCAAGGTGGTCCGGCGGGTGACAACCTGACCCCATGAGCGCAGAGCGTCTGCTCGTCGTCGGAGGCGACGCCGCCGGCATGTCCGCGGCCGCGGCGGCCCGGCGGCTGCGTGATGCCTCCGACCTCGCCATCACCGTCCTCGAGCAGGGCCCGGAGGTCTCGTACTCCGCCTGCGGCATCCCCTACTGGGTGGGCGACGTCGTCGGGGACCGGGACCGGCTGATCGCCCGCACGCCGCAGGAGTTCGCCGCCCGCGACATCGAGGTCCGCACCGGCACCCGCGCCGAGGAGCTCGACCTCGACGCCGGCACGGTGCGCACCGGCGGCGGGGAGACGCTCGGCTTCGACCGGATGGTCGTCGCCACCGGCGGGCGGCCGCTGCGCCCGGACGTCCCTGGCCTGGACGCGCCCGGCGTCCACGGCGTGCACCGCCTGGCCGACGGCGCCGACATCCGGGCCGCCGTCGCCGCCGGCGCCCGCCGGGCGGTCGTGCTGGGCGGGGGCTACATCGGCCTGGAGATGGCCGAGGCGCTGCAGGCCCGGGGGCTCGAGGTGACCGTGGTGCTCGCCGACGACCTGCCGATGTCGCTGCTCGACGCGGACATGGGGGAGCGGATCTGCAAGGCGATGGGCGACATGGGCATCGAGGTGCAGCCCGGGCAGCCGGTGCGCGCCATCGAGACCGGTGCGGACGGCGCAGCGCGCGCGGTCACCACCGACGCCGGCAGCTACCCCTGCGACCTCGTCGTCCTCGGGCTGGGCATGGGCCCGGAGGTGGAGCTGGCCCGCGCCGCCGGCCTGCGGATCGGCGAGACCGGGGCGATCGAGGTCGACCGCACCCAGCGCAGCCGCTCGCACGAGCATGTCTACGCCGCCGGCGACTGCAGCCAGACCTTCCACCGGCTGACCGGCGAGGCGGTGCACGTCGCGCTGGGGACCCACGCCAACAAGCAGGGGCGGGTGGCCGGCTCGGTGATCGGCGGACAGGCCGCCCGCTTCGCCGGCGTCCTGGGCACGGCCCTCACCAAGGTGGGCGACCTGGAGATCGGGCGCACCGGGCTGTGCAGCGGGCAGGCGGCGGCCGCCGGGTACGACATCCGCACCGAGACGATCGAGGGGACGACGAGGGCCGGCTACTTCCCGGGCGCCGAGCCGATCACGGTCAAGCTGGTCAGCGACAGCGGCTCCGGGCAGCTGCTCGGCGGGCAGGTCGTCGGCGGGCCCGGCGCCGGCAAGCGGATCGACGTCCTGGCGACCGCGATCTGGGCCGGGCTGACCGCCGAGGAGCTGGCCGGCTCGGACCTCTCCTACGCCCCGCCGTTCTCCCCGGTGTACGACCCGGTGGTGGTCGCCGCGCGGGTGGCCAGCCGGGTGGAGCAGGGGTGATGCAGAGGCGCAGGAGGCGGGTAGACCTGGCGCGGGGCCCGGAGGGTCCCCGGCGGGGACACGGGTGGGGCTCCGCGCGCGCGACTGGTCCTTCGTCGTCCTCCGGCGCGCGGACCTGTCGCGGGCGGCGCTCACCGGCACGCGGATGCGCGAGGCCGACCTCACCGGTGCCGACCTGCGCGGCAGCGACCCGACCGCGCTGGACCCGCGGGAGGTCGAGCTGACCGGTGCACAGGTCGACGGCGGGCAGGCGGTGGCGCTCGTGACCGCCCTCGGCCTGCTGGTCGCACCGGGGACGGCCGGTAGCGGGGTGTCGCGCCCGTCGGGCCGGGCGCGATACTGGCCGCCGGACCAGCGCCGCCACCGACGCAAGGAGTGCCCCGCATGCCCATCGCGACCCCCGAGGTCTACGCCGACATGATCAGCCGGGCCAAGGAGGGCGGCTTCGCCTACCCGGCGATCAACTGCACCTCGTCGGAGACGGTCAACGCCGCGCTGCGCGGCTTCGCCGACGCCGGCAGCGACGGGATCATCCAGTTCTCCACCGGCGGTGCCGAGTTCGGCTCGGGCACCCGCGTGAAGGACATGGTCACCGGCGCGGTGGCGCTGGCCGAGTTCGCCCACGTGGTCGCCGAGAAGTACCCGGTCAACGTCGCGCTGCACACCGACCACTGCCCGAAGGACAAGCTCGACGCCTACGTGCGCCCGCTGATCGCCCTGTCGAAGGACCGGGTGGACGCCGGCCAGGCGCCGCTGTTCCAGTCGCACATGTGGGACGGCTCGGCCATCGAGCTCACCGAGAACCTCGACATCGCCGAGGAGCTCATGGAGAAGGCCGCCGCGGCCAAGATCGTGCTCGAGCTGGAGATCGGCATCGTCGGCGGCGAGGAGGACGGTGTCGTCGCCGAGATCAACGAGAAGCTCTACACCGCCGACGGCGACTTCCTGCGCACCGCGCAGAAGCTCGGGCTCGGCGAGCGCGGCGTCTACCTGCTCGCCGCGACCTTCGGCAACGTGCACGGCGTCTACAAGCCCGGCAACGTGAGGCTGCGGCCCGACGTGCTCCAGCGCGGGCAGGCGATCGTGGCCAAGGAGTTCAACCTCGGGGACGGCGCCAAGCCGTTCAACCTGGTGTTCCACGGCGGCTCGGGCTCGGCGCAGGAGGAGATCCGCGAGGCCCTCTCCTACGGCGTCGTGAAGATGAACGTCGACACCGACACCCAGTACGCCTTCACCCGGCCGATCGCCGGGCACATGTTCACCAACTACGACGGCGTCCTGAAGGTCGACGGCGAGGTCGGCAACAAGAAGACCTACGACCCGCGCACCTACATGAAGCTCGCCGAGACGAACATGGCCGCGCGCGTCGTCGAGGCGTGCGAGGACCTGCTGTCGGCCGGCCAGTCGCAGAGCGCCTGATGGGTCACCCGCACCACAACCTCCTCGGCGAGCCGCCGGCCACGCTGCTGCCCGGCAACCCGGAGGCCGACGCCGAGCTCGCGGCCGGGAACCCGCCGGCCGAGGTCGCCGCGCACCACCCGACGGTGAGCGCGGCTTGGGCGGCGCTGGCCGAGGGGGCCATCGACCGGCCGGAGCGCGTGCTCACCGACGTCATCGCGGCCTACGCCTACGCCCGCACCGGCTACCACCGGGGCCTCGACGCGCTGCGCCGCAACGGCTGGAAGGGCTACGGCCCGGTGCCGTGGTCGCACGAGCCCAACCGCGGCTTCCTGCGCTGCGTGATGGTGCTGGCCCGCGCCGCGGAGGCCATCGGCGAGACCGACGAGCAGGAGCGCTGCACCCAGCTGCTGCGCGACTGCGACCCGACGCTGGCGCCCTAGACAGCCCATTGCGGGCGTTTCTCGCGGACTGCTGGCGCTGCAGCGCCCGCGATCCGCGGGGAACGCCCGCACTGCGTTGCCGGGTGCTGTGAGCACCGACCTGCACACTCCTCCCATGGACCACTCGCCGGGCGCCGTCACCCGTCGCCTGCGTCCGCTGCTGCTCGCCGTCCACGAGGCGCTGTCGGCCGGCGTCGCGGTCAGCGCGGCAATCCACGCCCGGCACGGCTGGAACCCCACCGCCGACCGGCACCTGGACCACCAGCTGGTCCGCCGCGAGGCGATGGAGCGGCTGCGGCCCTGGGGAGCCGGGCCGGACGAGCTCTCGAATCCGCTGCAGGCCCGCCAGCTGGAGTTCCTCGACACCAGCACCGACAACCTGGGCCTGCCGATGAGCGGGCTGATCCTCCGCACGCCCACGGACGTGCTGCGGGTCTGGCGCTCCGACGATGGCGAGCTGCCCGCCGCGGCCACCGACGGCCTGCGTGCCTTCTACCGCCAGGACCCGAGCCGCCAGCTGCAGCTCGCCCTGGACCCCGAGGGGCCGCGCGCCGCCCCGGGGCACCTGGCGCTGCTGTGGGCCGACTCCGGCGCCGTCCTCACCCGTTTCGACCTGGTCCGCCCGTGCGGCCACGTGGGCCGGCGGGTGCAGGTGGACTGGCACGTCGGCCTGCGCGAGCGGCTGGGCCGGCCGGCCGCCTGACGTCACCCTCCGTGATACGACGACGGAGAACACGTGTGAACGCCGGAGATCGGTTACTGTCCGTCCCCAGCGTCCAGCCCGGACGCCTGTTCCCGGAGGTTCCGCATGGCCACGCTTCTCTGGATCCTCGCAGTCGTCCTCGTCGTTGCCGGCATCGTGGCGATCGTCCGCAGGCAGATGCTGTGGGGGATCGTGCTGATCATCGTCGGCCTGCTCGTGGGGCCCGGCGGGGTGAGCGTCTTCACCTGATCCGCCCCGCGGTCAAGGCTGCAGCCGCCAGCGCACCCGGTCGTCGCTGTACCAGGTCCATCGGGTCACGGGCCGGGGGTGGGGGACGCCGTCCCGGACGACCCGGGCCGGGTCGCTGGCGATCTGCACCGCCCGTCCGCTGGTTCGGCGGCCGGGCCGCAGCGGCAGCGTCATGACGGTCACGTCGAGGGTGTCCACGGCCCGCCAGTCGGGCCGGACGTCGATGCGGGTGATCTGCCCGTCGGCGACCTTGACCGCGTCGTGATGCGCCTGCGCGCCCAGCCGCCGAGCCAGCGGACGGCGCCGGTCGTCCCCGGCCGCCTCCAGCCGGCCGTGGTGCAGCAGCACGCCGCCGTGGTCGTCGCGCACCAGGCCCAGCTCCCGCTCGCCGCCCGTGCCGATGCCGAGCGCGCGGGCCAGGGCGGCCGAGTCACGGTCGTCGGCGGGCTCCCAGGAGACCGGGACGGCGGCGGTCCGCCCGGCCTTCCACAGCGCGGTGAGGACCGCACCGAGCGCCGGCACCGGCCCCCTCACGAGCACGGCGCCGGCCCCGGCCGCGGGTGCGACGTCCTCGCGCGCCGGCGCGGAACCCGGCGGGAGACCGCGCAGGTCGAACTCGACGAGGGGCATGCCGATACCCTGCCACCTGCCAGCCGGTCGACCGCCGGTGACGAGTCCGAGGGGGACGACAGCGAATGCCGGCAGTCGTGCTGATCGGCGCCCAGTGGGGCGACGAGGGCAAGGGCAAGGCCACCGACCTGCTCGGGGGGCGCGTGCCGTACGTCGTCCGCTACCAGGGCGGCAACAACGCCGGGCACACGGTGATCACGCCGGACGGCGAGAAGTACGCGCTGCACCTGATCCCGTCGGGGATCCTGACGCCCGGGTGCACCCCGGTCATCGGCAACGGCGTCGTCATCGACCCCGAGGTGCTCATCGGCGAGCTCGCCGGCCTCGAGGAGCGCGGCGTCGACACCTCGCGGCTGGTCATCTCGGCCGACGCGCACCTGATCATGCCGCATCACCGGGCGCTGGATAAGGTCACCGAGCGGTTCCTCGGCAAGCGCCGGATCGGCACCACCGGCCGCGGCATCGGCCCGGCCTACGGCGACAAGGTGGCCCGCACCGGCATCCGCGTGCAGGACCTGCTCGACCTGTCGATCCTCCGGCAGAAGCTCGAGGGGACGCTGCAGGAGAAGAACCAGGTCCTGGTCAAGGTCTACAACCGCAAGGCCATCGACGTCCACGAGGTCGTCGAGGAGTACGCCGGCTACGCCGAGCAGCTGCGGCACCGGATCGCCGACACCCGGCTGCTCCTGGCCAACGCCCTCGACGCCGGCGAGTGGGTGCTGCTGGAGGGCTCGCAGGGCACCCTGCTCGACGTCGACCACGGCACGTACCCGTTCGTCACGTCGTCCTCCCCGACCGCCGGTGGCGCGGCGGTGGGCTCGGGCATCGGCCCCACCCGGATCGACCGGGTGGTCGGCATCCTCAAGGCCTACACGACCCGCGTCGGCTCCGGCCCGTTCCCGACCGAGCTGCACGACCAGTGGGGCGAGTACCTGCGCAAGCAGGGCGGTGAGGTCGGCGTGACCACCGGCCGCGACCGCCGCTGCGGCTGGTTCGACGCCGTCGTCGCCCGCTACGCCAGCCGGGTCAACGGCATCACCGACTACTTCCTCACCAAGCTCGACGTGCTCTCCGGGCTGGAGACGGTGCCGATCTGCGTGGCCTACGACGTGGACGGCGTCCGCCACGACGAGATGCCGATGACGCAGACCGAGTTCCACCACGCGACACCGGTCTACGAGGAGATGCCGGGCTGGTTCGAGGACATCCGCGGCTGCCGCAGGTTCGAGGACCTGCCGGCGAACGCGCAGGCGTACGTGCGCCGGCTCGAGGAGCTCTCCCGGGCCCGGATCAGCGTGATCGGCGTCGGCCCGGGCCGCGACGAGAACGTCGTCCTCCACGACCTGCTGAGCTAGGCACCGTGTCCCGCGGTGCGGGGGCCGGAGGCCTCCCGCCGCGGGACACGGATGGGCTCAGCGCAGGTCGGGGACGGCTCCTGACCGCGGTGCGGTCCGGGAGGACCGCGGTGTGATGGCCTCCCGCCGCGGGACACGGATGGGCTCAGCGCAGGTCGGGGACGGCTCCTGACCGCGGTGCGGTCCGGGAGGACCGCGGTGTGATGGCCTCCCGCCGCGGGACACGGATGGGCTCAGCGCAGGTCGGGGACGCCTCCTGACCGCGGTGCGGTCCGGGAGGACCGGGAGGTGTACAGCTCCTGCCTCGCCGCGACGGCGATCTCCGGAGCGTCGGTGATCAGGCCGTCGACGCCGAGGGCCAGCAGCAGGCGGGCCTCGGTCTGCATGTCGCCGGTGCCGCTCACGGCCTCGCCGCGGCGCAGGTGCCGGGGCAGGAAGGCGTTCTCCGGCCGCAGCGTCCACGGGACGACGGCCAGCCCGGCACGGTGGGCCTGGGCGATGAGGTCGGAGATCCCGGTCATCGCCTGGCCCTCGTCGCGCAGCAGGATCCGGTGCCGGCTCGGGGCGATGCCCTGCGCGTAGGTGCTGACCTCGCGCAGGCCCGCCGGGGTGACCAGGTGGTCGTCGGTGCCGGCGTCGTCCACCAGCTGCAGCATCGTCGGCCCGCGGTCCCCGAGGTCGCTCCGCAGCTGCCGCAGCGCGGCGGCGTCGAAGGACTGCACGACGACGGTTCCGTCGGGACGGGCCGCGTCCAGGCGGCGCAGCTCGGCGGCGACGAGCTCGGTGACCGGGACGCCGGCCTCGTGGTCGAACCAGCTGGGCTTCTTCAGCTCGGCCAGCACGCGCACCTGCCGGGACGCCGTCGACCGCCGGCGGGCGATCGCCACAACCTCGGCCAGGGTGAGGATCCCGGCCTGCCCGTCGTAGGTGGTGTTCAGCGGCCGCAGCTCCGGCATCCGCTCGACGGCGCGCAGCGTGCGCAGCTCGGCGAGGGTGAAGTCCTCGGTGAACCAGCCGGTGCGCTCCCGGTCGTCGACGACGCGGGTGGTGCGCCGGTCGGCGAACTCTGGGTGCTCGGCGACGTCGGTGGAATGGGAGAGCTCGTTCTCGTGCCGGACGACGAGCGCGCCGTCCCGGCTGACGACGACGTCGGGCTCGATCAGGTCGGCGCCGAGGTCGATGGCCAGCTGGAAGCTGGCCGCGGTGTGCTCGGGGCGGTACGCGGGGGCTCCGCGGTGGCCCACGACGACGGGACGGGCAGGGCGGGTCGCCGGGACCGTTGCCGGCAACGCGATCGCGCGCATGTCCCCTAAAACACCTGAGCCAGGTGTCGGGAGGGCGAACGCGCGCCGACTGATCGCACACAATTCGGAGGACACCGCCCTGACCTGCGCGGGACCGTCCCGACGTGACTGATCTCTCAGTCCTGGGCTGGATGCCGGGGCTTGACGCCGAGCTGCCCGTGGGCAGCCGGCCCGGTCGGGTTGCGCGCGTCGACCGCGGCCGGCTGACCGTGCTGACCGGGGACGGCGAGCTGCGGGCGCACCCCGCCCCGGCACTGCTCGAGGGCACCGGCCCCGCGGTCGGCGACTGGGTGGCGCTGCGCGGCGAGCTCGTCGTCGCGGTGCTGACCCGCCGGTCGGCGTTCACTCGCGTCGTCGCCGGACGGACGTCGGCCGAGCAGGTGGTCGCGGCCAACCTCGACCTGGTGCTCGTCGTCGACGCGCTGACCACCGCACCACGGCTGCGCCGGGTGGAGCGCTACCTCGCCGTCGCCTGGGGCAGCGGCGCGACGCCGGTCGTCGTCCTCATCAAGGCCGACCTGTGCGACGACGTCCCCGCCGCGCTGCGGGCCGTCGCGGAGGACGCCGTGGGCGTCGACGTCGTGGTCGTCAGCTCGGTGACGGGAGAGGGGCTGGCCGCCGTCCGCGCGCTGGTCGGCCCGGGGCGGACGGCGGCGATGGTCGGCCCGTCCGGCGTCGGGAAGTCCAGCCTGGCCAACGCGCTGGCCGGGACGCCGGTGGCGGCCACCCGCGGGATCCGCGAGGCCGACGGCCGCGGCCGGCACACCACCACCGCGCGCGAACTGCACCTGCTGCCCGGCGGCGGTCTGCTCGTCGACACCCCGGGGACGCGCGAACTGGGCCTGGTCGACGGCGCCGGCGTTGACACCGCGTACGCCGACGTCACCGAGCCCGCCGCCGCGTGCCGGTTCCGCGACTGCGCGCACCGCACCGAGCCCGGCTGCGCGGTGGCCGCGGCGATCGACGACGGCCGGCTCGACCCCGCCCGCTACACCGCCTGGCGCAAGCTGCAGGCCGAGGCGCACCGCCAGGCGCTGCGCTCCGACGCCCGGGCCCGGGCCGCCGAGCACGCCCGCGTCCGGGCCCTCCACCGTTCCTACCGGTCGCAGCCGAACCGGCTCCACTGACCCGCCCTCGGTAGGGTCGCCGTCCGTGCGCGTGCTCGTGATCGGCTCCGGTGCCCGGGAGCACGCCCTGTGCGTCGCTCTGTCCTCCGACCCCGCGGTGACCGCGCTGGCCTGCGCGCCGGGCAACGCCGGCACCCGGGCGATCGCCGAGCCGGCCGCGGTCGATGCCGCCGACCCGGTCGCCGTCGCCGCGCTGGCGTCGTCCTGGCGTGCCGACCTCGTCGTCATCGGGCCGGAGGTGCCGCTGGTCGCCGGCGCCGCCGACGCCGTGCGCGAGGCCGGCATCGCCTGCTTCGGGCCGTCGGAGCAGGCCGCGCAGATCGAGGGCAGCAAGTCCTTCGCCAAGCACGTGATGTCCGCGGCCGGCGTCCCGACCGCGCGATCCTGGCCGGTGGGCGGGCCCGCCGAGCTGGAGACCGCGCTGGACGAGACCGGTGCGCCGTACGTCGTGAAGGACGACGGCCTGGCGGCGGGCAAGGGCGTCGTCGTCACGACCGACCGGGACGCCGCCGTCGAGCACGGGCACCGGGTGCTCGAGGCCGGCGGCGCGGTGCTGGTCGAGGAGTACCTCGACGGCCCGGAGGTCTCGCTGTTCGCCGTCACCGACGGGACGACGGTGCTGCCGCTGCTGCCCGCCCAGGACCACAAGCGCCGCGACGACGGCGACGCCGGGCCCAACACCGGCGGGATGGGGGCCTACGCGCCGCTGCCGTGGGCGCCGCCGGGCCTGGTCGACGAGGTGCTGGCCACCGTGCTGCAGCCGACGGTCGACGAGATGCGGCGCCGCGGCGAGCCGTTCTCCGGGCTGCTCTACGCCGGCCTGGCGTTGACCTCCCGCGGTCTGCGGGTCGTGGAGTTCAACGCCCGCTTCGGCGACCCCGAGACCCAGGTGGTGCTGCCGCTCCTGGAGACGCCGCTGGGCGGACTGCTGTACGCCGCCGCCACCGGCACGCTCGCCGACCACCCGCCGCTGCGCTGGCGCGACGGGGCCGCGGTGACCGTCGTCATCGCGGCGCCGGGCTACCCCGAGCGGCCGCGCACCGGCGACCCGGTCACCGGGGCCGACGCCGAGGGCGTGCTGCACGCGGGCACCACCGTGGACGCCGAGGGCACCGTCCGCTCCGCCGGCGGGCGGGTGCTCGCCGTGACCGCCGTGGGCGAGGACCTCGCCGCCGCCCGGCAGCGGGCCTACGAGCGGGTGGCCGGCGTCCGGCTGGCCGACGCGCACTGGCGCACCGACATCGCGCTGGCGGCGGTCGAGGGCCGGATCACCCTCCCGGCGGCTCCGTGAGCGTGGCCGCCGACGAGGTCTGGAACCGCGCCTGCGACCCGTTCGCCCCGTTCCCCCGCCCCGGCGACGCCGCCCTCGCCGCGCTGCTGCTGTGCCACGGCATGGCCGTGAACGGCGGTCTCCTGCACGCCTGCGATGGGCTGGAGCCCGACCAGGGGGCCGATGCGGTGGCGGGCTACCGCCTGTTCGGGCTGGACGCGGCCGCCGATGCCGTCGAGGACGTCGCCCGGCAGGCCGCCGGGCTGGACCCCGACGACCTCGCGGCCGCGGAACGCCTGGAGGCCGAGGCCGACCGCCGCTACGGCGCCGCGCTGCCCGACGGGGACGAGACGGTCGCGCGGGCCTTCCAGGAGCATCTGCACCGGCACCCGACCGCCTACGCGCCCCTGTAGGGCCCCTACTGCGCGGTCACCGCCGGCCGGGCGCGCTCCCGGCGCGGCTCGGGCGGGCGCGGCCCCTCGTAGCGCCGCGACAGGTAGGTGCCGGCCACGTTCGCGCAGGCCACGGTCGGGACGGCGATCAGGGCGCCGAAGATGCCGGCGACGAGCAGCCCCGCGGCGATCGCCAGGACGACGGCCAGCGGGTGCACCCGCACCGCCCGGCCCAGCAGCAGCGGCTGCAGGACGTGCCCCTCCAGCTGCATGACCAGCACGACGACGGCCAGCGCGATCAGCGCCGTGATCGGCCCCTGCGAGACCAGCGCGACGAGCACGGCCACGGTGCCGGCGAGGAACGACCCGATGATCGGGATGAACGCGCCCAGGAAGACCAGCGCGGCCAGCGGGATGACCAGCGGGACGCCCAGGACCGCCAACCCGACGCCGATGCCGATCGCGTCGACCATCGCCACGGCGGCCGTGGCGCGCACGTAGGAGATGAGCGTGCGCCACGAGCGGCGGGCGGCCTCGTCGAGGAACGCGCGCGAGTCCCGCGGGAACAGGCCGACCAGCCACAGCCAGATCGAGCGGCCGTCCTTGAGGAAGAAGAACAGGGTGAACAGCGCCAGCAGGATGCCCGTGGCGACCTCGCCGACCGTGACGGCGGTGGTCAGCGCGCCGGAGGCGAGCACGTCCTCGTTGGCGACCAGCGCCTGCTGCAGCTGCTCGACGGCGTTCTCCAGCTGCGTCCGGGTGACCGGGAAGGTGCGGACGACGAGGTCGCGCACCTGCTCCACGCCCTGACCGACCTGGTCGGCGAGGTCGCCGAAGCCGGTGGTGACCTGCTGGACGACGAGCGCGACGATCCCCGAGACCGTGCCGAGTCCGACCACCAGCATCGTCAGCGCGGCCAGCGCCCCCGGCCAGCCGCGCCGGACCAGGGCCGCGGCGCCCGGCTGCAGCAGCGCCGCCAGCAGCAGCGCGACGATGACCGGGACGACGACCACGGCCACGTAGGCGGCCGCCCAGAGCAGCAGGTAGAGGCCGGTCAGGACGACGATGAGCCGCCACGACCAGGCCGCAGCGACCCGGAGTCCCCGGGGCACCTCCTCCTCGGGTGCGCCCGGTCTCCGCGCGGGACGACGGCGCCGGTCGGCGGGCCCCCGCCGCTGCTCGTCCCTCCCCGGCGGGCCACTGACACCGCCGGGCCCGAGGGGGCCGTCGAGGTCGGGCGCGCCGGGCTCGGGGCTGCCGAGCGGAGGCCGGTCGGTGTCCTCGGCGTGGTCGGGCGTCTCGTCGTCGAGGTACGCGTCGTCGTCCGGGTGGGGGTGCGACCAGGGGTGCGGCCAGGCGTGCGGGTCGTGCTCGCGGGCGGCGCGGATGCGCTCGCGGGCCCGCGTCAGCAGGTGGGTGCCCCGTCGCAGCATCGGTTCCTCCGGTGAGCAGTAGGGGCCGTCGCCGACAGCATTCCGCCTGCGGGAGACTGGGGCACGTGGTGCGACGAGCTGACGAGTGGCGGGCGGTACCCCGATGATCGAGCGGTACACCCTGCCCGAGATGGGGCGGGTCTGGAGCGACCAGCACAAGTACGAGCTGTGGTGCCGGGTCGAGACCATGGTCCTCGAGGCGCACGCCGCGGCCGGGCGGGTGCCCGCCGAGGTGGTGCAGCCGGTGCGCGACGCGCCACCGCCCACGCCCGAGCGGGTGGCCGAGATCGAGGAGACGACGCAGCACGACGTCATCGCCTTCCTCACCGCGTGGGCCGACAACACCGAGCCCCGGTCGGCCGCGGCCTACGTGCACCACGGCATGACCTCCTCGGACCTCCTGGACACCGCCCTCGCCGTCCAGCTGACCGAGGCCACCGACCTGCTGCTGGCCCGGCTCGACCGGCTGGTGGCGGTGCTGCGCGACCACGCGCTGGCCCACCGCGACACGATCAAGGTCGGCCGCACCCACGGCGTGCACGCCGAGCCCGACGTCTGGGGCCACCGGGTCGCCGACATCGCCTTCGCCGCCGCCCGCTCGCGGGATCGGCTGCGGGCCGCGCGCGAGCGGGTCGGCGTCGTCGCCATCTCGGGTGCCGTCGGCACGTACTCCCTGATCGACCCGGCGGTCGAGGTCGCCGTCGCCGAGGCGCTGGACCTGCGGCCCGCCGACGCCTCCACCCAGGTGGTGCTGCGCGACTCGGTCAGCGAGTGGGTCGCCTGCCTGGCGATCATCGCGACCGTCTGCGAGACGGTGGCGCTGGAGGTGCGGCACGGCCAGCGCACCGAGGTGCGCGAGCTGTCGGAGGCCTTCGGTTCGGGCCAGAAGGGCTCGAGCGCGATGCCGCACAAGAAGAACCCGATCCGCTCCGAGCGCATCGCCGGCCTGGCCCGCGTCGTCCGCGCCGCCGTCGTCCCGGTGATGGAGGGCATCCCGCTCTGGCACGAGCGCGACATCTCGCACTCCTCCACCGAGCGGGTGTTCCTGCCCGACGCCGCGATCACCACCGACTACCTGCTGCACCTGACCACCGGGTTGGTGGAGAACCTCGTGGTGGACGCCGACCGGATGCGGGCCAACCTCGAGTCGACCGGCGGGCTGATCTACACCTCGTCGGTGCTGCTGGAGCTGGTCGAGGGCGGCGCCTCGCGGGAGGACGCCTACGCGCTGGTGCAGGCCGCGGCGATGGAGACCTGGAACAGCGGGACGCCGTTCCGCGAGACGCTGCGCAAGCGGGCCGCCGACACGGGCGTGGCGCTGGACGAGGCCCGGCTCGACGAGATCTGCAGGCCGGAGCGGTACGTGGCCAACCTGGGGCTGCTGTTCGACCGGGTCGCGGCGCTGTCGTGACCCTCGCTCTCCCGTTGGTCGCGCGGGGCAAGGTCCGCGAGGTCTACGACGCCGGCGAGGGCCGGCTGCTGCTCGTGGCCTCCGACCGCATCTCCGCCTACGACCACGTGCTGCCCACGCCGATCCCCGACAAGGGCCGGGTGCTCACCCAGCTGTCGGTGTGGTGGTTCGACCAGCTCGCGCCGGTGCTGGCGGAGCACGGGGCGACCCACCACCTGGTCTCGGCCACCGACGTCCCCGACGAGGTCGCCGGCCGGGCGATGCTGGTGCGCCGGCTGGAGATGCTGCCGGTGGAGTGCGTGGCCCGCGGCTACCTGTCCGGCTCCGGCACGGTCGAGTACCAGCGCACCGGCTCCATCCGCGACGTCCCGCTGCCGGCCGGCCTGGTCGAGGGCTCGCAGCTGCCCGAGCCGGTGTTCACGCCGTCCACCAAGGCCGAGCAGGGCGAGCACGACGAGGCGATCGACTTCGCCGCCGTCGTCGCCGCGGTCGGGGCCGAGCGGGCCGAGGACCTGCGCGAGCTGACGCTGGCGCTGTACCGCCGCGGTGCCGAGATCGCGCTCGACGCCGGGATCGTGCTGGCCGACACGAAGTTCGAGTTCGGCACCGACGGCTCCGGGCTAGCCCTCGGCGACGAGGTGCTCACGCCGGACTCCTCGCGCTTCTGGCCGGCCACGCTCTGGTCGCCCGGCGGCGTGCAGCCCTCGTACGACAAGCAGTACGTCCGCGACTGGCTCACGTCGTCCGGCTGGGACCGGGTCTCGCCGCCACCGGAGCTGCCGGCCGACGTCGTCGAGGCCACCCGCGAGCGCTACGTGACCGCCTACGAGCGCCTGACCGGCCGCTCCTTCACCTGACCCTCCCTCAGCCACATCGGCGGTCTGGTCGCCAAGGAGCCCGGTCGGCGACCAGACCGCCGACTTGGTCGCAGGTTGTGGACAGAGACGGGGAGGAACCGAGATCAGGCGAAGCTGCGGGGATGCCGAAACGACTGCCCCGCTCACGAATCACCGGCCCCACCACCCGCTCGAGCGTCCGGGAGTCCGGGCTCACCGTCCGCGAGCTGCGACACCCGCAGGTAGTGCGGCTGTCCCGGGACACCTACCTGCCCCGTGCGCTGCGCGGTGATCTGGCCAGCCGCTTCGCCGCGGTACTGCTGACCGCCCCACCGGGTGCGGTGCTCAGTCACCTCTCCGCCGCGGACGTGTGGGGCGTCCAGATTCCCCTGCGAGACCGGGACGACCTGCGGGTGCACGTCACCGTCACGCCGGCGTCCCAGGCCGAGAGCCGCACCGATCGTCGGCTCTACCGCTCGGATCTGACCGAGGAGGACGTCGCCCGGCGCTGGTCGATGCCGGTGACGACGCCGGCGCGCACGTGGCGAGACCTGGCGGCGGTCCTCGAGCCTCCCGCATTGCTGGCGGCCTCCGACCAGTTGCTCGACGGCCTGGCCAGTCGCCGGGAGCTGCAGGAGGAGTTCCTGCGCCGTCCGTCCGGCCGTGGCTGCGCACGCGCGCGGCGGGTGCTTCCCGTGGCCGATCCTCGGGCCGAGTCGCCGATGGAGTCGGTCCTCCGGTGGCTCGTCCACGAGTCCGGACTGCCTGCACCGGAGCTGCAGTACGTCGTCCAGGATGCTGACGGTGTCTTCCTCGGGCGAGCAGACCTCGCCTGGCCGCAACAGCGGGTGATCGTGGAGTTCGACGGGAACGTGCACCGCGAGCGGGACGTCTTCGTCAACGACGTCCGTCGACAGAACCGCCTGATCGCCGCGGGCTGGACGGTCCTGCGGTTCACCTCCGCCGACGTCCTCGGCCGGCCGCACGAGGTCATCACCGAGATCCGCAGAGCGCTCGGCCGGTGACGACATCGGCGATCTGGTCGCGAAAGGGCTGCTGTGGCGACCACATCGCCGATGTGGCCGCGCCGGGGACGCGTCGGGGACGGGACGGGACAGCGGGGGAGCGTGGGCAGCCTCACCCGCGCGGCGCGGAGTGGGGTGCGCCACCCCGGTACGCTCGATCGCGTGCCTCGGGTGGTCGTCGACGTCGTGCTGAAGCCGGAGATCTCCGACCCCCAGGGTCAGGCGGTGCTGGGAGCGCTGGGCCGGCTCGGCCACGACGGCGTCCGCAGCGTCCGCCAGGGCAAGCACTTCGTCCTCGAGGTCGAGGGCACCCCCGACCGGGCCGAGTTGCAGCAGATCGCCGAGACGCTGCTGGCGAACCCGGTCATCGAGGACGTCGAGCTCCACCTCCCGACCGACTGAGGAGAACTCCCTCCGTGCGCATCGGTGTCATCACCTTCCCGGGCTCCCTGGACGACGTCGACGCCGCGCGCGCGGTGCGGTTGGCCGGGGCCGAGCCGGTCGCGCTCTGGCACGCCGACCACGACCTGAAGGACGTCGACGCCGTCATCCTCCCCGGTGGCTTCTCCTACGGCGACTACCTGCGCGCCGGCGCCATCGCCGCGCGGGCACCCCTCATGCAGGACGTCGTCGACCGGGCGCGGAGCGGCATGCCGGTGCTCGGCATCTGCAACGGCTTCCAGGTGCTCTGCGAGGCCGGCCTGCTGCCCGGCGCGCTCACCCGCAACGGCCACCTGCACTTCCGCAACCGCGACCAGGCGCTGCGCATCGAGCGCGCCGACACCGCGTGGACGCACGACTACGAGGCCGGCCAGCGGATCGTCGTCCCGGTGAAGAACGGCGAGGGCCGCTACGTCGCTGCGCCGGCCGACCTGGACCGGATCGAGGGCGAGGGCCGGGTCGCCGTCCGCTACGTCGAGGGCAACCCCAACGGCTCGATGCGCGACATCGCCGGGGTGACCAGCGCGGACGGCCGGGTCGTCGGCCTCATGCCGCACCCCGAGCACGCCGTCGAGGACCTCACCGGCCCGAGCACCGACGGCCTCGGGTTCTTCACCTCCGTGCTGAAGGCGATGGTGTCCGCGTGACCCAGGACAGCGCGACCCAGGGACTCAGCGACCTCGATACCGGGCCCGGCCCGCTGCAGCACCAGCTCGACACCGTCGAGCTCGCCGCGCGGACGCCGGACGTCGAGCAGCCCTACAGCGAACTCGGCCTGAAGTCCGACGAGTACGCCCGCATCACGACCATCCTCGGCCGCCGGCCGACCACTGCCGAGCTCGCCATGTACTCGGTGATGTGGAGCGAGCACTGCTCGTACAAGTCGTCGAAGGTGCACCTGCGCCGGTTCGGCGACCTGCCGCGCAGCGAGGCGCTGCTGGTCGGCATCGGCGAGAACGCCGGCGTGGTCGACGTGGGCGACGGCTACGCGGTCACCTTCAAGGTCGAGTCGCACAACCACCCGAGCTATGTCGAGCCGTACCAGGGCGCGGCCACCGGCGTCGGCGGGATCGTCCGCGACATCCTCACCATGGGCGCGCGCCCGGTCGCGGTGATGGACTCCCTCCGCTTCGGTCGCGCCGACGCCCCCGACACCGCGCGCGTGCTGCCCGGTGTCGTCGCCGGCGTCGGCGGCTACGGCAACTGCCTAGGGCTGCCCAACATCGGCGGCGAGCTGCTCTTCGACGACTGCTACGCCGGCAACCCGCTGGTCAACGCGCTGTGCGTCGGCGTCATGAAGCACGAGGACGTCCGGCTGGCCAAGGCCGAGGGCGTCGGCAACAAGGTGGTGCTGTTCGGCGCCCGCACCGGCGGCGACGGCATCGGCGGCGTGAGCGTGCTGGCGTCGGAGACCTTCGACGAGGAGGGGCCGGCCAAGCGGCCGAGCGTGCAGGTGGGCGACCCGTTCACCGAGAAGCTGCTCATCGAGGCCTGCCTGGAGATCTTCCGCGACGACCTCGTCACCGGCATCCAGGACCTCGGCGGCGCCGGCCTGTCCTGCGCGACGTCCGAACTGGCCAGCGCCGGCACCGGCGGCATGCACGTCGACCTCGACGCCGTCCCGCTGCGCGACAGCACCCTGACGCCCGCCGAGATCCTGATGAGCGAGTCGCAGGAGCGCATGTGCGCCATCGTCGAGCCGGACAAGGTCGACGCCTTCCTCGCCGTCTGCCGCAAGTGGGACGTGCTGGCCACCGTCATCGGTGAGGTCAGCGACGGCGACCGGCTCACCGTCGACTGGCACGGCGAGCGGATCGTCGACGTCCCGCCGCGCACGGTCGCGCACGAGGGCCCGGTCTACGAGCGCCCGATGCGGCGCCCGGCCGACCTCGACGACCTGCAGGCCGACGACCCGGCCGCCCTGCCCCGCCCGACGACGCCGGAGGAGCTGGCCGCGCACTGGCTGGCCGTCGTCGCGAGCCCCGACGGCGCGGACAAGTCCTGGGTCACCGAGCAGTACGACCGCTACGTCCGCGGCAACACCGTGCTCGCCCAGCCCGATGACGCCGGCGTGGTGCGCATCGACGAGGACACCCACCGCGGCATCGCCCTCGCCCTCGACGGCAACGGCCGCTACGCCCGCCTGGACCCCTACACCGGCGCGCAGCTCAACCTCGCCGAGGCCTACCGCAACGTGGCGGTGAGCGGCGCCCGCCCGCTGGCGGTCACCAACTGCCTGAACTTCGGCTCCCCGGAGGAGCCCGAGGTCATGTGGCAGTTCGCCGAGGCCGTGCGCGGCCTGGCCGACGCCTGCCGCGACCTGGGCCTGCCGGTCACCGGCGGCAACGTCAGCCTCTACAACCAGACCGGCGACGTCCCCATCAACCCGACGCCGGTCATCGGTGTCCTGGGCGTGCACGAGGACGTCCGGACCCGCGTGCCCACCGGGTGGCGGACGGCGGGGGAGACCGTGCTGCTGCTCGGCGTCACCCGGCCGGAGTTCGGCGGTTCCGCCTGGGCGAGCGTCGTCCACGGCCACCTCGGCGGCCGCCCGCCGGCGGTCGACCTCGAGGCCGAACGGTCCCTCGGCGAGCTGCTGGCCGCGCTCGGCCGCGGCGGCCTGGTCACCTCGGCGCACGACCTGGCCGACGGCGGCCTGGCGCAGGCGCTGGCCGAGTCGGCGCTGCGGTACGGCACCGGCGCCCGGCTGACCCTGGACGGCGACGTGTTCACCGCGCTGTTCAGCGAGTCCACCGCGCGCGTCGTCGTCACCACGACCGACCCGGAGGCGGTGCGCGCCACCGCCGAGTGGGCCGGCGTCCTGGTCACCGAGCTGGGGACGACGGGTGGCGACGCGCTCGCCGTCGAGGGTGTCGCCGAGCTGCCGCTGGCCGAGCTGCGGGCGGCCTGGGGCGCGACGCTGCCGGCCCTGTTCGGCACGCCGGAGGCCACCGTGGGCAGCGTCCCGGTGGGAACCGTCCCGACCAGCTGATGCCGGCCCAGCCGATCCCGGCCGCCGAGCTGCGGGCTGCCGTCGACCCGGTGCGGGCCTGGCTCGCGGGGGAGGCCGAGCAGCCCCCGCGGTCCGTGCTCGGGGCCGCGGTCAAGACCACGGCCCGCTGGCTGGCCCAGCAGGTGCCCGGCCGCTCGGTCGAGCTGCGGGTGCCCCCGCACGTCGCCGTCCAGCTGGTGCCCGGTCCCCGGCACACCCGCGGGACGCCGCCCAACGTCGTCGAGACCGACCCCGCCACCTGGCTGCGGCTGGCGACGGGGGAGTTGGCCTGGGACGACGCGGTCGCGGAGGGCCGGGTCAGCGCGAGCGGCAACCGCGCCGACCTGAGCGATCACCTTCCGTTGGCAGCTCTGCGCCGCGGCACCTGAGGGGTGCCGGGACCGGCTTGCGGGTGGACCCGGCGCGGGGCCCAGAGGGTTCCCGGCGGGGACACGGGGGCGGCTCAGCACACCAGGGGGACGGCACCTGGCCGCGGTGTCGTCCGGTAGGACGACAGTGACAGAGCACAGCGCCCCCGCCCGGAGATCCGGACGGGGGCGCTGTGTGGGGTGGTGCGGGGCTCAGCCGCCGAACAGGGCGCTGGCGGCCTTGACCGTGTTGTAGAGCCCGTAGGCGAGCGGCACGCCCACCAGGGTCCAGGCGAAGGCGATCAGGCCCACCGGGGTGTGCGTGGGCTGCTGGTTGCCGGTGACGGTGTGGCTCATCGGACGGCGCTCCTCTCGTTGTCGGCGCGGGCGGTGGCGGGGGTCGTGGCCTTGGGCTCGTACCACTTCGCGGCCACCGGCTTGATCAGCAGGTTGGCGATGAAGCCGACCGCCAGGAGGCCGACCATGATGAACAGCGCCGGGCGGTAGTTCGCCGCCACCAGCTGACCGGGGGTGCCCTGGGTGTCCAGGACGCCGTTGATGATCAGCGGCCCGGCCACACCGGCGGCCGACCACGCGGTCAGCAGCCGGCCGTGGATGGCGCCCACCTGGTAGGTGCCGAAGAGGTCACGCAGGTAGGCCGGGACCGTGGCGAACCCACCGCCGTAGAAGCTGATGATGATGGCGGCGGTCAGCACGAAGACCCAGGTCGCCGTGCTGCCGAGGGTGGCCAGGATGACGTACAGGACCATGCCGACGCCCAGGTACACCATGTAGATCGGCTTGCGGCCGATGAAGTCCGAGGTCGAGGACCACACGAACCGGCCGGCCATGTTGAACAGCGAGAGCAGACCGACGAAGCCGGCGGCGGTGGCGGCGGCGACCGTGGAGGTCTCCCCGTTGCGGAAGAAGTCCTGGATCATCGGCGCGGCCTGCTCGAGGATGCCGATGCCCGCGGTGACGTTGCAGAAGAGCACCGTCCACAGCAGCCAGAACTGCGGCGTCTTGATGGCGTTGTTCGCCGAGACGCTCTCGGTGGTGACCAGGGCCTTCTTCTTGACCGAGGCCGGGTCGAAGCCGTCGGGACGCCAGTCGTCGGCCGGCACCCGGATGATGAAGGCGCCGAACATCATGAAGAGCAGGTAGATCGCGGCCAGGGTGAAGAACAGCGCCGCGACGGCCTCGCCGTTGGGCACGGTGCCGGCCGTGCCGTCGTACGCGGGGTCGTAGTAGTTCATCAGCTGGCGCGACAGCGGCGAGGCGATGAGCGCACCGCCACCGAAGCCCATGATCGCCATGCCGGTGGCCAGGCCCGGGCGGTCCGGGAACCACTTGATCAGCGTGGACACCGGCGAGATGTAGCCGATGCCCAGGCCGATGCCGCCCAGGACGCCGTAGCCCAGGTACAGCAGCCACAGCTGGCCGGTCTGGATGCCCAGGCCTCCGACCAGGAAGCCGGAGACCCAGAAGACCGCAGAGGTGAACATCGCCGCCCGGGGACCGTTGCGGTCCACCCAGGTGCCGAAGAGGGCGGCGGAGACGCCGAGCATGACGATCGCGATCGAGAAGATGATCCCGATCGCGGTCAGGTTGGTGTCGAAGTGCTCGACGAGTGCGGTCTTGTAGACGCTCGTCGCGTACGCCTGGCCGATGCTCAGGTGTACGGCGAGCGCCGCGGGTGGGATCAACCAGCGGTTGAAGCCGGGACGGGCCACGATGCGATCTCTGGCCAGGAAACTCGGTACTGCCACGGGACGGACCTCCGGAGGACATCGGTCGGGGGGATCCCCCGCCGGAAAGGGTCTGTGCCACACGTCACGGACCCGCGGGAACGCTACGTCGCACCTGTATGTACCGCGAAACCCGGGAGTCGAGTCCTGTCAGGTCGAAACCAGATCGTTGTCAATTGGACGATCCGATCACGCGCCTGCCGACCCTGGGCTGCTCCCGCTCCCGCGGCATAGGCTCCGCCCATGCCGTACGAGGTGAAGGGCGTCGTCGCCCGCAGCAAGGGAGCCCCGGTCACGGTCGAGACGGTGATCGTCCCCGACCCCGGTCCCGGTGAGGCGGTGGTGGACATCCAGGCGTGCGGGGTGTGCCACACCGACCTGCACTACCGGGAGGGCGGCATCAACGACGACTACCCGTTCCTGCTCGGCCACGAGGCCGCCGGCACCGTGGCCGCCGTGGGTGAGGGCGTCACCAACGTCGCCGTGGGCGACTTCGTCGTCCTGAACTGGCGGGCGGTGTGCGGCCAGTGCCGCGCCTGCCTCAAGGGCGAGCTGCAGTACTGCTTCAACACCCACAACGCCGCGCAGAAGATGACCCTGGCCGACGGCACCGAGCTGTCGGCGGCGCTGGGCATCGGCGCGTTCGTGGAGAAGACCCTCGTGCACTCCGGCCAGTGCACCAAGGTCGACCCGCAGGCGCCCGCCACCGCCGCCGGCCTGCTCGGCTGCGGCGTGATGGCCGGCGTGGGTGCGGCGATCAACACCGGCGGCGTGCAGCGCGGCGAGAGCGTGGCGGTGTTCGGCTGCGGCGGCGTCGGGAACGCCGCGATCGCCGGCGCCAAGCTGGCCGGCGCGACCACGATCATCGCCGTCGACATCGACGACCGGAAGCTGGAGTGGGCCCGGCGATTCGGCGCCACCCACACCGTCAACAGCAAGGCCACCGACGCGGTGGAGGCGATCAAGGGCCACACCAACGGTTTCGGCGTGGACGTCGCGATCGACGCCGTCGGCCACCCGGCGGTGTTCGAGCAGGCCTTCTACGCCCGTGACCTGGCCGGCCGGGTCGTGCTCGTCGGCGTCCCCACCCCGGAGATGACCATCACCCTGCCGCTGATCGAGGTCTTCGGCCGCGGCGGGGCGGTCAAGTCGAGCTGGTACGGCGACTGCCTGCCCAGCCGCGACTTCCCGATGCTCGTCGACCTCTACCGCCAGGGCCGCTTCCCGCTGGAGGACTTCGTCAGCGAGACCATCGGCATCGACGACGTCGAGAGCGCCTTCGAGAAGATGCACCACGGCGAGGTGCTGCGCAGCGTGGTCGTCTTCTGATGGCCGCGCGGATCGACAAGGCCGTCGTCTCCGGCGTCTTCAGCCTCGACGGCCAGGACTTCGACGTCGAGAACAACGTCTGGCTGGTCGGGGACGACGACGAGGTGCTCGTCATCGACGCCCCGCACGACGCCGCCTCCATCGTCGAGGCGGTCGGCGGGCGCCGGGTGACCGCGATCGTGCTCACCCACGGGCACAACGACCACATCACCGCCGCCGTCGATCTCCGGGAGGCGACCGGTGCGCCGATCTGGTTCCACCCCGCCGACCGGATGCTGTGGGACGTCGTCCACCCCGACACCGCGCCCGAGGAGGACCTGGCCGAGGGCACCCGGTTCACCGTGGCCGGGACGACGCTGACCGCGCTGCACACCCCCGGCCACTCACCGGGCAGCACCTGCCTGCACGCGCCGGACCTGGCCACCGTGTTCACCGGCGACACGCTGTTCTGCGGCGGCCCCGGGGCGACCGGGCGCTCCTACAGCGACCACCCGACCATCCTCAACTCGATCCGGTCGCGGCTGCTCACGCTGCACGGCGACACCGTCGTCAGGACCGGCCACGGCGACGACACGACGATCTCGGCCGAGATCAGCCATGTGCAGTGAGCGGCTGATCAGCGGATCCGGTCCGGCGGGGTGGTCAGGACCACCCCGCCGGGCGGGGCGCACCCGCGCGACGCCGGTACCCTCGACGAGTGCCTCGCGGTGACGGACGGCTGACGCACGACCTCGACCCCCAGTCCCCCGGACCCCAGGACGCCTGTGGCGTCTTCGGTGTCTGGGCGCCGGGGGAGGAGGTCGCCAAGCTGACTTACTTCGGTCTCTACGCCCTGCAGCACCGCGGCCAGGAGGCGGCGGGCATCGCCGTCTCCGATGGCGCCTCGGTCGTCGTCTACAAGGACCTCGGGCTGGTCAGCCAGGTCTTCGACGAGGCGACCCTGGGCAGCCTGCGCGGCCACCTCGCCGTCGGGCACACCCGCTACTCCACGACCGGCGCCTCCACGTGGGAGAACGCCCAGCCGACCTTCCGGACGACGGAGGCCGGCACCGGGCTGGCGCTGTGTCACAACGGGAACCTGGTCAACACCGCCGAGCTGGCCAGCCGCGCCGCCGACGCCGGTGTGCCCGGCGCCTTCGCCTCCACCACCGACTCCGACCTGGTCACGGCGCTGATCGCCGCCCGCCAGGACCTCTCGGTCGAGGCCGCTGCCATGGAGGTGCTGCGCCAGCTGCGCGGCGCCTTCAGCTTCACCTTCATGGACGAGAACACCCTGTACGCCGCCCGGGACCCGCAGGGCGTGCGCCCGCTGGTGCTCGGCCGGCTCGAGCGCGGCTGGGTGGTCGCCAGCGAGACGGCGGCCCTCGACATCGTCGGCGCCTCCGTCGTCCGCGAGGTGGAGCCCGGCGAGCTGATCGCCATCGACGAGAACGGCCTGCGCAGCCAGCACTTCGCCCCGGCCGAGCCAAAGGGCTGCGTGTTCGAGTACGTCTACCTCGCCCGCCCGGACACGACGATCAGCGGCCGCGGCGTGCACGCCGCCCGCGTCGAGATCGGCCGCCGGCTGGCCAAGGAGCACCCGGCCGACGCCGACCTGGTCATCTCCGTGCCCGAGTCGGGCACCCCGGCCGCCGTCGGCTACGCCGAGGCCTCGGGCATCCCCTACGGCATCGGCCTGGTGAAGAACTCCTACGTCGGGCGGACCTTCATCCAGCCCAGCCAGACCATCCGGCAGCTGGGCATCCGGCTCAAGCTCAACCCGCTGCGCGACGTCATCCGCGGCAAGCGGCTGGTCGTCGTCGACGACTCGATCGTGCGCGGCAACACCCAGCGGGCGCTGATCCGGATGCTGCGCGAGGCCGGCGCGCTCGAGGTGCACGTGCGGATCTCCTCGCCGCCGGTGAAGTGGCCGTGCTTCTACGGCATCGACTTCGCCAGCCGCGCCGAGCTGATCGCCAACGGCCTGGACGTCGACGGCGTGCGCGCCTCGATCAACGCCGACTCACTGGGCTACGTCTCCGAGCAGGGCCTGATCGCGGCCACCGAGCAGCCGGTGAACCGGCTGTGCACCGCCTGCTTCACCGGCGAGTACCCCATCCCGCTGGCGGAGAGCGAGCTGCTCGGCAAGCACCTGCTCGAGGGCATCAGCCGCCGGGTCGACCAGGACCGCGCGGTCACCGGCTGGACCGGCCAGCAGGCCGGCAGCGCCTCCGTGCCCGGTGGTGCGGACGACGCGCTGACCCGCCCGTGAGCGACCGGTTCACCTACGCCGCCTCCGGCGTCGACATCGACGCCGGCGAGCGGGCCGTCACCCTCATGCGGACGGCGGTCGAGAAGACCAACCGCCCGGAGGTCGTCGGCGGACTCGGCGGCTTCGCCGGGCTGTTCGCGCTGGACACGGCGCGGTACCGGAAGCCGCTGCTGGCCTCCTCCACCGACGGCGTCGGCACCAAGATCGCCCTCGCCCGCCAACTGGACCGGCACGACACCGTCGGCATCGACCTGGTCGCGATGGTCGTCGACGACCTGGTCGCCTGCGGGGCCGAGCCGCTGTTCCTGCAGGACTACGTCGCGTGCGGGCGGGTCGTCCCCGAGCGGATCGCCGCGATCGTCACTGGCATCGCCACCGGGTGCACGCTGGCCGGCGCCGCACTCGTCGGCGGGGAGACCGCCGAGCACGGCGACCTCATGGCGCCCGACGACTACGACCTGGCCGCCACCGCCGTGGGGGTCGTGGAGGCCGACGCGGTGCTGGGGCCCGATCGGGTCCGGGACGGCGACGCGGTCGTCGCGATGGCGTCGTCCGGCTTCCACTCCAACGGCTACTCGCTGGTGCGCCGCGTCGTCGCCGCGGCCGGGCTCGACCTGACCGCCACCCCCGCCGGGCTGGACCGCCCGCTCGGCGAGGTGCTGCTCGAGCCGACCCGCATCTACGCGCTGGACTGCCTGGCGCTGGTGCAGCGCTTCGGCGTCGAGCGTGTGCACGCCTACGCGCACATCACCGGCGGTGGGCTGGCCGGCAACACCGCCCGCGTCGTCCCCGACGGGCTGGAGGCCGTGCTCGACCGCGGCACCTGGGCGTTGCCGGCCGCGGTCGCGCTGCTCGAGGAGCACGGTGTGCCGCGGGCGGAGTCCGAGCGGGCGTTCAACTGCGGCGTCGGCATGGTCGCCGCGGTCGCCCCGGACGTCGCCGACGACGTGGTGGCCGTCCTGGCCGAGCGCGGGGTGCCCGCCTGGATCGCCGGCACCGTGGGTGCCCGCACGGGCGCGGACGCCGCGCGACTGGTCGGCGCCTACCGCTGACCGGTGGCGGGGTCGGACAGGCCCCACGAGGGGGCCCCGCCTTCGGCCCCGACTGCTGGGGACACGGAGTCCGTACCCGGCGCCGGAGCCCGGGGTCCTCCGCAGCCGGCGCCGGCAGGGGAGCCGCACGCCCCTCAGCGGAGGCAGCCCAGGCGTACGACGACACCGCAGCTCTCCGGGGGGAGCCGCGGTGTCGTCGTGTCAGTGGGCGCCGGTCAGGCGGTCAACGAGTGGCCGCCCAGTCGTCGTCCGAGTCGTCGTCCGCCCAACGGTCGGTGTACTCGTCGTCCTCGTCGTCGTCGGCGCTCGCCCGGGACGGGGCGGTGTACGACGACGTCGGTGAACCGGCCAGCTCCCGCTGAAGCGCGGAGAGGTCGGTGTTCGGTGAGCTGTACTTGAGCTCACGGGCCACGCGAGTCTGCTTGGCCTTCGCTCGGCCGCGCCCCATCGGCTCGACCCCCTCGTTACGGAGTACGGGAGCCCGGCTCCGGGCTGGACGGCCCGCGTGGCGACCCCGACTGAGTGTCTCTGTCTCGACCGAGCTTACGACACGGATCGGCGACCGGCATACGGCCCCGTTCAGGGCACCGCCCCGAGCTTGCGAGGGGTGGGGAGGACGGGGTCCTTCTTCAGCGAGGCAGGCGGATCTGCGCCAGCCGGCCGACCGACGCCATGCGCTCCTCGGCCAGCCGGTCGGCGGCCACGGCGGGGAAGAGGCCGTCGGCGCGCTCACGGCGGCGACCGCCCCTGCTGTCTCGGCACCGGGGCCTGTTCCAGGACGTGGCCGGAGCGGCATCTGGGCGGGGGCAGTGGCTGCGTCGTCAGCGCACGGGCCGGATCTGCTCCGGCGGCACCACGGGGATGCACGTACCCCGGAGCGACCTGAACCGTGGGCTACCGCACCGGTCGGACGAGATGTGTGCGTGGACAGCATCCCCTTGGACACTGCGGCGAGAACGCGTGGTCATCAACTGCTCCGGCCGTTGCGCCGGAGTTCGACGGAGCAGTTCGCGGACGAGACGGCCCCACTGGCCGCTGTTCAACCAGTGGAACCTCGGCCGCCGGAGGGAACGGCGCCTGCCCCGGCGACCTGCCTCATACGGTAGCCCCGGGCATCCCGCTCCACACCACTCCACCGCCGCCCGGACTGGGCCTCGGATCAGCATGTCGGCGTTCGCGCAGGATTCTCTCGACCTGTGCCGGCAGCGCCGATGGCAGCCTTCGGCTGCCGTGCCCCATCAGCGGTCGAGGGGACCCTTGAGCAGAGAGGAGACGCGCTGGCGGGTGACGCCGAACAGTCGGGCAATCATGTCCATGGTCAGGCCCTCACCGTGCAGGGCACGGGCCTCGGCGCGTCGCCAGCGGCTTCCGGCGTCGGCGAGCTGGGACAGGCTGTCGCTGATCAATTCCACGATCAGCGGGCCCGGCTCGGCCGGCACGATCTCCCGGTAGGAGGCGCCGGCTGCTCGCTGCTCCCGGATGTAGGCCGCGCGCTCGAGGATCTGCTCGGCATTGGCGATCATCTGCCGTGCGGTGGCACACACCTCCTCCAGCGCCGTCATCGCCGGATCCTCCGAGGTGTCTGGCCGCCGCACTGTGTCTCCTGTCGGTCCGGGGCGACGCCTCTGCTGGGTGTCTGCGCTCCAGGATACCTCGCGCCGCAAGGCCTGTTGCTGCAATGCCCACTGCAGCAACAGCTAATTCAGCAATAGCCCTTGCAGCAAGGCCTATTGCGCCTGAAGGTCGAGCCTGGCACCATAGGCTCGTCGTCAATGAAAGCGGGGGCGTCGGAGGTGCCTGATGGCCGATCTCGCCCAGGTCATGTGTGACGTCGCAGCCCAGCTGCGCACCAAGCGGCACCCGCCGGTGGAGACGACGCTGGAGGCGATCACCGCCGCCGCCGTGGAGGCCGTGCCCGGCGCCGAGGACGCCGGCATCAGCTTCGTGGTCGACCGCTCTCGGATCGAGGCCCGGGCGCCCACCGGGGAGCACCCCACGGCCCTGGACACGCTGCAAGACCAGCTCGGCGAGGGCCCGTGCTACTCGGCGATCCGCGAGCGCGAGACGGTGCGCGCCCCGGACATGGCCACCGAGGCTCGCTGGCCCCGCTTCGCGGCCGCCGCCGGCGAGCGGGGGGTGGGCAGCATGTTGACGGTGCGGCTCCACCACACCGCGGACACGACGCTCGGCGCGCTGAACCTCTACGCCAGCACCCCGCACGCCTTCGACGCGGGCTCCGAGGCCATCGCGCGGATCTTCGCTGTCCACGCCGCGCTTGCGCTGGCCGCCGCCGAACGCGAGGAGCATCTGGAGGCGGCGCTGCGCAGCCGCGACCGGATCGGTCAGGCCAAGGGCATCCTCATGGAGCGGTACAAGCTCACGCCCGAGCAGGCCTTCGCCGTGCTCGCCAGCATCTCCTCGAGCACCAACCGCAAGCTCAGGGACATCGCCGACGAGATCGCCACCACCGGCGCCATCCCCGCAGACCCACGCGATCGCCCAGGCCACCGCCGGAGCGGGCAGCATCCTGACACCGCGCTCGCCGCCCTCGACCGGCCCCCCACAGCCACGCCGGGGACCGCCGAGTCCGGGACTGGAGATCGCTGCCGCCCGGCCTGACCGCGATGGCGCTCGGGTCAACTGTCCCAGTGGATCCGAGTCCTGTGACGTGGCCCTGAGGGGCAGCGTCACCACGCTGTTCCCCGGTCGAAGTCGACCGCGAGCGGAGCGGCGTGAGCGTCCGCGGAACGTCTGTGTCAAGGCGCCCGCTCACCAGTCACGCGACAGTCGGATGACCCGGAGCCGGCCGACGTCAGCCATCCGCTCCTCGGCCATCCGGTCGGCGGCCACCGCAGGGGAGACGCCTTGCTCCTCGGCCACCTGAAGCACCCGCAGGGTGGTGTCGAAGATGCGTTCCGTCTTCTCCTTGGCGCGCTCGAAGCTGAAGCCGGGCTTGCCGCTCAGGGGCAGTACCCCAGACAAGCCGTGCCGCTCGTCCTCGACCTGGATCACCCCGCCGGCGTTCACCAGGTAGTCCGGCGCGTAGAGGATCCCGCGGCGCATGAGCTCGGCGGCGATGCCCTCGCGCGCGAGCTGGTTGTTGGCCCCGCCGCAGACGATCTCGGCCTCGAGCACCGCGACCGTCTCGTCGTCCAGCGCCCGGCCCAGCGCGCAGGGGGCGTACACGTCGGTCGGCGTCCGCACCAGGGTCGCGGTGTCGGCGACGGCGTCGACGGCGGGGTGGCGGGCCAGCACCCGCTCGACCGCGCCGGCGTCGACGTCGGTGACCACCACGTCGGCGCCGTCCTCGACCAGGCGGTCGACCAGCCAGCTGCCCACCTTGCCCACGCCGGCGACCCCGACGGTGCGCCCGGCCAGCGACGGCTTGCCCCAGCGGTGCTGGGCGGCGGCCCGCATCCCCTGGAAGACGCCGTACGCGGTGAGCACCGAGGAGTCCCCGCACCCGCCGTAGGCCAGGGACCGGCCGTGCGCGAAGCGGGTCTCCCGGGCGACGACGTCGAGGTCGGCGTTGTAGGTGCCGACGTCGCAGGCGGTCAGGTAGCGCCCGCCCAGCGACTCCACGAACCGGCCGTAGGCACGCAGCAGCGCCTCGGTCTTGTCGGTGTGCGGGTCGCCGATGATGACCGCCTTGCCGCCGCCGAGGTCCAGGCCGGCCAGGCTGTTCTTGTAGGACATCGCCCGCGACAGGGCGAGGGCGTCGGCGACCGCGTCGTCCTCGCTGGCGTAGGGGTGGAAGCGGGTGCCACCGAGTGCCGGCCCCAGCGCGGTGGAGTGGATCGCGATCACCGCCCGCAGCCCGGAGGCCGGGTCGGAGCAGAAGACGACCTGTTCGTGACCGGAGCCGAGTACGTCCACGGCGACGAGCCTAGGACCGCGCGGCCCGCCCGACCGGGTGTCCGGCACGGTCGGCCCGGGAGGAGGGAGGCACGGTGTTCGCCGGCGTGCACCGGCCCGACCGCGGGCAGCTGCTGTTCGACGGGACGCCGGTGGGGTCCTCCGCCCCGCCCGACGCCCTCGACGCCGGGATCGCGACGGTCCACCAGGACCTGGCGATGACCCGCTGCGGTCGATGGCGCGCGACCGCGGCGTGGGTGTGGTGTTCGTCACGCGCGACCCGCACGATGCCCACCCGCTCGTCGACCGGTTCCCCCTGCTCGGCCGCGGGCGCGGCCTCGGCGACCAGGCGAAGGGCGAGGTCCGCGCCGGGGAGCTGGCCCGCCCGGTGGCCGGCGGTGCCGAGCC
This sequence comes from Geodermatophilus chilensis, assembly GCF_002802985.1. GTDB lineage: Bacteria > Actinomycetota > Actinomycetes > Mycobacteriales > Geodermatophilaceae > Geodermatophilus > Geodermatophilus chilensis. The sequence continues at coordinate 1,692 of NZ_NVPT01000041.1, read as the reverse complement.
GGCGGAGCTCACCACCGACCCGGCGCGACCGCGCGACGAGAAATGTCGCGGTTAACTCTCAAGGTCACCCGTCCGGGTGACGAGAACAGATGTGACAGGAGTGGGGCAGGTGCCCCGTGTGCCCGGTGTGTCGGCCGTGCCGCGTGGGAACTCCCGAGACCGCTGTGGCTTTGTCACGCTGCGGTCGCCCCCCGTGCACCTCTTCCCAGGGAGCGACATGCTGCACAGCCGTCCTCGCCGGCGCACGTCCGGGACCGCCGCGGTCCCGGCGGACCGCTCGTGCGCCCGGATCGTGCGCAGCCTGGTGGCCGGCGTCGTGGCGGGCACGGTGGTGCTGACCGGGGCCGCTCCCGCCGGCGCCGCTCCCACGCCGCCGCCGCCGAACCCCAGCGACGAGCAGATCGGGCAGGCCCAGTCGGCGCAGGAGGCCGCCGCGGCCGAGGTCGGCCGGATCGGCGCGCTGGTCGCCCAGGCCCAGTCCCAGCTCGAGGGCTACGCCGTCCAGGCCGAGGCCGCCGGTGCGGCCTACCTCGCCGCCGAGGAGGCCCTGCTGCAGGCGCAGGCCGAGGCGGAGCGGACGGCGGCGGAGCTGCAGGCCGCCACCGAGGCCGTGGCGGCCGCCACCGCACGCATCGCGGGGTTCTCGCGCGACAGCTACATGAGCGGCAACACCCTCTCCACCGCCGCCGCCCTGCTCGACGCCGAGGGGCCCGCCGACCTGATCCAGCGGGCCGCGATGCTCGACTACGTCTCCGCCAACCACCTCGACGTCCTCGGCCAGCTCGAGGTCGCCCAGGTGCGGCAGGCCAACGCCGACTCCGCGGCCCGCGCGGCCCGCGACCGGACGGCCGAGGCCGAGGCCGCCGCGGCCGCCGCCAAGGCCACCGCCGACCAGCAGCTGGCCGCCCAGCGCGCCGCCTACGACGAGGTCGCCGCGCAGAAGGCCACCTACGAGCAGCCGCTGATGGACACGCCGCGGGCGCGCAGCCACGGCACCGGGTCGGTCTGGCCGCCGTACATGGCACCGGAGGGGTGCACCTCGAAGTGCAGGTGCGGACCGGTCGACTGGCCCCGGTTGCCGACCTCCGCGATGAGCTCGCCGGCCACGACCCGCTCGCCGGCGCGGACGAAGTAGTCGTTGACGTGGCCGTACACGGTGACCGCGCCGTCGTCGCCGCGGATGTAGACGGCGTAGCCGAAGCCGGTGGCCGTCCCCGCCCGCGCGACGACGCCGGAGTGCGCCGCGTAGATCAGCGTCCCGATGGGGCCGGCGATGTCCACGCCGCCGTGCAGGGCGCCCCAGCGCAAGCCGTAGCAGCTGGAGGTGCGGCCGGAGGTCGGCTTGACGTAGGGACCGGAGCCACCGGAGTTGCTCGAGCTGGGCGTGGCGCTGCTCCCGGACCCGGAGTTCTGACTGCGGGCGGCGGCGCGGGCCGCGGCGGCCGCGGCGGCGGCCTCCTCCTCGGCGCGGCGGGCGGCCGCGGCGAGGAGGAGGCCTGTATCTTATACACATCGACGAGGCAACGAGACCGGACTAGAGCGTGTATGCCGTAGTAAGATTGAAAAAAAAAAATGACAATGAAGCATCAAGAATGAGGAGAGGATACAACAAGAAGTGTAGCTTCATATCAGCATAACTTACTTATTTACGTCTGCTATATCACACTAGTAGGTCGCTACTGATCACACTTG
>NZ_NVPT01000040.1 GCF_002802985.1 Geodermatophilus chilensis | reverse complement strand
CCAACGTGCAACATGAGGACCGGGCCTCCTTCCGTCACACCTGCCGGCTCTCACCGCAAGCGTGATCCGGGGGGAGGCCCCCGTCTTCATGGCATTCAGGGACATGTGACGCCGGATCAAACGGCCCACTGTTACGACCGTTCCAAGAACAGGTCCCTGTCCGTGATCACCCGTCCTCGGTGACGGTGTCGCCATGGCGATGGGCCACCCGCCATTGGCCGTCCTCGCGGCGGTACACCTGGGTGGCTCGCAAGCTGTAGGTGCGCGGTTGGCCGTCGACGGATGCCGAGGTGTGCTCGAAGCCTGCCGTATAGGCCATGTCGCCCATCACGTCGTACGCGAGCAGCTCGAACGCATACGACGTGCAGTCGGAGAAGCTCTTCCCGAGGGCAGTAAAGAGCTCGTCGAGCTCCCCTTGGCCGTGCGCATTGCGCCAGGCACCCAAGACGCTGACGGGCTCGTTACGGGACCAGAGGGCCCGCCGGGGTGACGGGTCGCCGTTGTGTAGCGCGAGCTCCGCCTCGTACAGCGCCGTCTTCACCCAACCCATGAAGTCTTCGCGAGCGTCCATGCCCGCAGCATGCTCCGGCCGTCGAGGCTTGCCCCTGTCTCTGAGGCCGCCTGATCCGAAAATCTCAGGTCCCCGCGCGTGCGGAAGACCCGCGCCCCCGGCCCGGTGGTGGGGTGTGCGTCGGGCGCGGAGGTCAGGCCGCAGGGTTGAGGGTGACGGTGTAGCCGAGGGCCTGCAGTTCCCGGACGTGGTTGCGGACCTTGCGTTCGGAGTTGGCGCGCGAGGCGTAGTAGCCCGGGCCGAGGTCGACGAACTGCGCCCCCTCGTCGGAGAGCAGGGCCCAGATGATGACGAGAATTGAGCGGCCGACCGCAACGATCGCCCGCTTCTTGCCGCGGCGGCGGGCGATCCGCCGATACCGCTCGCCGAGGAAGGTGTCGGTGCGGGCGGCGCTGACTGCGGCTTCAAAGATCACCCGCGCCAGGTAGCGGTTGCCCTTACGGGTGCCGGCATTGCCCTTCGGGCGGCCCGCGGACTCACTGACCCCGGGCGCGAACCGCGCCCAGGAAGAAGTCGCTGGTCGCCTCCATCACCACCCGGGTCACCCCGAGGCCGGCCAGCCAGTCAGCCAACGCCAGCACCGCCGACGTCATCGTGGAGATGGTGCGGACCTCCTGCATCCGCTGCCCGCCCGGGCCGGGCACCCGCGCACAACAGACCACCTCGGCCTTGCCCACATCCAGCGCCGTAACCCGCTGGATGACCTTGGGCTCGTCGGTCTCGACCTGCATGGCCCTCGCCTCTGCACACCTCAGACGGAACCTGGGCGGCCACCCGTGGGAGCTGGAGGGAACGACGAATCTGATCCTCGTGCTTGAAGCACACGAAACGGCCCACAGCACAGCCCCCGGCGTCCGACTTCAGAACGGCCTCGACGACCGGGCGACTACGACGTCAACGGGTGGCCGCGCACCATTTTCAGCCCGGAACGGCGCTTCCCGACAGGGGCCAATGGGACTTCAGGGACGAACGTTTGCTGGACGGGCAGTAGGCGGCGGCTTGATGCCGGGCCCGCCCGAACGTGTGACGGCGCATGCGCCACGGCTGGCCGCAAGGCTTCCGTCGGTGGCACCCTGTAGACACGTGGTTGTGGACGGCCTTGTGGATGAAGGAGGGGTGACCATGTCGATCGCAGAGAGCAGCGCGTCTGTCGGCGTCACTGAACTCACCCCTGAGGAAGCCGCCGCGGCCTTCGAGCGAATCGCCCGCACCGCCTTGGACCTGAGCGGCGAAGAGTTCCTCGCGGCCCTCGACGGTGGCAAGTTCGAAGACGTCGACCCCGATGCCCACCCCGGGCTGCTCGACGTGCTCATGGCGCTACCTCTCGTACGCTGACGCCTCGTGCCGGGAGCGTCGCCGTATCAAGCGGTCCAAGCGTTCCTGGCACCTCTCGAACGAGCGGTGGCCTGCCTCGGCGCGGGCAAGATCGTCGTCTCGCCGGCGGTCGCGCGACCACGGGCAAAACGCACGTCTGGAGCCTGAACGGCGGAGACGGCCTCGTACTGCGCGGTGACGCGGCCGGCTGCCGGTTTCTGGCGTCCATGCACTCCCGGATCATCCCGACCGACCCCGAGAAGTACGACGCCCAGGAGGGGCGCTGGCGGGTCACCACGTCGGCCTACCTGTATGAGTTCCGGGCGCCGGACAACGCGAAGCTGTGGGGGATGCACTGGCACCCGGCCGGCAAGAGCCACGCCACCTTCCCGCACCTCCACCTCTACCCCATCCGCCCCGGCGGGCACTTCCCCACGGCGCGGCAGACCCTGGAGTCTGCGGTGCACTGGTGCATCGAGATGGGAGCGGAGCCGCAGAACGCCCAGTGGCGCACCGTGCCGAGTCCGAGGGGATCCACCAGCTGTACCGATCCTGGTCCGAGGACCCGTCACCGCCGGCAGGTGGCCGGTGACGCCGGGCCCTACCGCGGCGAGGCAGGATGCGGGCGGTCAGCCGGGAGTTCACCCCGCTCCCCACAACCAGCTCCCCTCCGACTGCGCAGCGCTGGGGGAAGGGTGGGCCGCAGGCCCATCCCGCAGGGACGCGAAGCGCCCTTCCGGCGGCCGGCGCAGTCGGAGATGCTGCCGCGGGTGTGGGGGGCGGGTGCTGTCGTCAGGGCAGTGTCCGAGGCGACTGCTGCGGCGGCCCCAGTCCGCACACAGTCCGCAGATGGTCCGCAAAACGGTCGAAATCGGCCAACGGCAGCCGAGAGCGACCATCGGTAAAGGCGCTGGTCAAGAGGGGTTTTCAGTCACAGCCCACTGCGCCAAACCACCCCAAGGTCGATTTTGCAAGGCGGGGGTTAGGGGTTCGATTCCCCTCGTCTCCACCATCTCGATAGGCCGGCTGGCCTGCGAGTCCTCGACCCACGGCCGATTCTCGGTGCGCCGCTGAGTCGGCGCCCTCCGTAGACGGTCCGCGACCTGTCCGCGCGAAGCAGCCCGCAGGGCGGTTCCCCTGCTGACCGAGACGCTGTCATCTCGGACGCGAGGCCGTCCCCCGGGCGATGAAGCGGTCGCCGTCTCCGTCAGGGACAGCGGCTCAGCCGTGGTCGCCCTCCGGACACGTGTCGTGGGTGGGACCGTCCTCGGTCCCACGTCGACCGCCGGCGGATCGGCCCTCGGGCCTGCGAGGTCGGGTGCCGGGAGCGTCGGCCGGCTGGTTCCTCAGCGACCGACCGGCGCCGGCGGGGGTGGCAGGACCGCCTGCAGGGCGCTGTACCGGTCGCGTAGGGCGTCGCAGACGATCTCGCAGAGGGCGAAGACGCTGGGATCGGTGATGGCGTACTGGGCGGTGCTGCCGGTGCGGGTCCGCTGGACCAGGCCGGCGCTGTGCAGCACGCCGAGGTGCTTGGAGGCGTTCTGCTGACTGAGGCCGACGCGGGTGGCGAGTTCACCCACGCTGGCAGGCCCTGAGCGCAGCGCGTCGAGCAGCTTGATCCGGGCCGGCTCACCGAGCACACGAAAACGCTGAGCGACCAGCTCCACCAGGGGGTCGGGCAGCGGACTGGGAACAGGCACGCCTTCATCCTACTTACAACTAGAGCGTTGTATGGTTGTGAACGAACGAGAGGATGAGGCTTCGATGCGGACGACACACAGGCGACTGGTCGCGGGTACCGCGGCGGCGGTGCTGCTGCTCGGCGGTGGCGTGGTGACCGGGGCGCAGCTGCTGCCGGACGCGGGGGCGGTCGACCGGCCGTCCACCGGCATGGGCATGGGCATGGGCATGGGCTCGGCGATGCCGGGGATGGCCGGCTCGGCCGATGCGATGTTCGCGGTGCAGATGGCCGTGCACCACGAGTCGGCGGTGCAGATGGCCCGGCTGGCCCAGCAACGGGCGCAGCGCCCCGAGGTCCGGCAGCTGGCCCGGGACATCCAGCGCACCCAGACCGCGGAGATCGCCCAGCTGCGCGCCGCGGCGACGCGGCTGGGCGCCGACCCGGACGCCCCCGCCGGCGGGATGGGGTCGGGGATGGCCGCCGGGATGGACTCGGCGACCGACCTCGCCGAGGTGCCGGATGAGCAGTTCGATCGCGTCTTCCTGGAGGCCATGATTCCGCACCACCAGATGGGCGTGCACATGGCGCGAATGGTCCAGCGGGCCGGCAGCGACCGGCAGATCGCCGCGATGGCCGCGGAGATGGTTCGCGTACAGACCGACGAGATCGCGCTGATGCAGCGCTGGCTGGACCAGCAGTGACCCACCGGCCCGCCCGGCGCCGGCCGGTGACCCGAACGTCAGCCCACCTTCCCCAAGAGACCAAGGAGCACGGCATGGACCCCCGCACGGTGCAGGACCGCCGCGGCGAGCTGCAGATCCTCGACGTCCGCGAGGACGAGGAATGGGCGGCCGGCCACATCGACGGCGCGGTGCACATCCCGCTCGGCCAACTCGCGGAGCGCATCGGTGAGCTGGACGCGCAGCGTCCCGTCGTCACGGTCTGCCGCAGCGGCGGCCGCGCCGGGCGGGCCGCGGACCTGCTGACCTCCCACGGCCGCCGGGCCGCGGTGATGGACGGCGGGATGCAGCGGTGGGCGCGCGAGGGCCTTCCCTCCAGCGCCGCCGACGGTCGCCCCGGAACCGTCGCCTGATCACCACCCGACCACACCCGATCACAGTCACCCCGCAGCCGCGGACCTACCTCGCAGGAGACCCCCGTGATCCAGATCCGAACCATCGAGACGTCCAGCCTCGGCGACCGCAGCTACCTGGCCACCGACGGTCAGGTCGCCCTCGTCGTCGACCCGCAGCGTGACATCGACCGGGTCCTCGACCTCGTCGAGCAGCGCGGCGTACGCCTCACCCACGTGCTCGAGACCCACGTCCACAACGACTACGTCACCGGGGGGCTGGAGCTCGCCGCGCGCACCGGCGCAACGTACGTCCTGCCCACCGGCAGCGACGCCCGCTTCGAGCACCTCGCGGTCGCGGACGGGGACGTGCTCGAGGCCGGGGCGATGCGGCTGCGGGTCCTGCACACCCCCGGCCACACCCACCACCACGTCAGCTACGTCCTCGAGACCGCCCAGGGCGACGGGGCGGAGGCGGTCCGGGCGGTGTTCACCGGCGGGTCGATGCTCTACGGCGCGACCGGGCGCACCGACCTGGTGAGCCCGGCGGCCACCGACGAGCTGACCCACGCGCAGTTCCACTCCGTGCGCCGGATCGCCCGCGAGCTCCCCGCGCAGACCGAGGTCTTCCCGACCCACGGGTTCGGCAGCTTCTGCTCCGCGACCCCGACCAGCGGCACCGCCTCCACCGTCGGCGAGCAGCTGCGGGCCAACCCCGCGTTGACCATGGAGGAGAAGCAGTACGTCGACACCCTCCTCGCCGGGCTGGACGCCTACCCCGCCTACTACGCGCACATGGGCCCGATCAACCGCTCCGGTCCGGCTCCGGTGAACCTGTCCTTGCCCCAGCCGGTGGACCCGGCGGAGCTGCGCCGGCGGCTCGAGGCCGGCGAGTGGGTGGTCGACCTGCGCCAGCGGACCGCGTTCGCCGCCGGGCACCTTCCGCGCAGCCTGAACTTCGAGCTCGGCACCAACTTCGTCACCTACCTCGGCTGGCTCTACGCCTACGGCGAACCCATCACGCTGATCGGAGACAGCGAGGAGCAGGTCGCCCAGGCCCGCCGCGAGCTGGTCCGCATCGGCGTCGACGACCTCGCCGGCGCCGCCATCGGGGACATCGAGACCCTCGCCCACGGGCAGGCGCTGCGCTCCTACCGGGTCACCGACTTCGCCGGCCTCGCCGCCGCCCTGCAGAGGGGCCCGGTGCAGGTGCTCGACGCCCGCCGCAACGACGAACGCGCCCAGGGGCACGTGCGCGGATCGCAGCACATCCCCCTGCACGAACTCCCGGCCCGCCTCGACGAGGTCCCCACCGGGCAGGTGTGGGTCTACTGCGGCTCGGGCTACCGCGCCTCCATCGCCGCCTCGGTCCTCGACACCCCGGGCCGAGAGGTCGTGCTCATCAACGACTCCTACGGCAGCGCCAAGGACGCCGGGCTCGAGGACGAGCGGCCTACCGAGGGCGCTGGCGCCGCCACCGGCCCCGGCGCCGGCTGACGCCCGTCCCCGACCCACCGCATTCCGCAGAGCCATCGAGAGGACCTACGTGACCACGACCACCCCCGGGCGCTTCGATGCCGCCGCCCTGCGCGCGCGGCTCGAGCGCCGTGACGCGCTCACGGTGATCGACGTCCGCACGCCCGCCGAGTTCGAGACCGTTCGCATTCCCGGGTCGGTCAACGCCCCGCTCCCCCTGATCGAAAAGCACGCCAGGCAAGTAGCCGAGCGGCTGGACCGTGACGTGGTACTCGTCTGCCAGTCCGGCAACCGGGCCCGCCAGGCCCAGCAGCGCCTCGCCGGCGCCGGCGCTGCACGCCTCCACGTCCTCGATGGCGGAGTCGGTTCCTACGAGACCGCCGGTGGCGAGGTCGTGCGCGGCCGATCACGCTGGAGCCTCGAACGGCAGGTCCGCCTGGTCGCCGGGTTCCTCGTCCTGGGCAGCTCCCTGGCCGGCCTCCGCGCTCCCCGGGCCGGCATGCTCGCCGGTGGCGTGGGCGCCGGCCTCACCATGTCGGCGCTGACCGACACCTGCACTCTGGGCCGGGTCCTGTCCGCGCTGCCGTACAACCGGGGTCCCCGCGCCCGCACGCCGGAAGAGATCCTCGATCAGCTGACGGCGGGGTCACCGGCATGACGGCGGTGGCGCGCCCGGGCGTCGGCGGCGGGACAGGCGCCGTGCGATGAGCGCGGCACTCGGCCTGGGCCTGCTCATCGGCGTGCTGCTGGGACTGCTCGGCGGCGGCGGGTCGATCCTCGCCGTTCCCGCCTTGGTCTACGGGGCCGGGCTGCCGCTGGGCGCCGCCATCCCGACCTCGCTGCTCGTCGTCGGTGTCTTCTCGGCCACCGCGCTGCTGCCGCGCCTGCGGCAGGTCCGCTGGCGCATCGCCGGCGTCTTCGGTGCCGCCGGAGCCCTCGCTGCGTTCGCCGGCACCGCGGTCAACCGGCTGCTCGACGCCCGCGTCGTGCTCGTCGGGTTCGCGCTGCTCATGGTCGCCGCGGCGGTGCGCATGCTCAGGAGAGACGTGCCAGAAGGGGGGGACTGCGCCCTGCCCGGTGGCGGGATCAACTGGCGCGGCTGCCTTCCGAGAGCCGTCGGCGCCGGCGTGGCCGTCGGTTTCCTCACCGGCCTGTTCGGCGTCGGCGGCGGGTTCCTGATCATCCCCGCCCTCGTGCTCCTCCTCGGCCTGCCCATGGCGGTCGCGGTCGGCACCAGCCTGGTCATCATCGTGCTGAACTCCGCCGCGGGATTCGCCGCGCACGCCGGGGACACCACCCTCGACTGGAGCGTCGTCGCAGCGTTCACAGCCGCCGCCGTCGCCGGCTCCCTCATCGCCGGCAGATTCGCCACCAGGCTCCCGGCCGACCGGCTGCGCCGCGGCTTCGCATACCTGGTGCTCGCCGTCGCCGCCTTCGTCGCCACCCAGGCCCTGCTCAACCCACCCAGTGGATGACCGCCCGCCACCGCGGGCACCAGCCACCATGTCCCTACACCAGGAGGAGAACCGTCATGGCCGACTTCGGCATGAGCGTGCGTGTCGACGCCCCGCTCGACCAGGCCCTGGAGCGCACTCGCGCCGCCCTCGCCGAACAGGGCTTCGGCATCCTCACCGAGATCGACGTCGCCGCCACCCTCAAGGCCAAGCTCGACGTCGACGTGCCGCCGCAGATCATCCTGGGCGCCTGCAACGCCCCCCTCGCCCGGCAGGGCCTGCAGATCGAACCCGACCTCGGACTGCTGCTGCCCTGCAACGTCGTCGTCCGCACGGACGACGACGGGCAGACGTTGGTCTCCGCTCTGAACCCCGAGCTCATGGTCAGCGTCCCCGACCGGCCCGAACTCGAGCCGATCGCCGCCGACGCCAAGACCCGGCTGCAGAACGCACTGCGCACGGTCGCCGACCAGAGCACCTGACCGAACCCCGGACGTGATGCCCCCGTACGGAGCCTGCTCCCGGCGTTCGGACGGCGCGGCGCGGTGACGGCCCGCGGCCGGCGTCCATGGTTACTGTCGCCGCCTCGCCGTCACGAGATCCCGGAGGGCCCGACGTGAGCACGCAGCTGCCGGCACCCGATGCGCCGCCGCCCGGCTGGCGGCCGGAGCCGGCACCGCGGATGCGTCAGCCCGGCTACTTCCGGCGCGGCTTCGCCCTCGGGCTGGGGGCGACTCTGGGCGCGGGCGTGGTGCTGGCCGTGGTCGCCGTGGGGCTGACGGTGGTGATGGTGCTGGCCCTGGTCGGGCTGTCCGCAGGAGGCGGCGACAGCTCTCCCAGCGGGCCGCCGACGGAGACCGTGTGGGGTGCGGCGGATGCCCCGGCGCGGCTGATCGCCGTCCCGGTCACCGGCGTCATCCTGGGCGGCGAGAGTGACGGTGTTCCCTTCGGCGGCGCGACCTACGGCTACGACGTCGCCGACACCATCGACGCCCTGGAGACCGAGGACGCCGACGGTCTGATCCTGGAGCTCAACACCTCAGGAGGCACGATCCACGGCTCCCGCGCCATCGCCGACGCCGTGGAGCGCTATCAGAAGCGGACCGGCAACCAGGTGATGGCCCACGTGCAGGGCATGTCGGCCTCAGGCGGGGTGTACGCCATGGCGGGGGCCGACCAGATCGTGGCCGACCACGGCAGCCTCGTCGGCAGCATCGGCGTGGTCATGGGCCCGTTCCAGCGTTTCCGCGACGTGACCGGCATCCCGGGCTCGCTGCTCGAGCCGGGCGTGATCACCGACGGCGGCCTCACCGAGGAGTACCTCACCCGGGGCCGCGGCAAGGACTTCGGCAACCCCTACCGCGACATGACCGAGGAGGAGCGGGCGGTCATGGGACGCGGCCTGGACCGGGAGTACGAGGCCTTCGTCGCGTGGGTGTCCCAGGCGCGGGGCATACCGCCGCAGACGATCGTCGATGAGCTGGGTGCCTTCGTCTTCGACAGCTACACCGCCGTCGACAATCGTCTGGTCGACAGGGTCCTCGGCCGCCAGGAGGCCTACCGCTACGCCGCCGAGATGAACGGCGTCGACCCCGATGACACCCGCGTGGACCGGATGGTGGCGCCGGGCTTCGTCGAGTCCCTCCTCGCCGCGAACGGGCCAGTGGGCGGCATCGGTGCCGCCGCGGTGGCGGGCGACCCCCGCCGCAGCATCGTGTGCACCGGCACCCCGCTGGTCCTCGCCTACCACGGGGAACTCTCGGCCGCCTGCACTCCCCGCTGAGGCACCCGCGTTCCCCGGCTCCTCATCCAGCCCGTGGGTTGCTGACCGCTCGCACCGACCGGAGAGACGCGACGTGCCTGCCCGCGACGCCGCGAGTCGTCCTCGTGGTCCCGGCAGGACCCCGGGATCGGTCAGCGGGTCGCCAACCGTGCACCTGCCACATCCGAGCTCCCGGTCGAGCCTGGCGGCGCTGGGCCGGCAGCCGCCGCCTGCCCCGACGCCCCACTCCGTCCAGTGGGAGAGTGGACGTCGTGACTGAAGCGACTCCTGCACGCCGTGCCGTCCTGCACACCAACCACGGCGACATCACCGTCGACCTGTTCCCCGACCACGCCCCCAAGACGGTCGCGAACTTCGCCGACCTCGCCGAGGGCCGCCGGGAGTGGACCCACCCGCAGACCCGCGCGAAGACCACCGACCGCCTGTACGACGGCACCGTCTTCCACCGGATCATCGACGGCTTCATGATCCAGGGCGGTGACCCGCTGGGTCAGGGCATCGGCGGCCCGGGCTACCAGTTCGGCGACGAGATCCACCCCGACCTGGCCTTCACCAAGCCCTACCTGCTGGCCATGGCCAACGCCGGGCCCGGCACCAACGGCTCCCAGTTCTTCATCACCGTCGCGCCGACCACCTGGCTGACGGGCAAGCACACGATCTTCGGCGAGGTGGCCGACCAGGCCGGCCGGGACGTCGTCGACCGCATCGCCAAGGTGCAGACCGGCCGCGGCGACCGCCCGGTGGAGGACGTCGTCCTCCAGTCGGTCGAGGTGCAGCGCAGCTGACCACGAGCCCGGACGACGGGGGCGCCGGCCGGCCACGGCCGGCGCCCCCGTCACCCACCTGTTACCGGCACCCGGACCGGCCCACCCTCATCTCCTGCACCCGGTGCGGGCGGCCCATCTGCCCGGAGTGCATGACCCCCGCCTCGGTCGGCTTCCAGTGCCCGGACGACGTCCGCGCCGGCAACGCGAGCGTGCGCCGTCCCCGCCAGGCCCCGCTGCTGCAGCGGGCCGGACGGCGCTTCGGCGGGGTCACGGTCACGCTCATCGCGCTCAACGTGGCGGTGTTCGTGGTCACCGCGGTCTCCGCCGGCCTGGCCGGGGCGAACCCGCTGGACAACCAGCTCTCGCCGCTGTTCGTGCAGTTGGCGCAGATCCCGGTCCTGGTCGAGCTCGGCGAGGACTGGCGGCTGGTCACGGCGGCGTTCCTGCACATCGGCGTCGTGCACCTGGTGCTCAACATGCTCGCGCTGCTCGTCTTCGGCTCCGAGCTGGAGCGCCAGCTCGGCCGGTGGCGCTACCTCGTCGTCTACCTCGTCTCGCTGCTCGGCGGTGCGGTCGCGCTCCAGCTGTTCGGTGAGCCGGGGCGCCCGGTCGCCGGTGCGTCGGCCGCGATCTACGGCCTGCTCGGCGGGCTCGCCGTCGTCATGCTCGCCCGCCGGGAGGACCTCCGCGGCCTGCTCACCCTGCTGGCGATCAACGTGTTCGTCAGCTTCCTGCCCGGTGTCTCCCTGCTGGGGCACCTGGGCGGCCTGGTGGCCGGCTTCGTCGCCACCGGGGTGGTTGTGCTGGCCCGGCGGCGCACCGAGCTGCAGGTGCTGGGCCTGATGCTGTTGACCGCGGCGCTCGTGGTGGTCGCTCTGACCGTGCCCACCCTCGTCGTCCTCGGTTAAAGGACCCCGTCCTCCCCACCCCTCGCAGGCTCGGGGCGGGGCCCTGGACGGGGCCGCAGCGCGCGCAGGGCGCGGGCGACGTCGCCCGGGTCGGCGCCCAGGTCCCGGCGGCCGAGCAGCACCAGCTCGCCGTCGTCGTCCGGCCCGGTGGCGGTGTCCAGCTCCAGCAGCCGCGAGCGCAGCCCCCACCGGCGGGTGTCGCGCACCCGCACCTGCAGCCGCGTCCACGGCAGCACGGCGGTGCCGGTCAGCCGGTGGACGGCGACGCCCTGCGGACCGGCGGCCAGCCGCGGGCGCAGCAGGCGGTCGCGCAGGGCCAGGGCCAGCAGCAGGACGGCGGCCGCGCCGACCAGCACCCGGCCGAGCGGGTCCAGGAACACGGTGGCCAGGCCCAGGGCCACGCCGACGGCCGCCAGGACCGCCGTCCCCCCGGTGCGCGGCGACCACTCCACGGCGTCCAGCCTCCCAGGCGACGTCGTCGGCATCGATGCGTGGACGTCCTACCATCTCGCCACGGGGGGCGGAACGCCGCCCACGTCGACGAGGAGTGGTCATGCGAGATGCCGTCATCTGCGCCGCGGTGCGCACCCCGGTGGGCAAGCGGGGCGGTGGGCTGTCCGGCGTGCACGCCGTGGACCTGTCGGCCACCGTGCTGGACGCGCTGGTCGAGCGGGCCGGCATCGACCCGGCCGTGGTCGAGGACGTGTTCTGGGGCTGCGTGAGCCAGGTCGGCGAGCAGACCTTCAACATCGGCCGCAACGCCGTCCTGGCCGCGGGCTGGCCGGAGTCGGTGCCCGGGACGACGATCGACCGCCAGTGCGGCTCCTCGCAGCAGGCGGTGGCCTTCGCCGCCGCCACGGTCATCAGCGGCCAGGCCGACGTGGTCGTCGCCGGCGGCGTCGAGTCGATGAGCCGGGTGCCGATGGGCTCCACCTACGACGCGGCCATCGGGGCCGGGGCGCCGTTGGGGCCGCGCTTCCTCGAGCGCTACGACGGCGTCTTCCCCAACCAGGGCGTGGGTGCGGAGATGATCGCCGAGCGCTGGGGCTTCTCCCGCACCCAGCTCGACGAGTACTCCCTCGCCTCGCACGAGAAGGCGGCCAAGGCCCAGGCCGACGGCGCCTTCGAGGAGGAGATCGTCCCGGTCACCATCCCCGACGGCACGGTGGTCAGCGTCGACGAGGGGATCCGCGCCGGCGGCACGCTGGAGAAGCTCGGCTCGCTGAAGACCCCGTTCAAGGCCGACGGCGTCATCAGCGCCGGCAACGCCAGCCAGATCTCCGACGGGTCGGCCGCGCTGCTCGTCACCACCTCGGAGAAGGCCCGCGAGCTTGGCCTGCGCCCGCTGGTGCGCATCCACACCACCGTGATGGCCGGCGACGACCCGGTCATCATGCTGACCGCCCCCATCCCGGCCACCCACAAGGTGCTGCAGCGCTCGGGCCTGTCGGTCGAGGACATCGGGGTGTTCGAGGTCAACGAGGCGTTCGCGCCGGTGCCACTGGCCTGGCAGCTGGAGACCGGGGCGGACGTCGACCGGCTCAACCCCCGCGGCGGCGCCATCGCGCTGGGGCACCCGCTGGGTGGCTCGGGGGCGCGGATCATGACGACGCTCGTGCACACCATGCAGGCCACCGGCACCCGCTACGGGCTGCAGACGATGTGCGAGGGCGGCGGGATGGTGAACGCGACCGTCCTGGAGCTGCTCACCGACGCCTGAGGGAGGACCCCGGCCCCCCACCGTGGAAGGGCCCCGTCCTCTCCACCCTCCGCAGGCTCGGGGCGGTGCCCGGGACGGGGCCGCGGCGGGACCCTGCGGGGGACCAGCGCGTCCGGTCCACAGCCCCTCTCCGACGGCCCCCGGTCCCCCGTGGACCGGGGGCCGTCGTCGTGCCCGGACGGCCGTGGGGAGGCGGGGATCTGCCGTGGTCAGGCCGCGTGTCGCGCTAGCACAGGATGGGTAGGACGGCGAATGCAGGCCTGCCGCCATGTCGACTCGTCCACAGTCGTGTGCACAGCTGGGGATGGAGTCACAGCCCTGTAGTTACCCGGGTGCCCTTCTCGTCACATCCGTCCCACCCCTTGCAAACCGGCAGGTCAGGGCGACGAGGTCGAACAGGCGTCCTCCACACGTCGTGGACAACCCTGGGGGCGGAGCGCTTTGTCGACCTGTGGACAGCGCCCGTCCGCTGTGCACAGCACCGCTTGTGGACAACACTGTGCGTATCCGATTGGTTACAACCGAGCGGCCCCTGTCCCGGGTGGGGACGAGGGCCGCTCGAGTGGTACCGGCCCCGTCCCGGGTCCCGCCCCGAGCTCGCGAGGGGTGGGGAGGACGGGGTCCTTCTTCAGCGCCAGCGCATCGACATGACCAGACCGGCCACCATGAGACCGAAGCCGATCAGGAAGTTCCAGGCGTTGAGCGCCGACATGAACGGGATCCGGTCGCCGGCGACGTAGAACACGACGATCCACAGCAGCCCCAGCAGCATGAGGGTGACCATGAGCGGCGCGTACCAGCGCGGGCTGGGCTGGACGGACCGCGCGCTCGCCGTCCCGGACTGCAGGGTGCCCTGCGGCGGCGTGTAGACCGACTTCTTGCGCACCTTCGACTTGGGCACCGATGGACTCCCTCCGGGGCCGGTCCGTCGCGACCGGCCGTGACCGTTGTCCAGCCTAAGCTGCAGAGGTGGCCACAGCCCGCACCCTGCGCCCACGGATGACCCGTGGGGGTACCGCGTGGGCCGCCCTGGTGCCCGTGGTGGCACTGGCCGCGGGACTGCTGTTCGCCACCTCCAGCCAGACCGCACAGGGCACCGACCTGCGCGGTGGGGAGGTCACCGAGCTGTCCGCCCTCATCCCCGCCCGGGAGGAGGCCGTCGCGGCGCAGGAGGAGCAGTTGGCGGCGCTGCAGGCGCAGGTGCAGGCCCTCACCGACCAGGCCGCGTCCCGCGACGGCGACGTGGCGGCCGCCCGCGACGCCGGCCGGGCCGGCGCCGTGTCGGCCGGTCTGGTCGCCGTCACCGGCCCCGGTGTGCAGATCACCCTGGACGACGCCCCGCGGCGGCCCGACGGCTCGCTGCCCCTCGGCGCCCGGCCCGACGACGTCGTCATCCACCAGTCCGACGTGCAGGCCGTCGTGAACTCCGTGTGGGCCGCCGGCGCGGACGCGGTGGCGATCATGGACCAGCGGCTGATCGCGACCAGCGCCGTCCGCTGTGTCGGCAACGTCCTGCTGCTGCACGGCCGCACCTGGTCCCCGCCGTTCGTGGTCACCGCGATCGGGGAAGCCGACGCGATCCGCGCCCAGCTGGCCGCCTCGCCGCAGGTGCAGGTGTTCCAGCAGGCAGTCGAGGACTACGGCCTGGGCTTCGCCGTCCAGCAGCGCGGCGAGGTCACCCTGCCGGCCTACGACGGCCCGCCGGCGATGGAGTACGCCACAGCCGCTGCCGGCTGACCGGGCGGCCGGTGTAGACAGGGACCGTGAGCCGCCCCGTCCTCGTCGTCGACAACTTCGACAGCTTCGTCTACAACCTGGTCCAGTACCTGGGCCAGCTGGGCGTCGAGTGCGTCGTCCGGCGCAACGACGCCGTCACCGTCGACGAGCTGCCCGACCTCGACGTCGCCGGGGTGCTGCTCTCCCCGGGCCCGGGGACGCCGGTCGACGCCGGGGTGACCGTGCCGATGGTGCGGGCCGCCGCGGAGGCCGGGACGCCGGTGCTGGGCGTGTGCCTGGGCCACCAGGCGATCGGTGCGGCGTTCGGTGCGGAGGTCGTGCGCGCGCCCGAGCTGCTGCACGGCAAGACCAGCCAGGTGGTGCACGAGGGCGCCGGCGTGCTGGCCGGGCTGCCCTCGCCGTTCACCGCCACCCGCTACCACTCGCTGGCCGTCGACCGCGACACGGTGCCCGCCGAGCTCGAGATCACCGGGACGACGCCGTCGGGCATCGTGATGGCGCTGCGGCACCGCGAGCTGCCCATCGAGGGCGTGCAGTTCCACCCCGAGTCGGTGCTCACCGAGGGCGGCCACCGGATGCTCGCCACCTGGCTGGAGGCCTGCGGCCTGGCGCCGGACCCCGCCGTCGTCGAGGCGGCCGGCGCCGCCGCCCAGCGGCTCACCACGGTGGCCACGACGGCCTGAGAAGGACCCCCCGTCCTCCCCACCCCTCGCAGGCTCAGGGGCGGGCCCCGGGACAGGGTCGACCTCATGACAGCAGGGCCCCTCCCCGTGCGGGGAGGGGCCCTGCTGTCGTCCTGCGGCTAGTTCCCGGTGGGCGGGCGGGCAGCGCCGCCGTTGTCGCCGCCACCGCCCGTGCCGGCCGTCGGCGTCCCGGGCGGCTGGGTCCCGACGACGATGGTCACCGTCGAGCCCGCGGGAGCCTGACCGGTCGGGCTCTGCTGCAGCACCACGCCGACGTCCGCCTCGTCAGCGGCCTGCTGGTTGGTGACGCTGACCGAGAAGCCGGCCGCCTGCAGCTGCTGCTGGGCCGCCGCCTGCGGCTGGCCGACCACGTTGGGGACGGTGACCGTCTCCGGCTCGGACGGTCCGCTGGAGACCTGCAGGGTGATCGGGTCGTCGGCGGAGGCCTGCTCGCCGCCGGAGGGGTCGGTCGCGATGACCGTGCCCTCGGGCTGCTGGGACTCGACCTGCTCGGGGGTGACGTTGGTGAAGCCCGCGCCTCGCAGCGCCTGGGTGGCCGCCGCCTGCTGCTGGCCGGTCACGTCGGGTACCTCGGCGTCGCCGTCGGACACCTGCAGCGTCACGGTGGTGCTCGGGTCGACCGACTGTCCCTCGCCGGGGCTGACGTCGACGACCTGGTCGGCCGGCGACAGCGAGTCGACCTCCTCGGTCTGCACGCTCTCGAAGCCCGCGTTCTCCAGGGTGGTCTCGGCCCGGTCGACGTCCAGACCGATCACGGCCGGGACCTCGATGGTGTCCGGTCCGACGCCGACGGTCAGGTTGACCGCGGTGCCCTCGTCGACCTGCGCGCCGCCGGCGGGGTCGGTGTTCAGGACGACGCCCTCCTGGGACTCGTCCCGGGTGACCTGCGTCGTCACCTGGCCGACGGTCAGCCCGGCGGCCTCGAGGTTCTGGGTGGCCGTCGCCTGGTCCTGGTCGACCACGTTCGGGACGCTCACGCGCGCGGCGGTCGGGTCGGCCGGCGGCGCGTCGTCGTCGGAGTTGACCAGCAGCGCCACGGCGATCACGCCGCCGAGGATCAGCACGCCGGCGATGACGGCGGCGATGATGCGGTTGCGCCGGCGCTTGCGGGCGTCCTCGTCGTCCTCGTCGTCCCAGTCGCCGCCGTACCCGCCGGGCGGGGCGCCGATGATGGCGGTCTTCTCGGCGTCGCCCATCACCGGCGTGGCCTCGACCCGCTGACCGGCCAGCGCCCGCAGCAGGTCGTTGCGCATCTCCGCGGCCGACTGGTAGCGGTTCGCCGGGTTCTTGCTCAGCGCCTTGAGCAGGATGGCGTCGAGCTCCGGCGGGATCGCCGGGTTGACCGACGACGGCAGCTTCGGGTCCTCGCGCACGTGCTGGTAGGCGACCGAGACCGGCGAGTCGCCGGTGAACGGCGGCGCGCCGGTGACCAGCTCGTAGAGCAGGCAGCCGGTCGAGTACACGTCCGAGCGCGCGTCGACGCTCTCGCCGCGGGCCTGCTCGGGGGAGAGGTACTGGGCGGTCCCTATCACGGCGGCGGTGGAGGTCATGGTCGCCGCGGAGTCCGACACCGCGCGGGCGATGCCGAAGTCCATGACCTTGACCGTGCCCTCGGGCGTGATCATCACGTTCCCGGGCTTCACGTCGCGGTGCACGATGCCGTTGCGGTGGCTGAAGTCGAGGGCGGCGCAGATGTCGGCCGCCAGGGTCATCGCCCGCTCCGGGGGGAGCACGCCCGCCCGGCGCAGCACGTCGCGCAGGGTCTCGCCCTCGACGTACTCCATGACGATGTAGGGGGTCGCGCCGCTGGACGACCGGTCCTCGCCGGTGTCGTAGACGGCGACGATCGCCGGGTGGTTCAGGGAGGCCGCGGCCTGGGCCTCCCGGCGGAAGCGGACCTGGAAGGAGGGGTCGCGGGCGAGGTCGCTGCGCAGCACCTTGACCGCCACCTCGCGCCCGAGTCGCAGGTCGCGGCCGCGGTGCACCTCTGCCATGCCGCCGCGGCCGAGCACCCCGCCGATCTCGTAGCGCTCGCCGAGCACTGGAGGCGTGGTCATCGGAGGTCCTCTCGGGCGGTGCGGTCCTGCGGCCGGGTGGCCCCTGGCGGAGCGCAGCGGACGGGTGGGCCGCCGGGCAGCCTAACCGCTGCGACCGGCCGGGCCCGGGCGGCGCGAGGGGCGGGACTCACGCCGTCGGGTCCTCTTCCCGAGCCACCTGCTGCTGGCCCTGGGCGTTGCCGTTCGGATTCTCAGCCGTGTCACTGGGGACCGTCGGCGTCGGCGCTGGCGTGTTGCCGGGGAGCGGGGTCTGCGTTGACTCCGCCGTGTTCGTCGCCGTGGCGGTGCTCGACCGCTGCGGGTTGCCGGTCTGCCCGGTGTCCTCGTCGCTGTCCCCGCCGTCGCTGCCGCCGTCCTCGTCACCGTCGGGATCGCCGGCCGTCGTCGGGGCCGGCGCAGCCGTCGTCCGGGGCGGGGCCTGGGTGGTCGGGGCCGCAGGCGCCTCGTCCCGGGTGCCGGAGTCCCCGTCGCCGGTGTCGGGGGAGTAGTCGTCGGCGGCGTAGTACAGGGTCACGGTGTCGCCGAGCGGGACGGCGGTGTTCGCCGGGTCGGTGGTGACGACGTCGCCCTCGTCCAGCGCCTGGCCCAGCGCGGCGAGCTGCGCGGCGCTGGCCGCCTCCGTCGCGACCTGCAGGCCCTCCTCGGTGAGAAGCTGCTCCACGTCGTCGACGGGCTCGCCGACGTAGTCGCCGGTCGCGACGAAGAACGTCCCCGGCGCCTCGCTGGTGATGCTCGTCGGCGCGGTGGTGGGGGCGGCGTCGGTGCCCGTCGGGGCGTCGTCCCCACTGCCGAGCAGGGCCCACAGCCCGCCGCCGAGCAGCGCGAGCAGCAGCAGGCCGGCGACCAGCCACACCCAGCGGTTGCGGCGGCGGTCGTCGTCCGCAGGCGGCGGGGTGTACCGGCCGTCCTCGTCGTCGTCCTCCGTGCGGCGCAGGGGCGGCATGGCACCCACCGAGGTCCGGGCTCCGGTGGCGGCGGCCCCGCCGGCGGAGGCGGCGCCCAGCACCTGGGTGCGCGAGTCGGCGAGGTCGTCGACGACCTCGGTGTGCGCGGTGGGGGCGGCACGCACGGGGTAGGGCGGGGTCGTCGCCGGACCGGCGGCCGCGTGGACGGGGGAGAGACCGTTGCCGGAGGCGACCGACCGGATCGCGGCGGCGAACGCGGCGCCGTCGGGGAAGCGGTCGGCCGGGTCCTTGGCCAGGGCGCGCTCGATGAGCAGCCGCACCGCCGGCGGCACGTTGGCCGGCAGCGGCGGCGGCGGGCGGTTGATGTGCGCCAGCGCGACCGCGACCTGCGAGGTCCCGTCGAAGGGTCGGCCGCCGGTCAGGCACTCGTAGCCGACGACGCCGAGGGAGTAGACGTCGGAGGCGGCGGTGACCTCGAAGCCCTGCGCCTGCTCGGGGGAGAGGTACTGGGCGGTGCCGACGACCATGCCGGTGCGGGTCAGCGGTGTGGCATCGCGGGCGCGGGCGATGCCGAAGTCGGTCAGCTTCACCACGCCGTCGGGGCGCACGATCAGGTTGCCCGGCTTGATGTCGCGGTGGACGACGCCGGCGTGGTGGGCCGCCGAGAGCCCGTCGGCCGACTGGCCGAGGACGTGCAGCGTCCAGTCGACCGGGAGCTTGCCCTCCTCGTGGAGGATCGTGACCAGCGGCTTGCCCTCGACCAGCTCCATGACGAGGAAGGCCAGTTGGGTGCCGCGCTCGTCCTCGGTCTCGCCGTAGTCGTAGACCGAGGCGATGTTGGGGTGGGACAGCGCCGCGGTGTGCCGCGCCTCGTTGCGGAAGCGGGCCACGAAGCTCGGGTCGCCGGTGAACTCGCTGCGCAGCACCTTGGCGGCGACCTCGCGGTCGAGGACGCGGTCGCGGGCGCGCCACACCTCGCCCATGCCGCCCGTGGCGATGGGTGCGGTGATCTCGTAGCGTCCGGCGAGGATCGTCCCGGTCGACAGTGTCATCAGCCGCCCTGCCCGTCGAGGTAGGCCTGCATCACGTCACGGGCGATGGGAGCGGAGACGTCGCCGCCCGTGCCGCCGCCGTTGGCCACGAAGACCGCCACGGCGATCTGCGGGTCGTCGGCCGGGGCGAACCCGATGAACCAGTTGTGGTCGGGGCCGGCGTTCTCCGCCGTCCCGGTCTTGCCGGCGACGGTGACGCCGGGGATCCGCGCGCGCCGGCCGCTGCCGTTCTCCACGACGCTGGTCATCATCTCGGTGAGCTGGTCGGCGGCGTCGGCCGAGACCGGCTCACTGAGCTCCTCCGGGTCGGTCTGGTCGATGACCGACAGGTCCGGCGCGCGCACCTGGTCCACCAGGTAAGGGCTCATCAGCGTCCCGTCGTTGGCCACCGCGGAGGCGATCATCGCCGCCTGCAGCGGGGTGAGCTGCACGTCCTGCTGGCCGATCGAGCTGACCCCGAGCTGGGCGTCGTTCTCGATCTCGCCGATGGTGCTGCCCTCGGCGGTCAGCGGGATCTCGAAGCCCTCACCGTCGATGCCGAACGCCTCGGCCATCTCCCGCACGCGGTCCTCGCCGAGGTCGATGCCCAGCTGGGCGAAGGCGGTGTTGCAGGAGACGGTCAGCGCGTCGAGCAGGCTCTGTCGGCCGCTGGGGTCGCACGCCGAGCCGCCGAAGTTCTCCAGCGGGGTGGAGGTGCCCGGCAGCACCAGCTCCTGCGGCGCCGGGACGACGGTGTCGGACGTGTACTGGCCGCTGGCGAGCGCCGCGGCCGACACGACCACCTTGAAGATCGAGCCCGGCGAGTAGCGCGCGTCGATCGCCCGGTTCAGCCGCGGGTCGATCTCCAGGGATTCCAGCTGTGCGGCGTACTCCCGGATCTCAGCCGGTTGGTGGCTGGAGAGCTGGTTCGGGTCGTACGTCGGGGTGCTGGCCATGCCGAGCACCGCCCCGGTCGAGGGGTCGAGGGCGACGACCGCCCCGGTGACGCCCTCGAGCCCGGCCATCGCCGTCTCCTGCACCGCGGGGTCCAGGGTCAGGACGACGTCGCCGCCGGAGGGGTCCCGCCCGGTGAACAGATCGGCCAGGCGCCGGGTGAACAGCCGGGCGTCGTCCCCGGAGAGCACGTCGTCGGCCGCGCGCTCCATCTGGGCGTTGCCGTAGACCAGCGAGTAGTAGCCGGTGACCGGGGCGTACACCGGGCCGCTGGGGTACTGCCGCAGGTAGGTGAGCTGGTCGTCGGTCGGGACCGAGTTCGCGATCTCGGTGCCGCCGACCACGATCGAGCCCCGCTCGCTGTCGTACTCCTCGACCAGCACGCGGGTGTTGCGGCCGTCGGACCGCAGCTCGTCGGAGCGGACCACCTGGATGACGTTGACGTTGACGATCAGCAGCGTGAACAGCACGAGCACGCTGATCGCGACACGGCGCAGCGGGGCGTTCACGTCTGCACCACCTCCGTCGGGGCGTCACCCAGCGCGGGCTTGGGCGGCCCGGAGGGGGCGGCCGGGCGGCGGGCGGCGTCGCTGATCCGCACCAGGACGGCGACCAGCACGAAGTTGGCCACCAGCGACGAGCCGCCGTAGGCGAGGAACGGCGTGGTCAGGCCGGTCAGCGGCAGCAGCCCGGTCACCCCGCCGAGGACGACGAACACCTGCCAGGCGATCGCGAAGGACAGGCCCGCGGCGAGCAGCTTGCCGAACGCGTCACGGCAGATCAGCGAGGTGCGCAGCCCGCGCTCGACCAGCACCAGGTAGACGATGATCACCGCGACCAGGCCGAACAGGCCCAGCTCCTCGCCGACCGCGGCGGCGATGAAGTCGCTCTTGGCCACCGGCACCTGGTCGGGGCGGCCACCGCCCAGCCCGGCCCCGAACAGCCCGCCGGTGCCCAGGCCGAACAGCGCCTGCGCCACCTGGAAGCCGGAGCCGTCGTAGTAGGCGAAGGGGTCCAGCCAGGAGTCGACGCGCTGCTGCACGTGGCCGAACAGCTGGTAGGCGACCAGCGCGCCGCCGGCGAACAGGCCCAGGCCGATGAGCAGCCAGCTGGCCCGCTCGGTGGCCACGTAGAGCATGACCACGAAGATCCCGAACAGCAGCAGCGAGCTGCCCAGGTCCCGCTCGAAGACCAGCACGAGGATCGACAGCATCCAGGCGACCAGCACCGGGCCGAGGTCGCGGCCGCGGGGCAGCTCCAGGCCCATGACGCGCCGGCTGGCCAGCGCCAGGACGTCGCGCTTGTCGACGAGGTAGGCGGCGAAGAAGACGGTCAGGCAGATCTTGGCGAACTCGCCCGGCTGGATGCTGAAGCCGGCCACCCGGATCCAGATCTTGGCGCCGTTGACCTCCGAGAGGGACGACGGCAGCACCGCCGGGATGGCCAGCAGCACCAGGCCGACGAGGGCCAGCGTGTAGGCGAACCGGGACAGCAGCCGGTGGTCGCGCAGCACCAGCAGCACGCCGACGAACAGCACCAGGCCGAGCGTGGCCCACACCAGCTGGACGGGGGCGTCCTCCCGGCTGGCCGTGCTGCCGGCCTGCTGGGCGGCCAGGTCCAGCCGGTGGATGAACGACAGCCCGAGGCCCACCAGCAGGGCGACCGCGGGCAGCAGCAGCGGGTCGGCGTAGGGCGCCCACCTGCGGACGACGAGGTGGGCGACGGTCCACAGCGCGGTGATCCACAGCCCGAAGGTGGCCAGCTCGGTGGTCAGCGAGCCGGTGACGGTGAGGTCGACGATCGCCTGCGCGACCAGCGTGATGAGGACGGCGAAGCCGAGCAGCGCCAGCTCGGTGTTGCGGCGCCTGGGCGGGGTCGCCGTCCCCGGCGCCGCGGCGCGGGGGTCGGTCGTGGGGCCGGATGTCACTGGGCCTCCCGGCAGTCCACTCCGGGCTCGTACGTCCTGGTCGGCTGTGTCGACGTCGGCGCGGAGGTCGTCGGCTCGGGCGGGATCGGGGCGGCGCCGGTCGGTGCCGCATCGGCGTCCGGAGCCGGCGTGGGGGAGGGCGACGGGGTTGCGGTCGGGGCGACCGTCGACGGCTCGACGTCCTCCTCGGTCGGGCACGGCTCCAGGCGCTGGTCGCGCAGCATCGAGACGATGCGCTGGGCGTGGGGGGCGTCGTCGGCGGCGATGCCGCGCTGCACCTTGCTGGCGCCGGCCGGCGTGAGGTCGGCGACGGGGAGGTCGGTGACGTCGGCGACCTGGTGGAGGTCCATGCCCAGCAGCGAGGTGTCCAGGCCGCGGAAGACGGTCACCCGCGCGCCGTCCGCGGTGTCCTGCACCCCGACGAACCAGTTGGACAGCACCCACAGGTAGGCGCCCACGGCGGCGGCAGCCAGCAGGACGATCGCGACGAGCGCGCCGAGCAGCCGGCGCCGCCCGCGGCGGGGCGACGGGGCGACCGCCATCGGTGCCGTCGACGCGGGGGGCTCCGGCCGGGGGTCGGCCAGCGCGGCCCGCCCGGCGGCCGAGCGCGGGTCGACCGCGCGCTGCCCCACGTTGTCGCCCGCGGCGCCGTCGACCACCGGCTCGACCGGGTAGGTGCCGTCCCCGCCGTCCTCCACGACGTCGGCCACGATCACGGTGATGTTGTCCGGCCCGCCGCTGCGCAGCGCCAGCTCGACCAGCCGGTCGGCGGTGGACTGCGGGTCGGGGTCCTGCAGGGCCTCGGCGAGCGTCTCCTCGCTGACCACGCCGGACAGCCCGTCGGAGCAGAGCAGGTAGCGGTCGCCGGCGCGGGCCTCGCGCATCGACAGGTCGGGGTCGACGTCCTGCCCGTTGAGCGCGCGCAGCAGCAGCGAGCGCTGCGGGTGGTGGTTGGCCTCCTCGGGCGTGATCCGCCCGTCGTCGATCAGCGTCTGGACGAACGTGTCGTCGTGGGTGATCTGCTGCAGGACGCCGTCGCGCAGCAGGTAGGCGCGCGAGTCGCCGACGTGGCACAGCGCCAGCCGGCCGCCGGCGAACAGGACGGCGGTGAGCGTGGTGCCCATGCCCTCCAGCTGCGGGGACTCGCGGATCACCTCGCGCAGGTGCTCGCTGCCGTCGAACACCGCCTCGCGCAGCGCCTGCAGCATGTCGCCGCTGGGCGCGTCGTCGTCCAGGTGCTCGAGGGCGGCGATGACGACCTTGCTGGCGACGTCGCCGGCCGCGTGGCCGCCCATGCCGTCGGCGACGGCCAGCAGCCGGGGCCCGGCGTAGACCGAGTCCTGGTTGTTGCCGCGGACCAGGCCGCGGTCGGACCGGGCCGCGTAGCGCAGCGCGAGGCTCATCGGGGCAGGCTCCCCGGGACGCGGCGGGTCACGAGCGCAGCTCCAGCGCGGTCTGCCCGATGCGGATCGGCTGACCCGGCGCGACGAGCAGCGGACCCTGGACGCGCTGCTGGTCGAGGTAGGTGCCGTTGGTGGAGCCGAGGTCCTCGACGTACCACTGGCCGCCGCGGTTCGTCAGCCGCGCGTGCCGGGAGCTGGCGAAGTCGTCGGTGAGCACCAGGGTCGAGTCGTCGGCGCGGCCGATGAGGATCGGCTGGTCGCCCAGGGTGATCTTCGTCCCGGTGAGCGGGCCGGCGGTGACCACGAGGGTCTTGGCGGCGCCGCGGGTCTTCTTCCTCCCGGGCGCGGCGGCGCGCGGCGGCACCGAGGCCACCCGCCCGGCGCGGCCGCCGAACAGGTCGGCCCGGACCACCCGGAACGCGGCGAAGATGAACAGCCACAGCAGCAGCAGGAAGCCGAACCGGAAGATCTGCAGCACGATCTCGGCCGTCATGGCGCGACCCGCCTCACGCGCCGTCCTGCCGGTAGACGAGCACCGAGTGGCCGATGCGGATGACGTCGCCGTCGGCGAGCGGCTGACGGGTGATCCGCCGGCCGTTGACGAGGGTGCCGTTGGTGGAGCCGAGGTCCTCGACGATCGCCGTCCCGTTGTCGAGGACGACGTCGACGTGCTTGCGGCTCACGCCGGTGTCGGGCAGCCGGATGTCGGCGTCGGTGCCGCGGCCGATGACGTTGCGCCCGGTGGTCAGCTCGTGCCGGGTGCCCGGGCCGTCGACCAGCAGCACGTGGGTGACCCCGGGCCTGCTGCCGGCGCGGCCGACCACCGTCGAGGGTGACTGCCGGCCGGTGTCGGTGGCCATGCGGCCCTGCAGCGGGGGCAGCGGGGGGACGGCGCCGCTGCGGGGGCCGACCGGCTCGTCGAGGCGCGGGCCGGGCTTGGCCGACGGGTCGGCGACGTGCGAGCTGACCTCGAAGACGCCGGTGGGCAACTGGTCGTCGCGCTCCAGGCGCACCTGGACGGCGTCGAAGACCTGGTAGCCCTCGCCCTCGATGTGCTCGGTGACCATGTCGGCGAGCTGGGCGGCCAGCTGCTCGGACCACTCGGCGAGGTGGTCGTAGTCGGTGGGGCCCAGCCGGACGTCGTAGATGTTGGGCGCGAGGACCCGGCCCTCACCCATCACCGCGCGCTGCTCGTCGGCCTCGCGGGTCAGGGCCTTGGCGATCTCGGCCGGGTGGACCTTGCCCTTGAAGATCCGGGCGAAGGCCAGCCCGACCATGCCCTCCAGCCGCCGCTCGAAGCGCTGCAGCACACCCACAGTCGCTCCCTTGCGCTCGCGCGGTCGTCCGGTCTGCCACCGATGATCGTAGCCGTCAACGGAGCGGCCAGCCGGGGACCGACTCACGTTCCGGGGTGGGCGGCGGACCCGCGGGGAGGACCACCGACCCCCTCCCCGGGTTCCGTGCGGGGGGCTGCTACTGTCCTTCATCGCCGGGGCAAGTGGCGGAATGGCAGACGCGCACGGTTCAGGTCCGTGTGTCCGAAAGGACGTGGGGGTTCAACTCCCCCCTTGCCCACAGGTGTGACGAGAGCCCCGGGGAGATCTCCCCGGGGCTCTCGCGTTGACGGCCCCCGGCGGGGGGCAGGGGGTCCTTCCTCAGGCGGTGCCGCCGCGTTCCTGCACGAACGCCGCGGAGTCGTAGTAGGTGCGGACGCCGGTGAGTCGCTCCTCGTCGCCCTCGATGAGGGTCACGCCGCGGTACCGGAAGGGCTTGCCGCTGCGCAGGGTGCCGGTCGAGGTCCACTCCAGGGCGGCGCTGTCCTCGCCGACCACGCGGTGCGTGAAGGTGGTCTCCAGGTCGCCGAAGACGTTGCGGTAGTCCTCCCAGAAGGTCCTCGCGCCGTCCTTGCCCCGGGTCTGGTGGTGCTCGTCCAGCTTGAACAGCTCGGCGTCGTCCCCGGTGAGGTCCAGCATGGGCTGGACGTCGCGGTCGCTGTCGATCCGGTGCAGGGCGTCGGTGAAGCGCTCGGTCATCGTGTGCATCGGTCCCCCGGTGCTCGGCGTGGGCGGTCCGCGTTGCTGTACCCGCTCCAGGGACCGTCACCCGCACCCTCAGGTCAGCCGGCGCCGCTCGGCGCCGGAGCCGCGGCGACCGAGGGTCTGGGCGGCCAGCACCGCGCCCCACGGGCCGATGACCCAGATCGGCCAGGGGTACTGCAGGTCGCTGGAGGCGATCGAGCCGGCGATCCAGACGGTGAGCACGATGACGGCGGTCACGGCCCAGTTCCGCCAGGCCGCCTGCCGCGAGGGCCCGCCGCTCCAGCCGCACGCCGGCGTCCTGTGGACGGCGCCGTGCGCGGCCGGTGCGGGCGCCGGGGGCTGCGCAGCCGGTCGCGGCAGGTCGGCGGTGAGCGCCTCGAGCTCGCCGTAGGTCCGGGCGGCGTAGGCACGGGCCAGGCGCTCGTCGTACTCGGCGACGGTGAGCCGCCCGGCGCTCATCTGCTCACCGAGCTGGGTGGCGACGGCGGCACGGTCGGCGTCGGCGGCGCGCAGGTGCGGCTCGGGCATCGGGGTGGCCTCCTCGGGTCGGGGCACCAGTCTTCTGCCGGGGCGGGCCCCGGCGGTACTGACGGACGTCACGGGTTCCACGTGGAACGCGTCAGTACGGTCGGGCGGTGCTCGACGTGCGGCTGGAGGCCGTGGGCTGGGAGGACGCCGACGTGCAGCGGCTCGCGGCCGACCAGCAGGCCGAGCCGCAGGCGCGCCACGACGGCGGGCAGGAGCCGGGGACGCCGCCCCCGGCCGCGGACGTCGCCGTCGTCCTGCTCGCCCGCGCCCCCGGAGGGGAGGCGCTCGGGTGCGGCGCGTTGCGCCCGTCGGGGGACGGCGTCGCCGAGGTGAAGCGCCCGTACGTCGTGCCGGCGGCGCGCGGGCGGGGCCTGTCCAGGATGGTGCTCGCCGGGCTGGAGACGGCCGCGCGGGACCGCGGCTGGACCACGCTCCGGCTGGAGACCGGACCGCGGCAGCCGGAGGCCGTCGCGCTGTACGAGGGGGCGGGCTACCGGCCGATCCCGGCGTTCGGCGCCCACGCCGGCGACGCTCTGTTCGACGAACGGGTGCTCGACCCGGCCTGACCTCCTCCGGGGAGATCGCCGATCTCGCCGGTGGGCGGAGCCCGTGATGTGGTGGGGTGGAGTCCATGAGCGCTGCCTGGCCCGCCACCGAGCCCACCGAGGTCGAGATCGCCTCCGGCGACGCGCGGCTGACGGTCGACCTGCGCGGCGGCGCCATGCGCACGCTGACCGTCGGCGACCGCGAGCTGCTCGACGGCTACGCCGCCGGCACGGTGCCCGGCGGCAGCCGCGGCCGGGTGCTGCTGCCCTGGCCCAACCGGATCCGCGAGGGCCGGTGGAGCTGGGGCGGCCACGACCTGCAGCTGGAGCTGGCCGGCCCGGACAAGCCGGTCGCCATGCACGGGCTGGTCGGCTGGCAGTCGTGGGCGGTGCTCGAGCAGTCCGCCGAGGCGGTCACCGTCGGCACCGTCGTCGAGCCCCGCTCCGGCTACCCGTTCCGGCTGGCCGCGGCGATCGACCACACCCTCGAGCCCGGGCGGCTCACCGTGACGATGCGGGTCCGCAACGCGGGCACCGAGCCGGCTCCCTTCGGCGCCGGCTTCCACCCGTACCTCGCCGTCGGCGCGCAGGAGGACGGCGGCATCGCGGACGCCGAGCTGGAACTGCCCGCCCGCACCGAGCTGGTGGTCGACGACGGCGGGCTGCCGACGGGGGAGCGGCGTCCCTTCGACGGGGCGATCGGTCGGATCGGCGACCGCGCCCTCGACACCCCGGTCACCGACCTCGACCGCGACGCCGACGGCTGGGCCCGGGTGCGGCTGCGCAGCGCGGAGCTCGGCACCGTGGAGCTCGCCGCCGACGGCTCCTGGCCGTGGCTGCAGGTCTTCACCGGTGACACGCTCCGGCCCGGGCAGCGCCGGCGCAGCGTCGCCGTCGAGCCGATGACCTGTCCGCCGAACGCGCTGGCCGACCACGTCGACCTCGTCGTCCTCGACCCGGGCGCCGAGTGGTCGGGCACCTGGACCCTCGCCTGGCAGGCCTGACGTGCAGGTCGCCGAGCTGTGGCGGTACCCGGTCAAGTCCCTCCAGGGCGAGCGACTGACCGGCGCCGAGGTCGGCCTGGAGGGGCTGGCCGGCGACCGGCAGTGGGCGCTGTTCGACGTCGGCACCGGCTTCGGGCTGACCGCCCGGCGGGTCCCGGACCTGCTCTTCCTCTCCGGCCGGCTGCGCGCGGACGGCTCCGTCGAGGTGGTGTTGCCGGACGGGTCCGTCACGTCGGAGGACGCCGCGCTGTCGGACTGGCTGGGCCGGCCGGTGGCGCTGCGGGCCGCGCCGGACGCGCCCGGCGAGCGCCGGTACGAGAACCCCGCCCAGGTCGACGAGGCCGGCGAGTACGACTGGGACGCCTTCCCCGGCGCCCGCGGCGCGTTCCACGACAGCTCCCGCACCCGCGTCTCGCTGGTCTCCACCGGCACGCTGGGCACCTGGGACCGGCGGCGCTTCCGCGCCAACGTCGTCCTCGACGGGGCGGGGGAGGACGCGCTGGTCGGGCAGCGCGTGTGGCTGGGCGGCGCCGAGCTGGACGTCGTCAAGCAGGTGGACCGCTGCGTGATGGTCACCCGCCCCCAGCCCGGCGGGATCGGCCGCGACACCGGCGTCCTCAAGACCATCCACCGCGAGCGGGACGGCCGCCTGGCCATCGGTGCCCTGGTCACCCGGGCGGGCGCGGTCGCGGTCGGCGACGAGCTGGCCGGGTGGTGAGCGGCGTGCGCACCGTGCACCTCCGGCCCGGCGAGGAGTCCATCCGGCTGGGCCAGCTGCTCAAGCTGGTGGACGCCGTCCCGACCGGTGCCCAGGTGAAGGACGTGCTGCTCACCGGCACCGTGCGGGTCAACGGCGAACCCGAGGAGCGCCGCGGCCGGCAGGTCCGTCGGGGGGACGTGGTGAGCGTCGAGGGCATGGAGGACGTGCGCATCGGCTGACCCCGGCCATTTCCGCGGAAATCGCCGGGGCGCGCGGTTCCACGTGGAACTGCGAGGCTGACCCCATGACCCGCGCGCCCTACCTGTCGTCCCGGCTGCAGGGCTTCGGGACGACGGTCTTCGCCGAGATGAGTGCCCTCGCCGTCGCCACGGGCTCGATCAACCTCGGCCAGGGCTTCCCCGACTACCCGGGCCCGCCGGAGGTGCTCGACGTCGCCCGCGCCGCGATCGGCACCGCGCACGACCAGTACCCACCGGGCCCCGGCATCCCCGAGCTGCGGTCAGCCGTCGCCGAGCACGTGCACCGCTTCGGCGGCCACGCCCACGACCCGGACACCGAGGTCCTGGTCACCGCGGGCGCGACCGAGGCGCTGACCGCCGCGCTGCTGGCGCTGCTCGAGCCCGGTGACGAGGTCGTGCTGTTCGAGCCGATGTACGACAGCTACGCGGCGGGCATCGCGATGGCCGGCGGGGTCGCGCGGCCGGTGCCGCTGCGGCCTCCGCCGTCCGGCACCGGGCCGTGGACCTTCGACGCCGCCGAGCTGCGTGCGGCGGTCACCCCGCGGGCGCGGCTGCTGCTGCTCAACACCCCGCACAACCCGACCGGGAAGGTCTTCACCCGCGCGGAGCTGGGCACGCTGGCCGCGCTGGCCATGGAGCACGAGCTGCTGGTGCTGGCCGACGAGGTCTACGAGCACCTGGTGTTCTCCGGTGCCCGGCACGCCTCCCTGGCCACCCTGCCGGGCATGCGCGAGCGGACCCTCGTGGTCGGCAGCGCCGGCAAGACCTTCAACGTCACCGGCTGGAAGGTCGGCTGGATCTGCGGACCGGCGCCGCTGGTGTCGGCCGTCCGCACGGCCAAGCAGTTCCTCACCTACGTCAACGGCGGGCCGTTCCAGCCGGCGGTCGCGGCCGGGCTGCGGCTGCCCGACGAGTACTTCGCCGGCATCGCGCGCGACCTGGAGTACCGCCGCGACGTGCTGGTCGAGGGGCTGACCGCCGCGGGCCTGCCGGTGGTGTGCCCGGAGGCGACCTACTTCGCCACGGTCGACGTCCGACCGGTGCAGCCCGACGGGGACGGCCTGGCGTTCTGCCGGTCGCTGCCCGAGCGCGCGGGGGTGGTCGCCGTCCCGACGGTGGTCTTCTACTCGTCGGAGCACGCGCACCTGGGGCGCCACCTGGTGCGGTTCGCGTTCTGCAAGAGCGACGCCGTGCTGGCCGAGGCGGTCGAGCGGCTGGGCAGGATGGCCTGAGCGGCGATTTCCGCGGAAATCGCCGGAGGAGGAGGAACTGATGCGGTTCGCGGTGGTGCAGCACGACATCGTCTGGGAGGACCGGGCGGCCAACTTCGCGCGCCTGGCGCCGCTGGTGGCCCGGGCGGCCGGCGCCGGGGCGGAGTTCGTCCTGCTCAGCGAGACGTTCTCGACCGGCTTCTCGATGACGCCGGGCATCGGGGAGCCCGAGGGCGGTCCGTCGGCGCAGTTCCTCCAGGCGCAGGCCGCCGAGCACGGCGTCTGGGTGGCCGGCAGCTGCCCGGAGGTGGCGCCGGACACGGGCGGTGCGGGCGGGGGAACCGCAGCGCTGCCCTACAACTCCTTCGTCCTGGCCGGCCCCGACGGCACGGTGCACCGCTACCGCAAGCTGCACCCGTTCACCCACGGCGGCGAGCACGAGCGTTTCCGGGCGGGCGAGAAGCCGCTGACCGTGGACGTCGGCGGCCTGCGCGTCACCCCGTTCGTCTGCTACGACCTGCGCTTCGCCGACGTCTTCTGGTCCGCCGCGCTCGACACCGACGTCTACCTGGTGACGGCGAACTGGCCGGCTGCCCGCCGGCTGCACTGGCAGACGCTGCTGCAGGCCCGGGCGATCGAGAACCAGGCCTACGTCGTCGGCTGCAACCGCGTCGGCACCGCGGGCGACGGCACCGAGCACACCGGCGACAGCCGCATCGTCAGCCCGATGGGGGAGCTGCTGGCGACCGCCGCAGGCGTGGAGACGGTGCTGGTGGCCGACGTCGAGCTGGCCGAGGTGACCGCGACGCGCGAGCGGCTGCAGTTCCTCGCCGACCGGCGCTGACGGCAGAGCCTCGCCGACCGGCGGTCCTAACCCAGGCGGTCCTGGACCGGGCGGTCCTGGACCGGGCGGTCCTGGGCCGGGCGGTCGTGGTCGACGTCGACCCGCTCGCGGCGCACCTGGTCGCGGACCTGCACCTGCTCCTGCACCCACTCGGTGCGCAGCCGCACCCGCTCCACCGGCACGACCTCGGTGCCGACCACCGGCCGCTCGGTGTGCAGGACGATCGTCTCCGGCAGGCCGCCCGTGCCGACCGCGTCGAGGGTGCCGGCCGCCGCGGGGGCGCCGTCGTCCAGGGGGATCTCCTCGATCCGGATCTCCTCGCGGCGGATCGGGACGGTGATCTGCACCTCCTCGGTGACCACGTACTTGACCACCCGCACCCGCTTGGCGGCGTACCGCTCGGTGGCCACCCGCAGCTGCTCCTCGCTGCGGGTCATCGCGCCGTCGGTCGGCGGCGGGGTCGGGACGGCGGCGACCGGCACGGTCTGGTCGGGAGCGGCCGCCCGGGCGGTGCTCACGGTGTCCTGCCGCGTGCCGGCCAGGGCCTGGTCGGGCGGCAGCTGGGAGAGGTCACGAGTGGTCGTGTCGTCACCGGCCGGGGCCGTCGTCGTCCCGGGCACGGTCGTCCCGGTCGTCGTGGTCCCGGTCGTCGTCCCGGCGTCCAGGCCGTAGTGCTGGCGCAGCAGCGCCTCGGCCTCGGGGTCGAGGTGCTGGTCGGAGACCGACGGGGCGGTGCGGACCGCCTCCTTGGTCACCGGCAGCCGCACGGTGCCGTCGGTGAAGGTGGCCTCGGTCGCGGGGACGACGGAGTGCCGGGTGCCGAACAGCCCGGTGGAGACCGCCGCCCAGGTGGGGGCGCCCGTGCGGTCGTCGGTGAAGAAGTGCTCGACCGTGCCGATCTTCTCGCCGTCCGGGCCGTAGGCCGCGCTGCCGATCGCCGCGGACAGTTCTCGCTCGCTCAACACCGGGTCGGCTCCCCTCGCCTCGCAGATCCCCCACGGGACCCTCCGGTGCAGCGTGCCCACCCGGGACACCGCCCGAACATGGGTCGCTGCGCGGCGTCCGCCACGTGCTGACCTGCGCGTCCTTCCCTACGGTGGCACCCGTGACCACCGTGCACGTCGAGGTCGAGCGCAAGTTCGAGGTCGACGAGACCTTCGCCCTCCCGGATCTGACCGGCGCCGGGGCGGTCGCCGCGGTCGGCGACCCGGAGGAGCAGGCGCTCGAGGCGACCTACTACGACACCCCGGACCTGCGGCTGCTGCGCTCCCGCGTGACCCTGCGGCGGCGCACCGGCGGTGCGGACGCCGGCTGGCACGTGAAGCTGCCCGGGGTGGACGGCGCCCGGCGTGAGCTGCACCAGCCGCTGGGCCGGGCGGCCCGCACCGCCCCGCGCGCCGTCGTCGCCCCGCTGCTCGGCCTGCTGGGCACCGCCGCGGCGGAGCCGGTCGCCACGCTCTCCACCCGCCGGATGGTGCACCGGCTGCTGGACGAGGAGGGGAGGGTGCTGGCCGAGGTGGCCGACGACGTCGTCGTCGGCACGGCGCTCGCGACCGGACCCGGCGAGCCGGCCACCGTCACCACCTGGCGGGAGATCGAGGTCGAGCTGGTCGACGGCGACGAGAGGCTGCTGCAGGCGGTGACCGAGCGGCTCGTCGCGGCCGGCGCCCGGCCCGCCGCCGTCCCCTCGAAGGTCGGCCGGGTGCTCGACGGGCGGCTGCCGGCGCCCGCGGCCCCCGCCCCGGAGCCGGCCGAGGCGGACGGGAAGGCGAGGAAGGGCAAGAAGGCGAAGAAGGGCAGGGCCCCGGTCCGCACGGCCGGCGAGGTCGTCCTCGGCGCGGTGGCCGGGCAGCTGCAGGCGCTGCGGGCCGCCGACCTGGCGGTGCGAACCGAGCAGCCCGAGGGCGTGCACGACCTGCGGGTGGCCTGCCGCCGGCTGCGCAGCATCTTCGCCGCGTTCCGCCCGGTGCTGGACCGTGAGCACACCGACCCGCTGCGCGCCGAGCTGCAGTGGGTGGGCGCGCAGCTCTCCGGCGCCCGGGACACCGAGGTGGCGCTGGCGCACCTGCGGAACCTGGTCGCCGCCCAGCCGGTGGAGCTCGTGCTCGGCCCGGTCGCGGCCCGGCTGCAGCAGACCGCGATCAAGGACCACGAGACCGGTGCCCGCCAGGTCACCCGCACCCTCACCGACCGGCGCTACCTGCGGCTGCTCGACGCCCTCGACGCGCTGCTGGCCGAGCCGCCGGTCACCGAGCTGGCCGCCGCACCCGCTCCCGTGCAGTTGGCCGACGCCGTCCGGCGCACCGGGAAGCGGCTGCGCCGCACCGTCGAGGCCGCCCTCGAGGTCGAGGGGGCCGAGCGGCACGAGCGCCTGCACGACGTCCGCAAGGCCGCCAAGCGGGTGCGCTACACCGCGGAGGTGGCCGAGGCGGAGTTCGGCGAGCCGGCCACCGCGCTGATCGCCTGCACCAAGCAGGTGCAGGACCTGCTCGGGGCCGCGCAGGACACCGTCGTCACCCGGGATGTCGCCGTGCGGGTCGGGCGGGCGGCCTTCGCCGCGGGCGAGAACGCCTGGACCTACGGCCGGCTGCACGCCCTCGAGGAGGCCCGGGCCACGGCGGCCGAGGCGGAGTTCTGGACACTGGAGCCGGGTCTGCGGCGGAACGTCAAGGCCGTGGCCTCGCTGGGCTGAAGAAGGACCCCCCTGCTCCCCGCCACTCGCGAGCTCGCGGCGGGACCCTGCAGGGGGGCCGGAACGGGCCGCCCGGCACGCGGCGTCCCCACGAGCACGAGGAACCCGACCTGTCCGTCATCGGCCTGCTGGGGTTCGCCACCGTCGTCCTGCTGGCCGTGCTGCTGCTGCACGGCTACCTGTGGTGGCGGCTGGTCCGCAGCACCACCCGGCCGGGCCGGACCCGGCGGCTGCTGACCCTCGCCATGGTGCTCCTCGCCGCGCTGCCGGTGGGCGCGGTCCTGCTGCGGCGCGAGAACTCCACCCTCAGCACCGTCGTCCAGTGGATCGGCTTCAGCTGGCTGGGCGTCGCCTTCTACCTGTTCCTGACGCTCCTCGCCCTCGAGCCCGTCCGGCTCCTCCTGCGCAGACGGACCCGGAGCGTCCCCGACGACGACCTGGAGCCGGACGAGCCGTACGGCCTCGAGGCTGTATCTTATCCCCATCTCCGAGACCACGAGACCGTCCTCGACCTCGTATGCCGTCTTCAGCTTGAAAATAAAAAACATACAGTTACACCAATATACACGCCACTCAGTACACACAGCCGAGCAACTACAACCGACACGCACACAACCATAGTTCA
>NZ_NVPT01000004.1 GCF_002802985.1 Geodermatophilus chilensis | reverse complement strand
CAAGACCGTGACCCGCCGGGTCGACGGGTTCAAAGCCCATCTGGTGGCCGAACCGGACACCGGGCTGATCACCGGCTGCACGCTGACGCGCGCCAGCGGTCCAGACACCGGCGACGGCGCCGTCGGCCTCGGCCTGCTCGCCGAGGACCGCACGATCGACCAGCCGGTGGAGGTGTTGGCCGACTCCGCCTACGGCACCGGCGCGATGCTCGCCGCGCTGGCGGCCGCCGGGCACACCGCGGTGATCAAGCCCTGGCCGCTGCACTCGCTGATCCCCGGCGGGTTCACCGCCGCCGACTTCGGCATCGACGAGCCGGCCGGCACGGTGACCTGCCCGGCCGGGCACACCGTTGCCTACACCCCAGGCAAACGCATCGCGCGCTTCGGCGACCGGTGCACCCGATGCCCGCTGCGGGCCCGGTGCACCACCAGCACCCGCGGACGCAGTGTGCTGGTGGCCGAGCACGACGCCCTGACTCGCGCTCACCGAGCTCACGCTGCAGACCCGGACTTCCAGGCCCTCTACCGACGGCACCGGCCGATGGTCGAACGCTCCATCGCCTGGATCACCCGCGGAGCGCGCCGAGTGCCCTACCGCGGCGTGATTCCCAACGACG
Source organism: Geodermatophilus chilensis (assembly GCF_002802985.1). Lineage (GTDB taxonomy): Bacteria > Actinomycetota > Actinomycetes > Mycobacteriales > Geodermatophilaceae > Geodermatophilus > Geodermatophilus chilensis. Next base: position 63,697 of record NZ_NVPT01000004.1, on the reverse strand, counting down.
CTTGGCTTCACCTACGGGTCGCCGCGATCAACCTGCGTCGTCTGCTCACCCTCGGCCTCACCGGCACCGGCGGACACTGGGCCCTGGCCTCTTGACCGCCTTCCTCCGCCCGAGCACCGTGAACGGCGGGCAGAGGGCGACCTCTCTGTCGCACCCCCGGGTGCTGACCGCACTGCAGCACGACTGCCGCGAGGCGCCCTGCCCCCTTATTCAGCAGACTCCTAGAAGGACCCCTCTGCCCCCCACGCCTCGCAAGCTCGGCGCGGGACCCTGCAGAGGGGCCGACGGTATGACCTTGCGGCCCGCGTCCCTGCCAGGGGCGCGGGCCGTCGTCGTGTCTACCTCATCTCCGCCAGGCGGGCGCCGAAGCCGGCGACGGGGTGGCGCTCCCGCCGGGCGCCGACCGCCAGCAGTACCACGCCCACCGCGAGGGCGCCGGTGACCGGCAGCGGCAGCGCCAGCACGGCCAGGCCGAGAGCCAGCGCCACCGCGGTCCACGCGGCGACGAGCAGGGGCGCGCGCACCGCCCGCCACGCGGCCGTGGCCATCACCGCGGCAGCCACGAGGAGCACCAGCACCGGGCGGGTACTGCCGGGTGCCACGACCGCCCACACCACTGACGGGACCGCCGCCATCAGCAGTCCTGGGCCCCACGTCGGCCAGGACGGTCCGTCGGCCAGCCGCGGTCCCGCGCCCAGCAGCAGCCCCAGAGCGGCCGGCAGCGTGTAGGCCTCGGGCACCGACGCGTCCGCCAACGCGGCGGCCGTCCACGCCGCGCCCACCAGCTGGGCGGCGCCGGCCCGCCAGGCAGGGGAGCCCTCGGGCTGGGCCCTCCGCGGGTCCGGCATGTGCCAGACGAACCAGCCCCACGCGCACGTGACCAGCCCCTGGGTGGCCAGCTGCACCGCCAGCACGCCGCGGTCGCGCGCGACGACCAGCAGCACCACGGCCAGTCCCGCGCACACCGCGCCGGTGACGACGGTGGCCCGCCGGGTCTGCGGGTCGAGCACCAGGCCCACGCCGAGCGACGCCGCGTAGAGCAGTCCCAGGGCGCCCGCGGCCAGGCCGATCCCGACCAGCCCGCTCGCGGCCGCGACCAACGCGGCGGCGGCCAGGCAGCCCACCGCCGCAGGGACGGCGACCGGCCGGTCGTCGCGCCGCAGCGCCGCGACCAGCACGCACGGCAGCGCGGTGAGCACCAGCAGGAGGACCAGCTCCAGCCACCGCGACCCGGCGACCAGCCGGCCGACGCTGAGCACCACCAGCGTGCCGCCCGCCGCCAGGGCCGCCGGCAGGAACAGCCCGCGCACCCAGCCGGTCAGCAGCGCCGCCGCGCCCGCCGCGATGAGCACCCCGGTGTAGCCCGCGAGCAGCACCGCACCGGGCCCCGGGGCGCCGAGCGCGCCACCGAGCGCCGCACCCGAGACCGCGCCGGCGAGCACGGGGACGGCGACCGGTGGCCCGAGCAGCGGCTCCAGGGTGCGGTCCAGGCGGGCGGCGATCAGCTCCAGGGCGGCCGCGACGGTCAGCGCGGCCGATGTCCAGCGGGCGGCTGCGTCCCCGCTCCACGCCGTCCCCAGGGCGCTCACCACCCCAGCGACCCACCAGGGCGCGGTGGTGACCAGGGCGAGGCGGGCGACGAGCCGCCGGGCGCCGAGGGCGACGCCGAGCCCGACGAGCGCGACGGTCAGCATCCCGACCATGCGGACCGTGCCGGCCTCGGAGCCGTCGAGGACGCGCACCGCCGCCAGTTGCACGGCGAGCCAGGCCGCCAACGGCCAGGTGGCCGGGCGCCGCAGCAGCCCGGCGAGGACGAGGAAGACCCCGCCCAGCACCAGCGGGGGGACGACGGAGCCGCGCAGCAGCGGGGTCCCGGCGTCGGCACCCAGCACGGCCAGCCCCACCGCGGCGGCGGCGAGGGTCTCCTCGGTGGCGCGCAGCCGGGCGTGCGACCCCCACGCCGACGCGCCGGCGGCCACCGCGGCCAACGCCAGCAGCAGCACCCGGGCGGACCCGCCGCCGTAGACCGCCGCCGCGGCCCCGCCGGCGCTGACGACCAGCACGGCGCCGACGACGAGCAGCAGCAGCGGCGGCCGGGCGCGGTAGGGGAGCGGTGGCACCGGCGCTGGGCCCACGACCTCCCCCTCTCGCGTCCGTGCGACCGGTCCACGGTAGGGCGGGGCCTTCCCGGCCGCTCAGCGCATCTGCGTCACCCAGGCCACCGCCTCGCGGGCCTGCTGCCGCCGGCGCTCGTAGGTCGCGCCCAGCGCCAGCAGGAGCAGCCCCACCACCGCCAGCGTCAGCCACCGGGGGACCAGCGGCGCGTAGGGGGTCAGCCGGCCCAGCACCACGAACGCCAGCGAGGCGGCGCCCACCACGAACGGTGCCTGCCGGTGGGTCAGGGTGCCGACGACGGTCAGCGCGCCGGCGGCCACGACGACGAGCACCAGCCGCACCGCCGACGGCTCGGCGACGACCACCAGGGCCGAGGGGACCAGCGCGGTGGCCACCGCTGCGCCCTCCGCGGCCCACGACCGGGCGCCGGCGCGCAGCTGCGGCAGGGCCACGACCAGGAGACCCGCCGCGGCCGGCAGCGTGTAGACCTCGACGGTCTGGACCGCCGCGCCGCCGGCGGCCACCCAGCAGGCCACGACCAGGTCGGCGACGGCGAGCACCGCCACGTCGCGCCGGTGCGTCACGAGCGCGTAGGCCCCGGCCGCGGCGCCGGCGACGGCGAGCTGGACGGCCACCTGGCCCCAGGCGCCCGTCTCCGCCGTGGACACCGTGGCCAGCAGCGTGGCCAGCGTCGCCGCCCCGGCCGCCGCGGGCTCCTCGGGCCGGCCGGCGCGGGCGGCGGCCAGTGCGAAGCCGGCCGCGGCGACCAGCACGACCAGCAGCCCGGCGACGGCGGTGCCCAGCCATCCGTCCTCCCGGGCGAGCAGCACCGCCCCGACCGGGCACAGCAGCGCGGCGACCGTGGCCCGCGGTCGGAGCGCGGGCAGCCGGACCGCGGCCAGCGTGGCGGGCACCGTGCCGGCGAGGACGACGAGGCCGAGGACTCCGACGCGCCCGTCCAGCGCCAGCAGCGCCGCACCACCGCCGGTGAGCAGCCCGCCGGAGGTCAGCAGAGCGGCCAGCGCCGTCCGGCGCGGCACGGCGGGCACGGCTGCGGTGAGCAGGACGAGGCCCAGCCCCGCGGCGGCGATCCAGCCGGGCAGGTCGGCTCGCGCCAGCGCGCCGGTCAGCGCCAGCGCGGTGGCGGCGGCCCCCGCAGCGGCCACGGCTGGGGCGGCGGGGAGCCGGCCGGCCAGCCGCGCGTCCTGGCGGAGCAGCAGCCCGACCGCGCCGGCGGCGGCGAGCAGGGCGGTCGCCGTCCACGCGTCGACCGTCGTCCCCGCCCACGCCACGACCACGCCACCGACCGCCGCCGCGGCCGCCCACAGGGCGGCCAGCACCTGCGCGACCGGAGCCAGCACGCGGCGCAGGCGCAGCAGGACGACCACGTCGAGCAGCGCCGTGCCCAGCACGGCCGCCACCCCGGCGGCCCCGAGGATGGCGTCCGCGGGGAGCAGCAGGAGCGGGACGAGCTGGACGGCGAGCAGGGCGACCAGCGGCCAGGTGGCGGTGCTGCGGGTCAGCCGGCTCGAGGCGAGCGCGACCGCCGCGACGACGGTGCAGGAGACCGCGGTCCACGGCCGCACCGGGACGCCGTCCAGACCCCACAGCCCCAGCGCGTGCGCGGCGCCGAGGTCGACGGTGAGCAGTGCCGCACCCGCCGCGGCCAGTGCCTCCTCGGTGGCCCGCAGGCCGCGGCGCGCCGTCCAGGCCGAGACGCCGCAGGCGGTGGCGGTGACGGTCGCCATCACGGCGGACTGGAAGACCAGGCCCAGCCGGGTCCAGGCGACCGCGACGAACGCGATGCCGGCGGCCACCACGAGCAGCGCGCCCAGGCCCAGGAGGACCTGCTGCGGGCTGACCCGGCGCGGCGGCCGGTCCGGCGGTGCGGGGGACGGCGGCGGTGGCGCGGCGACCGGCGGCACCGGGGGAACGGAGGCGGGAACGGGGTGGCCGGGAGCGGCGGCCCGGGCAGGAGGTGGCGGCGCAGTCGCCGTCGTCGCCGTCCGCAGGGTGGCCAGCAGCCGGTCGCGGTCGCGGACCAGCTCGTCGATGGTCGCCCCGATGCGGGCGACGACGCGGGCCGCCTCGCCCACGGCGGGCAGCCCGCAGGAGGAGCACGGCGCCGGCCCGGGCCCGGCGCTCGGCAGGCCGCACACCGGGCACGGCGGGCCCCACGAGGGGCCGGACGTCGAGGTCATGGCCGAGATGGTGGCGTGTCGGGGGCCCGCGTGGGAGCCGCTCCGCCCGGCTGTGGACGACGGGCTGCCGCCGACGTCACCCGCATCCTGGTCGGTAGCGGGCCGTCGAGCGCCTATCCTGGGATCAGTGATCACGACGACCGGCCTCGAGCTGCGCGCCGGGGCTCGCGTCCTCATCAGTGATGCGACCCTCCGCGTGCAGCCCGGCGACCGCATCGGCCTCGTCGGCCGCAACGGCGCCGGCAAGACCACCACCCTGACCACGCTCGCCGGCGAGCGGCTGCCGCACGCGGGCAAGGTGGAGGTCACCGGCGAGATCGGCTACCTGCCACAGGACCCCCGCAGCGGCGACCTCGACACCACGGCCAGCGACCGCGTGCTGTCCGGCCGCGGGCTCGACGTGCTGCGCGCGCAGATGACCAAGGCGCAGGTCGCGATGGCCGAGCCCGCCGACGACGCGGAGCGCGACCGGGCGGTGCGCCGCTACGGGCGCCTGGAGGACCACTTCGCCGCGCTGGGCGGGTACGCCGCCGAGAGCGAGGCGGCGCGGATCTGCACCGCGCTCGGGCTGCCCGACCGAGTGCTGCAGCAGCCGCTGCGCACCCTGTCCGGTGGTCAGCGGCGCCGTGTCGAGCTCGCCCGCATCCTCTTCTCCGACGCCGAGACGCTGCTGCTCGACGAGCCCACCAACCACCTCGACGCCGACTCGATCACCTGGCTGAAGACGTTCCTCGCCGCGCACAAGGGCGGCCTGATCGTCATCAGCCACGACGTCGAGCTGCTGGACGCCGTCGTCAACAAGGTCTGGCACCTCGACGCCAACCGGGCGACGGTCGACGTCTACAACCTCGGGTGGAAGCCCTACCTCGCCCAGCGGGAGACCGACGAGCGCCGGCGGCGGCAGGAGCGGGCCAACACCGAGCGCAAGATCGACGCGTTGAACGCACAGGCGGACAAGATGCGCGCCAAGGCCACCAAGGCCAAGGCCGCGCAGAGCATGGACAAGCGAGCCCAGCGGCTGGCCGCCGGGCTCGATGAGATCCGCGTCGCCGACCGGGTGGCGAAGCTGCGGTTCCCGACGCCGGCCCCGTGCGGCAGGACGCCGCTGACCGCGGAGGGGCTGTCGAAGAGCTACGGCTCGCTCGAGGTCTTCACCGACGTCGACCTGGCCGTCGACCGGGGCGCGCGGGTCGTCGTCCTCGGCCTGAACGGCGCGGGGAAGACGACGCTGCTGCGCATGCTGGCCGGCACCGAGACGCCCGACACCGGTGAGGTCAAGCCCGGGCACGGGCTGCGCGTCGGCTACTACGCGCAGGAGCACGAGACCCTCGACCACGACCGCTCGCTGCTGGAGAACATGCGCGCGGCCGCGCCGCAGAGCATCGACACCGAGCTGCGCCGGATCCTCGGCGCGTTCCTGTTCTCCGCGGACGCCGCCGACCAGCGTGCGGGCACCCTCTCCGGCGGCGAGAAGACCCGGCTGGCGATGGCCACGCTGGTCGTCTCGGGCGCCAACGTGCTGCTGCTCGACGAGCCGACCAACAACCTCGACCCGGCCAGCCGCGAGCAGGTGCTCGACGCGCTGCGCACCTACACCGGGGCGATCGTGCTCGTCACCCACGACGAGGGCGCGGTGCGCGCGCTCGACCCCGACAAGGTGATCCTGCTGCCCGACGGCACCGAGGACGCCTGGAGCGAGGACCTCGCCGACCTGGTCGAGCTGGCGTAGTGACATCGCCGTCCTACCGGACGGCACCGCGGCCACGGGCCGTCCCCGTCCACCGTTGAGCCGCTGCCCGTGTCCCGGTCGGGAGGCCCTCCGGGCCCCCGCGACCGTGCCACCCCGGCCGGGTGCCGTCCCCCTGTTGCGTCGACCCCGTGCCATCCCTGGATGCCGCTGGACCGGGCCCGCCGGCACCTGTGACGGCTCGTCATCGCCCGGCGCACGGTGTACGGCGTCCCAAGCGCGCACGGGGGCGCGAGGTGCCCGCGCGGCACGCTTCGGAGCCGTCCTGGCACCGTCGATCGGCGACCTCCCAGCTTCCTGTCTCCTTCGCGTGGCCGGTGTCGCCCGTCCGGGTGATCATGAGGTGGTGGGACGCCGAGGTCAGCGGGGCCCGGCGCCGACGGGACGAGCAGCCGCGCCGGGCCACGGGCCCGCGGCTGGTTGCTGACGGAGGGGAGTCATGGCCGACTCGAGCACCGCGGATCTCGGCAAGGGCAAGCGCATCACCGGGGGCGACCGCACCTCGCTGGCCGACGAGCTGCGCAAGCGCTACGACGGCGGCGAGAGCATCCGGTCGCTGGCGTCGTCGACCAACCGGTCCTACGGCTTCGTGCACCGGCTCCTGTCGGAGTCCGGTGCGACCCTGCGCAGTCGCGGGGGAGCCAACCGGAACAGCAAGAAGAGTTGACCGGGGTCGACCAGGACGGGTGGGTGAGGACGGCCCGCGACGGCGCCGTCCTCACCGTCACCCTCGACCGGCCGGAGCAGCTCAACGCGCAGACCCCGGCCACCTGGGCGGCCCTGGCCGCCGTCGGCGCCTCGCTGGACGACGACGTACGGGTCGTCGTGGTCCGCGGCGAGGGGCGCTCCTTCTCCGCGGGCCTGGACCGCAGCCTGTTCAGCACCGACCCCGGCACCGCCGGCGGCCTCGGTGAGCTGGGCCGGCTGCCCGCCGAGGAGACCCAGGAGCGCATCCGCCGCTACCAGGGCGGCTTCCGGTGGCTGCGCTCGCCGGGGATCGTCTCGATCGCCGCGGTGCAGGGGCACGCCATCGGTGCCGGCGCACAGCTGGCGCTCGCCTGCGACCTGCGCGTGCTGGCCGAGGACGCCCACCTGCGGCTGCCCGAGGCCACCCTCGGGCTGGTGCCCGACCTCACCGGCACCAGCACGCTGACCGAGCTGATGGGCTACTCGCGGGCGATGGAGATCTGCCTGACCGGCCGCCCGGTGCCCGCCGCGGAGGCGCTCGCGCTCGGGCTGGCCAACGCCGTCGTCCCGGCCGCCGCGCTGGACGAGGCGGTGGGCGCGCTGGTCGCGGCCATCACGGCAGCCCCCGTGGGCGCCAGCCGGGAGACCGCGGCGCTGGTCCGCTCCGCCGTCCGCAACGACCCGGAGGCCCAGGACGCCGCCGAGCGGGCCGCGCAGACCCGCCGCCTGGCCGAGCTGGTCGGGGGCCGCTGAACCGTCGGAGGGCGCTGCCAGACTCCCCGCGGAACAGCCCGCCCGGGAGGGGTGTTGGCCGGTCGGGAGAGGGGGTGGCAGCGACATGAGCGGTCCCATGACCTCCATGGCGGCGATGCGGTCGTTCCGCCGCGACCCGTCGGTCGTCGCGCGCGAGCTTCCCAAGGGCACCGTCCGGCGCATCCTCGGCATCGCCCGGCCCTACCGGCGCGAGCTGACCTGGTTCCTGCTGCTGGTGGTCGGCTCGTCGGTCATCGGCGTGCTGACCCCGCTGCTGGCCGGGCAGATCGTCAACCGGATCGCCGGCCTGGAGGGGACGGCGGGCGACATCGTCCGCATCGCGCTGCTCATCGCCGGCCTCGCCGTCGTCGACGCCGGCATCTCCCTGGCCACCCGCTGGTACTCGGCGCGGATCGGCGAGGGCGTCATCTACGACCTGCGCAGCCGGGTGTTCGAGCACGTGCAGCGGATGCCGGTCGCCTTCTTCACCCGCACCCAGACCGGCGCGCTGGTCAGCCGGCTGAACAACGACGTCATCGGCGCCCAGCAGGCCTTCACCTCGACGCTGTCCGGGGTGCTCTCCAACGTCATCGGCCTGGTGCTCACCGCCGGCGTCATGTTCTCGCTGTCCTGGCAGATCACCGCGCTCTCGCTGGTGCTGGTGCCGGTGTTCGTGCTGCCCGCCCGCCGGATCGGCCGGCGGCTGCAGGAGATCACCCGGGAGTCCTACGGGCTCAACGCCTCGATGAACGCGACGATGACCGAGCGGTTCAACGTCGCCGGCGCGCTGCTGGTCAAGCTGTTCGGCCGGCCCGAGGCCGAGGCGGAGGGCTTCCGCGGCCGGGCGGCCCGCGTCCGCGACATCGGCGTCCTGTCGGCCATGTACGGCCGCACCTTCTTCACCGCGCTCACGCTCGTCGCGGCGCTGGCCACCGCGCTGGTCTACGGCCTCGGCGGCTGGTTGGCCTTCACCGGGTCACTCAGCCCCGGTGACGTGGTGGCCCTGGCGCTGCTGCTGTCCCGGCTCTACGGCCCGCTGACGGCGCTGTCCAACGTCCGGGTCGACGTGATGAGCGCGATGGTCAGCTTCGACCGGGTCTTCGAGGTGCTCGACCTGCGGCCGATGATCCGCGAGGCGCCCGACGCCGTCCCGCTGCCCCCGGACGACCGGTCGATCGAGTTCGAGCACGTCTCCTTCAGCTACCCGTCGGCCGCGGACGTCTCGTTACCGTCACTGGAAGACGTGTCGCTGCCCGAGCACGGCGGGCCCACGGCGGTCCTGCACGACGTGTCCTTCCGCGTCGAGCCCGGCCAGCTCGTCGCGCTGGTCGGCCACTCCGGAGCCGGCAAATCCACGATCGCCAACCTGGTACCGCGGCTGTACGACGCGACCAGTGGCACCGTGCGGGTCGGGGGCATCGACGTCCGGCAGGCCACGCTGGCCTCGCTGCGCGACACGATCGGCGTGGTCAGCCAGGACGCGCACCTGTTCCACGACATGATCCGCGCCAACCTGCTCTACGCCCGCCCGACGGCGACCGACGACGAGCTGTGGGCCGCGCTCGGCGGCGCCCGCATCGCCGGCCTGGTCCGGTCGCTGCCCGACGGACTGGACACCGTGGTCGGCGACCGCGGCCACCGGCTCTCCGGCGGGGAGAAGCAGCGGCTGGCGATCGCCCGGGTGCTGCTCAAGGCGCCGGGCGTCGTGATCCTCGACGAGGCCACCGCCCACCTCGACAGCGAGTCGGAGGTGGCGGTGCAGCACGCGCTGGACACCGCGCTGGCCGGTCGGACGTCGCTGGTGATCGCGCACCGGCTGTCCACGATCCGCAGCGCCGACCAGATCCTCGTGGTCGACGACGGTCGCATCGCGGAGTCGGGTACACACAAGGAGTTGCTGGCGCTCGGCGGCCGGTACGCCGACCTGTACCGGACCCAGTTCGCCGTCGGGGAGGGGCGAACGGTGGGCGCGGCCTGACCACTACCGTTCCTCCTGTCCCAGCAACGCAGGAGGAGCCAGCGTGACGTCCGCGCACCCGAACGACGCCCAGATCCGCGCGCTCTACGCCCAGTTCCTCGACGGCTGGAACCGGCGCAGCGGCGCCGCGGTCGCCGCTGCCTTCGCCGACGACGGGGACATCATCGGCTACGACGGCACCCACCACCACGGGCGCCTGGCCATCGCCGCCGACTTCCGGCAGATCTTCGCCAGCCACCAGACGGCCGCCTACACCGCGGTGATCCGCTCCGTGCGCCCGGTGGCGTCGGGCGTCGCGGTGCTCCTGGCGCACGCCGGGATGATCCCGCCGGGGAACAACGACATCGACCCGCGTTACCACACGGTGCACACGGTGACCGCGGTCGACGAGGGCGCCGGCCGCTGGCGGATCTCCCTGCTCCAGGCCACCCCGGCGGCCTGGCACCAGCACCCCGGGGCGCGCGAGGCGCTCACCCGGGAGCTGCGCGGGCTGCTCGCACCGCAGTGACCTGCGGTTCGTCATCCCCGGTACAGCGACTGTAAGCGGCGTACCGGGGCGACGGCCGCCTCAGTGCAGGACCTTGAGCCCCACGACGCAGCCGACGATCCCGGCGAGCAGCAGCAGCCGCACCGCCGACACCGGCTCCTCGCCGGACACCATGGCGATCACGACGGTCAGCACCGCGCCGATGCCCACCCACACCGCATACGCCGTCCCGACGGGCAGCTCGCGCATGGCGTAGGCCAGACCGACCATGCTCAGCGTCATGGCGACGCCGAAGACCACCGACGGGACGAGGCGGCTGAACCCCTCCGAGCGGCCCAGCGCGGTGGCCCAGACGGCCTCCAGCACACCGGACAGGACGAGCACCAGCCAGGACACGACGGCCTCCACAGGCGCCGTCTTGTCGCTGTCCGGGTACGGCACCGCTCGTCCGGGGGCCTGGAGGAGGCCCGGGCCCCATGGTCCCAGACCCGGCTGCGGGCGTCAGCCCGCGGCGGACCAGGCGGCGACCGCGGCGTCGTAGCGGTCGAGCAGCACGGCGGCGATGCGGTCGTCGGGCAGCAGGGGAGCGGTGACCACGTCGGCGCCCGCACCGCCGAGCTTGTCGTGGAAGTGACCGGGCGCCAGCAGGTAGGCCGCGAGCACGACCCGCCGGGCGCCCGCGGACCGGGCGGCGGCGACCGCGTCGGGCACCGGGGGCTGCGCGGCCGACCCGTAGCCGGTCGTCACCGGACCGGTCCAGCGCTCCTGCAGCGCGGCGGCCGTGGCGTCGACGTCGGCGACCGAGCGCGGGTCGCTGGAGCCGGCGGCGGCGAGCACCACAGCGGTGGCCGGGTCGTCGGGGTCGGCGTCGGCGGCGAGCACCCGGTCGTGCAGGACGGCGACCAGCCGCGGGTCGGGGCCCAGCGGGCGGGCGGCGCGGGCCGCGGCGTGCTCGCGCACGGCCCGGGCGATGTCCACGTGCACGTGGTAGCCGCCGGAGAGCAGCAAGGGGACGACGACCGAGGGTCGCCCGTCGTCGGCCAGGCCCGCCACGACGTCGGCCACCGTGGGCGGCTGCACGTCGACGAACGCGGCGGTGGTGACCAGGCCGGGGCGCAGGGTCCGGGCGGCGAGGGCCAGCTCGGCGACCAGCCGGCGGCCGGTGGGGTTGCGGGTGCCGTGCGCACAGGCGACCAGTACGGGAGCGTCGGTCACGGTGTCCTCAGCCGGCCGCCGTCGACCGCGACGGTGGTGCCGGTGACGGAGGAGGCGGCGGGGGAGAGCAGGGAGGCGGCCACCCGGTCGAACCCGGCGGGGTCGCCGACCCGGCCGGGCGGGGTGTCCACGGCGTCGGTGGAGGGTGCGTCCGCCGGCGCCCGCGCCCCGTCAGCGACGAGGGCCCGGGCCGCCGCGGACCCCAGTCCCCGGCTCGCGCCGGTGACCAGGTGTCCGCGGCCGCCCAGGCCCAGGTCCATGCGGGGGATCAGCCGCGCAGCGAGCGCAGCACGTACTGCATGATCCCGCCGTTGCGGTAGTAGTTCGCCTCGCCGGGGGTGTCGATCCGCACGGTGGCGTCGAACTCGACGTCGCCGGCCTGCACCTTGACCGTGCGCGGCGTCTCGCCGTCGTTGAGCGCGGTGATCCCGGTGATGGTGAACTCCTCGTCGCCGGTCAGGCCGAGCGACTCCCGGTTCTGGCCGGCGGGGAACTGCAGCGGCAGCACGCCCATGCCGATGAGGTTGGAGCGGTGGATCCGCTCGTAGCTCTCGGCGATGACCGCCTTGACGCCCAGCAGCGCCGTCCCCTTGGCCGCCCAGTCGCGCGAGGACCCGGAGCCGTACTCCTTGCCGGCCAGCACGACCAGCGGGATGCCCTGCTCCTGGTAGGCGACCGACGCGTCGTAGATCGCCGTCGTCTCGCCGGTAAGGTGGTTCTTGGTGACCCCACCCTCGGTGCCGGGCACCACCAGGTTGTGCAGCCGGATGTTGGCGAAGGTGCCGCGGATCATCACCTCGTGGTTCCCGCGGCGGGAGCCGTAGGAGTTGAAGTCGCGCCGCTCGACGCCGTGCTCGCGCAGGTACTGCCCGGCCGGGCTGTCGGGCTTGATCGACCCGGCGGGGGAGATGTGGTCGGTGGTCACCGAGTCGCCGAGGACGGCGAGGGTGCGGGCACCGGTGATGTCCTCCACCGGGGTGGGCTCGGCCGGCATGCCCTCGAAGTACGGGGGCTTGCGGACGTAGGTGCTCTGCGGATCCCACGCGAAGGTGTCGCCTTCCGGCGTGGGCAGCGCCTGCCACTGCTCGGTGCCGGCGAAGACGTCGGCGTAGTCCTTGGCGAACATCTCCGCGGAGACGGCGTGGTCGATGACCCGCTGGACCTCCTGCGGGGAGGGCCAGATGTCGTGCAGGAAGACGTCGTTGCCGTCGGTGTCCTGACCAAGGGGGTCGGTGTTGAGGTCGACGTCCATCGACCCGGCGAGCGCGTAGGCGATCACCAGGGGCGGGCTGGCCAGGTAGTTCATCTTGACGTCGGGGTTGATGCGGCCCTCGAAGTTGCGGTTGCCCGACAGCACCGAGACGACGGCGAGGTCGGCCTCGTTGACGGCGTTGGACACCGGCTCGGGCAGCGGGCCGGAGTTGCCGATGCAGGTCGTGCAGCCGTAGCCGACCAGGTAGAAGCCGAGCTTCTCCAGGTACGGGGTGAGCTCGGCCTTCTCGTAGTAGTCCATGACGACCTTGGACCCGGGGGCCAGTGTGGTCTTCACCCACGGCTTGGAGGTCAGCCCCCGCTCGACGGCGTTCTTGGCCAGGAGGGCCGCACCGATCATCACCTGAGGGTTGGACGTGTTGGTGCAGGAGGTGATCGCGGCGATCACCACGTGGCCGTGGTCGGCGTAGGTCTCGGTGCCGTCCTCCATGACCACCCGGGTCGGCTTGGAGGGGCGGTCGGGCACCTGGTCGGGGACGACGGTGTGCGGCTTCCCCGCCTCGCCGTTGCCGTGCCCGCTGCCCGGCGCCGGGGTGGCCGGGTCGGAGGCGGGGAAGGACTCGGCCGAGGCCTCGTCGACGGCGGACTCGACGCCGTAGGGCTGCTCGTTGGCCGGCACGCCGGGCTTGCGGTCCTCGCCGCCGGTCTCGTCGTCCTGCACGTAATTGGCCAGCGCGGCACGGAAGGCGGTCTTGGCGTCGGTGATGGCGACGCGGTCCTGCGGCCGCTTCGGTCCGGCGATGCTCGGCACGACCGTGGACAGGTCGAGCTCGAGGTACTCCGAGAACGCCGGCTCGCGGGAGGCGTCGTGCCAGAGGCCCTGCTCCTTGGCGTAGGCCTCGACCAGCGCGACCTGCTCCTCGCTGCGGCCGGTCAGCTGCAGATAGGTGATGGTCTCCTCATCGATCGGGAACATCGCCGCGGTGGAGCCGAACTCCGGGCTCATGTTGCCGATCGTGGCGCGGTTGGCCAGCGGCACCGCGGAGACACCGGCGCCGTAGAACTCGACGAACTTCCCGACCACGCCGTGCTGGCGGAGCATCTCGGTGATCGTGAGGACCAGGTCGGTCGCGGTGGCGCCGTCGGGCAGCTCACCGGTCAGCTTGAAGCCGACGACGCGGGGGATGAGCATCGAGACCGGCTGGCCGAGCATCGCTGCCTCGGCCTCGATGCCGCCGACGCCCCAGCCCAGGACGCCCAGGCCGTTGACCATCGTGGTGTGCGAGTCGGTGCCCACGCAGGTGTCGGGGTAGGCCACGACGCGGTCGCCCTCGGGGCGCGGGAAGACCACGCGGGCCAGGTGCTCGATGTTGACCTGGTGCACGATGCCGGTGCCCGGCGGGACGACCTTGAAGTCACTGAAGGCGCCCTGGCCCCACCGCAGGAACTGGTAGCGCTCGCCGTTGCGCTCGTACTCGATCTCGACGTTGCGCTCGAAGGATTCCGGCGTGCCGAAGACGTCGGCGATGACCGAGTGGTCGATGACCAGCTCGGCGGGGGCCAGCGGGTTGATCTTCTGGGGATCGCCGCCGATCTCGGCCATGGCCTCGCGCATGGTGGCCAGGTCGACGATGCAGGGGACACCGGTGAAGTCCTGCATGACCACGCGGGCCGGGGTGAACTGGATCTCCTGGTCGGGCTCCGCGTTCGGGTCCCAGTTCGCCAGTGCGCGGATGTGGTCGGCGGTGATGTTCGCGCCGTCCTCGGTCCGGAGCAGGTTCTCCAGGAGGACCTTGAGGCTGAAGGGCAGCTTCTCGGAGCCCTCCACCGCGTCGAGTCGGTAGATGTCGTAATCGGTGCCGTCGACGCTGAGCGTCGCCCGGGCCCCGAAGCTGTCCTTGCTGGCTGCCACTTCTGCGCCCACCCCTCAGCTGGTCCGTCACGCTGCTGTCCACCCCGCATCATTTCAGGAGCCCGGCCGCCTGGGGGAGTGAGGCGACCCTTGCCGGCCCGGAGAGCGCCGGTCGGACCCCGCCGCCGGCCAGGGCGCGGGGTTTTTTCGCCGCGGGAGGCGGGGTAACGTCGCTAGGTGTCCCTCGGCCCGAGCCTCCAGGTCGACGGCGGCTCGGACAGGGACCGACGTGTCGTCGCCGGCCGGTACGAGCTGCACGAGCGGCTGGGCACGGGCGGCATGGGCACGGTCTGGCGGGGGCAGGACGTCCTCCTCGGGCGTCAGGTCGCCGTCAAGGAGCTGACCGTCCCGGTCGGGGCGTCGGCCGCCGACCGCGAGGTGCTGCGCGAGCGCATGCGGCGGGAGGCCCGAGCCGCCGCTCAGCTCGACCACCCCGACACCGTCACCGTCCACGACGTCGTCGAGGAGGGGGCGGCCACCTACCTCGTGATGCAGTACGTCGAGGCCCGGAGCCTGACCGAGGTCGTCGAGCAGGACGGGCCGCTGTCGCCGCAGGGTGCGGCCCAGGTGGGTCTCGTCGTGCTCGGCGCCCTCCGGGCGGCGCACGCGCAGGGCATCGTGCACCGGGACGTGAAGCCCTCCAACGTGCTGGTGGGCCGGCCGCGGGGCGGAGCGCCCGGCCGGGTCCTCCTCACCGACTTCGGCATCGCGTCCGTGCCCGGGAACCCGAGCCTGACCTCGACCGGCCTGCTGATCGGCTCCCCGGCCTACATCGCGCCGGAGCGCGCCCGGGGTGACACGCCGGATCCGCCGTCGGACCTCTGGGGGCTGGGCGCCACGCTGTTCACCGCGGTGGAGGGCCGGCCGGCCTACGACGGCGGCGACCCGATGACGACACTCGCCCTGGTGATGGTCGGCGAGCACGCGCCGTACGTCCGCGCCGGCATCCTCCGGCCGGTGCTCGAGGGCCTGCTGGAGCGCGACCCCGCCCGGCGCTACACCGCCGACCAGGCGGAGACGGCGCTGCGCGAGATCGCCGCTGCGCCGGCCGACGGCGACACCCGGCCGGCCCCCGCGGTGCCGGGAGCGGTGAACCCCGACGGGTCCGCCCGCACGGCCGTGCTCCAGGTGGGGCAGGGCGCGGACGCCGTCCCGGTCGGTCCGCCGCCGGTCCCGCCGCCGTCCGGTGCCCGCCGCCATCCGGCCGCGGCAGCTCCCGCCGCCCCGAGCGGGACGCAGCCGTCGAGGCGCCGCCGGGTCGCGCCGCTGGTGTGGGCCGGGCTGCTGGTCACGGCCGTGCTCGGGGTGGCACTCGTCCTCCTGCTCCGCGCCGGCGGGGGGGCGCTGCCCGGTGGCGGTGCCGCGACGCAGACCGGCGGTGCGGACTCGGGTGCCGCGACGCAGGCCGGCGGTGCGGACTCCGGTGCCGCGACGCAGACCGGCGGTGCGGACTCCGGTGCCGCGGATCCCGCGCCGTCGCCGGACACGTCTGGTGCGCTGCCGCTGCCGGACTCCGCCGACACCCCGGACGAGCAGTTGGAGGCGACGATCGGCGCGCTCGAGGACCGGGTCGCCACCGACCCCGACGCCGTGGGGCCGGGCGGGGAGCAGCTGCTGGAGGACCTGCGCGAGGTGGCGCGGCTCGACGGGCATCCGCGGCGCCTGGCCGCGGTCGTGACGAACGACTCCGCCGGGACGGCGGCCGAGGCGGGAGAGCTCGACGCCGACGTGGCGCGGCAGGTCCAGCAGGTTCTCGACGCCGTGGCCGCGCCCGCGCGGCTGATCGACGTCGTGCAGCTGGTCGACGAGGACCCGCCCGCGATCGGCCCGGCCGGCCCCGAGCTGTTCGACGCCCTCTTCGCCCTCGACCACGAGGTGCCCGCGGACGAGACGGCCGAGGCGGCCGACGCCCTGGCGCGGCGGGTGACGGAGGCCGTCGCGGACGGCGAGGTCACCGAGGGGTTCGCCAGGACCGCGCTGCCCACGCTGCAGCGGCTGGCCGACCCGGCCGCCTACCGGGCCCTGCAGGACCTCCTCGCCGACGTCGAGCAGGACCCGGGGAGCGCCGGCCCCGCCGGGGACCGGGTGCTGGTGTCCCTGCGCGCGGTCGCCGAGCTGCCGGTCTTCCCCCAGGGCAACGAGGCGTCCGCGCTGCTCGCGCTGGTCCGCGAGGAGGGGCAGGTGACCCCGGCCTTCCGGGACGAGGCGGTGCCGGTCCTCACCGCGCTGGTGCGCTGATGCCCGCCGTGCCGGCCCTCCCGTGACCGTTCACGAGCCGCTGCCCGGCTGGTTGACCGGTGCCCGGCGGATCACCGTCCTCACCGGTGCGGGTATCTCCACCGACAGCGGCATCCCGGACTACCGCGGGCCGAACGGCGTGTGGACGAGGGACCCGGACGCCGAGAAGCTGGTGACGCTGTCGTACTACGTGGCCGATCCCGACATCCGCCGTCGTGCCTGGCTGATGCGGCGGGACACGCAGGCCGGCGACGTCGCCCCCAACGCCGGGCACCGGGCGCTGGTCGACCTGGAGCGGCAGGGGCGGCTGCGGGCGTTGCTCACCCAGAACGTCGACGGGTTGCACCAGGCGGCCGGGTCGTCCCCGGAGCTGGTGGTGGAGCTGCACGGCACGGTGCACGCCGTCGAGTGCCTGGCCTGCGGCGACCGGACGACGATGGCCGAGGCGCTGGCCCGCGTCGACGCCGGGGAGCCCGACCCCGCCTGCCGGCTGTGCGGCGGCATCCTCAAGTCGGCGACGGTCAGCTTCGGCCAGGCCCTCGACCTGGCGGTGGTCGAGGCCGCCGCGGAGGCGACGACCGACTGCGACGTCTTCGTGGCCGTCGGCACCTCGCTGACCGTGCACCCCGCGGCCGGGCTGACCGACCTGGCCGCGCAGGCCGGCGCCCGGGTGGTCGTCGTCAACGCCCAGCCCACCCCCTACGACACCTTCGCCGACCTCGTCGTCCGCGAGCCGATCGGTACGTCGCTGCCCCGGCTGCTGGCCCGGTGACGCTGCTGGCCGTCCACCTGGCGCTGACCGCCGCCTACGCCGGCTTCCAGTGGACGGTGCGCGCGCTGGTCTACCCGCAGTTCGCGCTCGTCCCGGCGGTGGCCTTCCCGGCCTACGAGCGCCGCCACCAGCAGCGGATCACCTGGGTCGTGGGCCCGCTGTTCGGGGGGCAGGGGGTCACGACGCTGTGGCTGCTCGCCGACCGGACCGAGGGGGCGCTGCCCGCGGTGCTGGCCGGCGCGGCCTGTCTGGCCCTCGTGCTGGCGGCCACCGCGCTCGGCGCCGTCCCGCTGCACCGCCGGCTGGGGGAGGGGTGGGACGACGCCGCGCACCGCCGGCTGCTGCGGGTCGACACCGGGCGCGCGGTCGCGGGCACGGCGGGGACCGCCGCCGCACTGGTCGCACTGCTCAGCTGATCCGGGGAGCACCGGGCCGGGATCGGCCGCTAGCGTGACGGTCACCACGTCGAGCGGTGGCCGACCGCTGGTCGGCCCGAGGACCCGGGAGCTCCCCATGCGCGTGCCCTTGACCACCCGAGACTTCCTCGACCGGGCGGAGCTGGTCTACGGCGACCGCGTCGGCATCGTGGACGAGCCAAACCAGCCCGCACCGTCGCTGGGCGAGGTCACCTACCGGGAGGTCGCCCGCCGCGGTCGCGCGCTGCAGGCCGGGCTCGACGCGCTGGGTGTGGGGGAGGGCGAGCGGATCGCCGTCGTCAGCCACAACGCCGGCCGGCTGCTGGAGTGCCTGCTGGCGCTGCCGTCGTCCGGACGGGTCGTCGTCCCGGTGAACTTCCGGCTGCAGCCCGACGAGGTGAGCTACATCGTCGGGCACAGCGGCGCGCGGGTGCTGTTCGTCGACCCGGAGCTGGAGGCCTCGCTCAAGGGTGTGGAGGCCGAGCACCGGTTCACCACCGGCGAGGAGTACGAGCAGCTGCTGCGCTACGACACCGAGCCGGTGCCGTGGTCCGAGCCCGACGAGGACGCCACCGCCACGATCAATTACACCAGCGGCACGACGGCCCGGCCCAAGGGCGTGCAGATGACCCACCGCAACGAGTGGGTCAACGCGGTCACCTTCGCCATGCACATGCAGTTCAGCGACCGCGACGTCTACATGCACACGCTGCCGATGTTCCACTGCAACGGCTGGGGCCTGGCCTACAGCGCCGCCGGCGTCGGCGCCCGCCAGGTGGTGATCCGCAAGATCGACGGCGCGGAGATCCTGCGGCGGGTCGAGCAGCACGGGGTGACCGTCATGGCCGGCGCGCCGGCGGTATGGAACGCCGTCCTGGACGCCGCAGCCGAGTGGGACGGCGAGATCCCCGGGCGCGACCGGGTGCGGATCATCGTCGCCGGCGCCCCGCCGCCCTCGAAGACGATCGCGCGGGTCGAGGCCGAGCTCGGCTGGGAGTTCAACCAGATCTACGGCCTCACCGAGACCGCGCCGCTGCTCACCGTCAACCGGCCGCGGGCCGAGTACGACGACCTCGATCCCGAGGAGCGCGCCAAGCGGCTGTCCCGCGCCGGGGTGCCGGCACTGGGCACCCGCCTGACCACGAGCGAGAGCGGTGAGGTGCTGGCCCGGGGCAACACGGTGCTGGCCGGCTACTGGACCAACCCCGACGCCTCGGCCGAGGCTCTGGAGGGCGGCTGGTTCCACACCGGCGACGGCGGCTCGATCGATGACGGCGGCTACCTGACGATCTCCGACCGCAAGAAGGACGTGATCATCACCGGCGGCGAGAACGTCTCCTCGATCGAGGTCGAGGACGTCGTCTTCAGCCATCCGGCGGTGGCCGAGGTCGCGGTCATCGGCGTCCCCGACGAGAAGTGGGGCGAGATGGTGACCGCGGTGGTCGTCGTCGCCGAGGGTCAGCAGGTCACCGAGGAGGAGATCGTCGCCCACTGCCGCGGCCGGATCGCCGGGTACAAGATCCCCAAGCGGGTGGAGTTCCGCGACGAGCTGGCCCGCACCGCGACCGGCAAGATCCAGAAGTTCAAGCTGCGCGAGGGCTTCTGGTCCGACTCCGACCGCCAGGTGAACTGAAAAGGACCCCGTCCTCCCCACCCTTCGCAGGCTCAGGGTGGGACCCGGGACGGGGCCGCAGTCCTCCCCGCCCTTCGCAGACTCAGGGCGGGACCCGGCCACGCAGGCACCCTGCCTGACACCCCGTTTCCGGCGGCGGCCTCCCCCCAAGTGGGGAGTGCCCGCTCAACCCCTTCCTTGATCTTGTCGTTCCGGCACCGGAGTGCGCCTCCGGGCGCCGGTCGACGAGGTCGTGAGGAAGGTCGGACGTGGGCAGGACGAACGTGCAGGGGAGCCATCCGAGGCGCTCCGGGTGGCTGGTGCGCGCAGCCGGGACGGCGGTCACCGCGCTGGTCCTGGCCGGCCTGGTGCCGGGGACGGCGGTGGCAGCCCCGGGGGACGCCGAGGTCGCCGAGGCGCAGGCCGAGCGCGACGCCGCGGCTGCCCGCGTCGGCGAGATCGGCGCGCAGCTCGCGCAGGCCCAGGAGCGGGTGGACGCCGCCCGCCGGGGCGCGCAGATCGCGCTGCAGGAGTACGAGGTCCAACTGGCCGCCCAGGAGGAGGCGCGCGTCGCGGCCGAGGCCGCCGCCGCGGCCGCCGAGCGGGCCGCCGCCGAGCTGGGGCGCGGCCGCGACCAGGTGGTCGCCTTCGCGCGGTTGAGCTACATGCAGGGCAGCACGAGCCCGGGTGCGGCCGCGCTGGTCACCGCCGAGGGCCCGGCCCAGCTGGTGGAGCGCGCCGCGCTGCTCGAGGCCGCGGGCGACCACCGGGTGGACGTCGTCGCCGAGCTGACCGTCCTCGAGCAGCAGGCCGCCGCCGCAGACGACGCCGCGCGGACCGCGGTGCAGGCCGCCGACCAGGCCGAGGACGCCGCTGCGGTCGCCCTGGCCAGCGCCCAGGAGCAGGAGCTCTCGGCGCGCGCCCAGGCCGCCGCGCTCGCCGACCGGCGCGAGGCGCTGGAGGCCGAGCTCGCCGAGGCGCAGGAGGTCCTCTACGGCGCCCAGGGGGCGGCCGCCGCGGCCGCTGCCGCCGAGGCCGCGGCCGCTGCGGCGCAGGCGCGCCCGCCGGCGCCGCGCACGCCGTCGGTCTCCTCGTCGGCCGGGTCCTCGACGCGGGGCACGTCGTCCTCCGGGTCGTCGTCCTCCTCCGGCTCGTCCTCGGGCTCGTCGTCCTCCGGCGGCGGGTCGCCGACCCCCGTGGACACCACGGCCGGCGAGCCGACGGGGTCGGCGGTGGACCGGGCGATCGCGGCGGCGAAGAGCCAGCGCGGGCTGCCCTACAGCTGGGGCGGCGGCAACGCCACCGGCCCGACGTGGGGCATCCCGCCGGACACCGACGTCTTCGGGTTCGACTGTTCGGGCCTGACCGAGTACGCCTACGCGCAGGCGGGCATCCGGATCGGCGGCACCAGCCGCGAGCAGTACTGGCGCTTCCGCGACCAGACGGTCGCCGCCGACGACCTGCAGCCCGGCGACCTGGTGTTCTGGGGCGAGACCGCGGACTACACGTCGATCTACCACGTGGCGCTCTACATCGGCGGCGGGCAGGTCGTCCAGGCGCCGCAGAGCGGGGACGTCGTGCGCATCTCGGCCATGTGGTTCGGCAGCGACTACTACGGCGCCGTCCGGCCGACCGCCTGAAAGGACCCCGTCCTCCCCACCCTTCGCAGGCTCAGGGCGGGACCCGGGACGGAGCCGAGAGATGGGGCGTCGGGCAGCCACGGGGGGAGCTGCCCGACGCAGCACCGAGGCTAGCAGTCAGCGCTGGCTGCGGGCAGTGGTGTGCACGCGGCGTACGCACTGGGGGCGTCGGTCACCATGGGTGTCCGGTTGGCTCACCCGCGTGCGCGCCCGGCTGATGCCCAGGAACGTGTAGGACACTGGCGGGGACGGGCACGCCGTCCGTCGCCGACCCCGCGACGTCAGTCGGACGCGGGGCCGTGGACCGGCACGATCAGGGAGTTCCGTGAGCAGCGCCGCCAGCACCTCGCTCGAGCAGTCCGCCGGGCAGCCGGTCCCGCCGTCGGTCGACGCCGCCCACCTGGAGCGGGTGCTGTTCGAGATCAAGCGGGTGATCGTCGGCCAGGACCGGCTGGTCGAGCGGATGCTCGTCTCGCTGCTGGCCCGCGGGCACGTGCTGCTCGAGGGCGTCCCCGGCGTGGCCAAGACCCTCGCCGTCGAGACGCTGGCCACCGTCGTCGGCGGCCGCTTCGCCCGCCTGCAGTTCACCCCCGACCTGGTGCCGGCCGACATCATCGGCACCCGGATCTACAAGGCCGGGCAGGACGCCTTCGACACCGAGCTGGGCCCGGTGTTCGCCAACTTCGTGCTCACCGACGAGATCAACCGCGCGCCGGCCAAGGTGCAGTCGGCGCTGCTGGAGGTCATGGCCGAGCGCCAGGTGTCGATCGGCGGGGTCACCCACCCGCTGCCCGACCCGTTCCTCGTGCTCGCCACCCAGAACCCGATCGAGTCCGAGGGCGTCTACCCGCTGCCCGAGGCCCAGCGCGACCGCTTCCTCATGAAGGTGCTCGTCGACTACCCGAGCCCGGAGGAGGAGCGCGAGATCATCTACCGGATGGGCGCGACGCCGCCGGTGCCCGAAACCGTCCTCGGCCCCGAGGACCTCGTCCGCATGCAGCGCACCGCCTCCCAGGTGTTCGTGCACCACGCCCTGGTCGACTACGTCGTCCGGCTGGTGGTCGCCACCCGCGCGCCGCGCGAGCACGGCATGGACGACGTCGCGCAGTGGGTCTCCTACGGCGCCAGCCCGCGTGCCTCCCTCGGGCTGATCGCCGCCAGCCGCGCGCTGGCGCTGGTCCGCGGCCGCGACTACGTGCTGCCGCAGGACGTCCTCGACGTCACCGCCGACGTGCTGCGCCACCGGCTGGTGCTCTCCTACGACGCGCTGGCCGACGGCGTGCCGGCCGACCACGTGGTCAAGCGGATCCTGCAGACCGTGCCGCTGCCGCAGGTGGCTCCGCGCCAGCGCTCGGGCGGCTTCGGCCCGGGCAGCCCCGGCGGCCCTTCGGTGCCGACCGCGCCGCCGTTCGGTGCGCCGCAGTTCGGTCCGCCCGGACCGCAGTACGGCCCGCCGGGTCAGCCCTACAACGGCTCGGGCCAGCCCGGTCCCGTGCCGCCGTCCGCGCCCTTCGGCGCTCCCCAGGGCCAGCCGGCCGGGGGGCAGCCGGGTCAGGGGCAGCCGGGCCCGGCCCCGCAGGGCCGCCCGGACGCCTCCGCCAACGGCGCCGACCGCGGGTCCTCGCCGGCGTGATCCTGCGTCGCCGGTCCGGCGGCGCCGCGGCCCCGGAACAGGCCGGCCCTCCGCCCACCCCGGGTTCCGGCATCGACCCGGGGGCAGGGGACCACGCCCACGCGCCCGGCTCCGGCGGGGCGCCCCCGCACTTCGCCGAGGGCCCGGCCGACGTCCTGCTGCAGCGACTGGAGCTGACCGTCCGGCGCCGGCTCGACGGGCTGCTGCAGGGCGACCACCTGGGCCTGGTGCCCGGCTCGGGCACCGAGGCCGGCGACTCGCGCACCTACCACCCGGGGGACGACGTCCGGCGGATGGACTGGCCGGTGACCGCGCGCACCCAGGTGCCGCACGTCCGCGAGACGATCGCCGACCGCGAGCTGGAGACCTGGGCGGTGGTCGACCTCTCGGCCAGCCTGGACTTCGGCACCGCCACCTGCACCAAGCGGGACCTGGCGATCGCCGGGCTGGCCGCGGTCAGCCACCTCACCGTCCACGGCGGCAACCGGCTGGGCGCCGTCGTCACCACCGGCGAGCGGGTGGACCGGTACCCGGCCACGGCCGGCCGGCTGGCCGCCGACCGGCTGCTGCGCGCCGTCGTCGCGACGCCGCGGGCCGCCGGTGGACGGCGGGGCGACCTCGCCGCCGCGCTGGAGTCGCTGCGCCGTCCGCCGCGCCGCCGCGGCCTGGTGGTCGTCGTCTCGGACTTCCTGGGGTCCGACGCGCAGGGTGCGCCGGACTGGGAGCGCCCGCTGCGCGGCCTCGCCGCGCGGCACGAGCTGCTGGCCATCGAGGTGGTCGACCCACGCGAGCTCGAGCTGCCCGACGTCGGCCTGCTCACCGTCGTCGACCCGGAGAGCGGGCAGACCCTCGAGGTGCCCACCGGCGACGCCGGGTTCCGGGCCCGGTTCGCCGAGGGCGCGGCGGCCCAACGGCGGGCGATCGCCGCGGCGCTGCGCCGCGCCGGCGCCGGGCACCTGCAGCTACGCACGGACCGCGACTGGCTGATGGACGTCGTCCGGTACGTCGCGGACCGGCGACGAGCGGGCTCCGGGGGCGCGTCCCGATGACCGCACCGATCCCGATGAGCCGTTGCGACCGCCGGCGCGCCGGCAGCGGAGGAGCGTCCCGATGAGCTTCCAGGCCCCGTGGTGGCTGCTCGGCCTGCTGGCCGTGGTCGCGCTGGTGGCGCTGTACGTGGTGCTGCAGCTGCGCCGCAAGGCCTACGCCGCGCGCTTCACCAACGTCGCGCTGCTGGGCACGCTGGTGCCCAAGCGCCCCGGCTGGCGGCGGCACCTGGCCTTCGGGCTGGTCGCGCTCGGGCTGGCCGCGCTGATCGTGTCCCTGGCGATGCCCAGCACCGAGGTGCGGGTGCCGCGGGAGCGGGCGACGGTGGTCATGGCCGTCGACGTCTCGCTGTCGATGCAGGCGACCGACATCGAGCCCAGCCGCTTCGAGGCGATGCAGGTGGCGGCCAAGGAGTTCGTCGACGTGCTGCCCGAGCGGATCAACCTGGGGCTGGTGTCCTTCGCCGGCACCGCCACCACGGTGGTCACCCCGACGACCGACCGCGGCCAGGTGCGCACCGCGATCGACAACCTGGAGCTGGCCGAGTCGACCGCGATCGGCGAGGCGGTGTTCACCTCCCTGACGGCGATCGAGAACTTCCAGGCGTCGCTGGACGCCGACGGCGAGGAGGTGCCGCCGGCGCGGATCGTGCTGCTCTCGGACGGCTACAACACCGTGGGCCGCCCCGACACCCAGGCCATCGACGCCGCGCTGGACGCCGGCATCCCGGTCTCCACGATCGCCTTCGGCACCGACTACGGCACCCTGGACCTCGACGGCGAGCGGGTGCCCGTGCCGGTGGACCGCGCGACGCTCGAGGACATCGCCGACCAGACCGGTGGCAGCTACAGCGAGGCCGCCAGCGCCGCCGAGCTCGAGCAGGTCTACCAGGACCTCGGCAGCCAGATCGGCTACACGACCGAGCCGCGCGACGTCAGCTACTGGTTCGTCCGCGGCGGGGTGCTGTTCGCGCTGCTCGGCGTCGTCCTCAGCCTGCTCTGGACCAACCGCCTGCTGTAGCGGGCCCGGAGGAGCGGCGATTTCCGCGGAAATCGCCGCTCCGGCGGCGGTCCCCGCGGGGACCGCCGCCGGCGGCGCTCAACGGCTGGGGTCGAGGACGAGCTTGCCGGTGGTGCGGCGGGCGAGCAGGTCCTGGTGCGCCTCGCGGACGGCGGACAGCGGATAGCGGCCGCCGACGACGGGGCGCAGCGCGCCGTCGGCCACCAGGGCCAGCAGCTCGGTCATGGCGTCGTCGAGCATCGCGGGCCGGGCCATGCAGTGCGCCAGCCAGAAGCCGACGACCGCGCGGCTCTTCTGCAGCAGCATCCCCGGCGGGACGGCGGCGGTCTCCTGGCGGGCGGCCATCCCGTAGGTGACCGCCCGGCCGAACGGAGCCAGCGCGGCCAGCGAGCCGGCGAAGACGTTCCCGCCGGTCATCTCCAGGACGACGTCCACCGGCCGGCCGCCGTTGGCCTCGCGCAGCGCAGCGGTGAAGGCCTTGGGGTCGTCGTCGGCCAGGGCCGGGTCGACGGAGGCGTCGGCGCCGAGCTCCTCGGTGAGCGCCCGCTTCTCCGGGCTGGACGCGGTGGCGATCACCCGGCCGGCACCCCAGCGGCGGGCCAGCTGCACGGCCAGCGACCCGACACCGCCGGCCCCGGCGATCACGACGACGGTCTCCCCGGCGGCCAGGTGCGCGCTGGTGCGCAGCAGGTGGTAGGCGGTCGAGCCCTGCAGGACGACGGCCAACGCCTGCTCGTCGAGAACGCCGTCGGGCACCTGCCAGGTCAGCCGCGGGTGCGCGACGACCTTCTCCGCGTAGCCGCCGCCGTCGAGCAGGCCGACCACCCGCGGCCCGCCGCCGGTCGGCGTCCCCACGAACTCCGCGCCGGGCACCAGCGGCAGCTGCTGGGCGGCGAGGTAGCTGTTCTCGATCTGGTGCGTGTCGGCGAAGTTGATCCCTGCTGTCGAGACGTCGTAGACCTTCTGGCCCGGACCGACCTCCGGCTCGGGGATGTCGACGACGTCGAGGACCTCGGGGCCGCCGAAGCGGGTGATCTGCACAGCGCGCATGCAGTGGAGGCTAGGACTTCGCCCGCGGAGCGCGATCAGGGAGCCGGGCGACCGACCGCGCCGACCGTCACCGGGGTGTCCGGTCCCGACAGTGGGGGCCGATGGAGGACGTCCCACCCCGGAGCCACCGGCACGTCGCGGTCCGTATGTCCCCGCCCGTGCCGCTGATGCGCTGAATGGCCCCGCCCGGCGAGCGGATGCCCCGGCCCGCGCGGTCCGGGCCGGGGCATCCGGACAGGCCCTGCCTACCGCAGGTCGAAGCGGTCGAGCTCCATGACCTTCACCCAGGCGTCCGCGAAGTCCCGCACGAACTTCTCCTGGGCGTCGTCGGAGGAGTACACCTCGACGATGCCGCGGAGGATCGAGTTCGAGTTGAACACGAGGTCGGCCGCGGTCGCGGTGCGGACGACGTTCCCGTCGGCGTCCAGGCCCTCGTAGACATCCTCGGTCTCGACCGAGGTGCGCCACGAGATGCCCAGGTCGAGCAGATTGCGGAAGAAGTCCTGCGACAGCACGCCGGGCCGGTCGGTGAAGACGCCGTGCGTCACGCCGCCGGTGTTGGCGCCGAGCACCCGGAGCCCGCCGAGCAGGACCGTCATCTCCCGGGCGGTCAGCTCGAGCATGTAGGCGCGGTCGACCAGCAGCGTCTCGGGGGCGAGCTTGCTGCCCGGCGCGATCCAGTTGCGGAAGCCGTCGGCCCGCGGCTCGAGCCAGCGGAAGTTCTCGACGTCGGTCTGCTCCTGCGAGGCGTCGGTGCGGCCGGGCGTGAAGGGCACGGTCACCTGCACGCCGGCGTCGGCCGCGGCCTTCTCCACCGCCGCCGTGCCGCCCAGGACGATGAGGTCGGCGAGCGACACCTTCTTCCCGGTCTGCGACTCGAACTCGCTCTTCACCTGCTCGAGCACGGGCAGGACGTCCCGGACACCCTCGTTGACCGCCCAGCCGATCTGCGGTTCGAGCCGCAGCCGCGCGCCGTTGGCCCCGCCGCGCTCGTCGGTGCCTCGGAACGACGCGGCGGCCGACCACGCCGTGTGCACGAGCTGGGGGACGGTCAGCCCGGAGGAGAGCAGACGCTGCTTGAGGTCGGAGATCTCGGCCTCGCCGACCAGCTCGTGGTCGACCGCCGGGACCGGGTCCTGCCAGATGAGCTCCTCGTCCGGCACGTCCGGGCCGAGGTAGCGGCTCTTCGGGCCCATGTCACGGTGCAGCAGCTTGAACCAGGCGCGGGCGTACTGGTCGGCGAAGTACTCCGGGTCGTTGTAGAACCGCTCGGAGATCTGCCGGAAGCCGGGGTCGGCCATGAGCGCCAGGTCGGTCGTCGCCATCATCGGCGGGTTCTTCTTGCCCTCGATGTGCGCGTCGGGGACGAGCTCCTGCGCTTCGGGGTTCTTCGGCTTCCACTGCTTCGCGCCGGCGGGGCTCTGGGTGAGCTCCCACTCGTAGCTGAAGAGCATCTGGAAGTAGGTGTTGTCCCACGTCGTCGGCGTCGGCGTCCAGGCGCCCTCGAGACCGCTGGTGATCGTGTCGGCGCCCTTGCCCGTGCCGTGCTGGCTGATCCACCCGAGGCCGTTGCCGTGCACCGGGCACCCCTCCGGCTCCGGACCGACGAGCTCGGGGTTGCCGGCGCCGTGCGTCTTGCCGAACGTGTGCCCGCCGGCGATCAGCGCGACGGTCTCCTCGTCGTTCATCCCCATCCGGCTGAAGGTCACGCGGATGTCGTGGGCCGAGGCGAGCGGGTCGGGCCGGCCCTGCGGGCCCTCCGGGTTGACGTAGATCAGGCCCATGGTGACCGCCGCGAGGTGGCCCTCCTCGAGATCGAGGGGGGTGTCCCCGCTGTACCGCTCGTCACCGAGCCAGGTGTCCTCCGGGCCCCAGAAGACCTCCTCGGGCTGCCAGACGTCCTCGCGGCCGAAGGCGAAGCCGAAGGTCTTCAGACCCATGTCGTCGTGCGCGACGTTGCCGGCGAGCACGAGCAGGTCGGCCCAGGAGATCTTGCGGCCGTACTTCTGCTTGATCGGCAGCAGCAGGCGGCGGGCCTTGTCCAGGTTGGCGTTGTCCGGCCAGCTGTTGAGCGGGGCGAAGCGCTGCGCGCCGTCGCCACCGCCACCGCGGCCGTCGGCGATCCGGTAGGTGCCGGCCGCGTGCCAGGACATGCGGATGAACAGGGGCCCGTAGTGACCCCAGTCGGCCGGCCACCAGTCCTGCGAGGTGCGCATCACCTGGACGACGTCGCGCTTGAGCTCCTCGACGTCGAGCTTGGCGAACTCGGCTCGGTAGTCGAAGTCCTCACCGAGCGGGTCGGAGTCCCTCGAGGGCTTGTTCAGCACCGACAGGTCGACCTGGTTGGGCCACCAGTCCCTGTTGCCACGGGGGCGCTGGTCGGTGGCCGCGGTCGGCGAGGGGATCGCCGGGTTCTCGCTCTCGCTGGTGCTCTGGGTCCGGGCCTTGTCGAGCTCTTTTTGGTCGTACTCGCTCACGGGGCACCTCTCTGTGGTGGGGAACGGTCGGCGTTCGAAGAGGTGGCCCGACCCGCCGCGCACGACCGGCACCGACCCCAGTAGATGACCTCGGCCTCGTCGACGACGAAGCCCTCACCGCCCGCGGGGGAGAGGCAGGGAGGCTCGCCGGTGGCGCAGTCGACGTCGCTGATGGCACCGCAGGATCGGCAGACCAGGTGGTGGTGGTTGTCGCCGACCCGCGCCTCGTAGCGTGCCACCGAGCCCTGCGGCTGGATGCGCCGCACCAGGCCCCGGTCGGTCAGGACCTGCAGCACGTCGTACACCGCCTGGTGCGACACCGCGCCCAGGCGTGCGCGGGCGGCGCCGATCAGCGCCTCCGTGTCGACGTGCGGGTTCGCGTGGACGGCGTCCAGCACCGCCAGTCGCGGGCGGGTGACCCGCAGACCCACCGCGCGGAGTGCGCGCTCGAGGTCTGCGGCGTCCGGCACGGGTTCAGCTTCACGGTTGTCCTTGAACCAGTCAAGATCTGACCTGTCGCGGCACGCACGGGCTCGTGACGACGCGCTGACGAGGGTGTCCAGGAACGTTCGCGTCGAAGAAGCCGTTCCCGAGCGGCAGCTGAGGGTGCTCGAATCGCTGCTCAGTGCGGACGGCGGGAGGGAACCCCGCCGTTCCTGTGTGGTCGCCGCCCGCATGCGGGAAGCGTGTCGGCGTAGTTGAGCCCCGCCGTCGGGACGTCGTGGAGCTTCTGCCCCGGCCTGGCCTCCGGCTGCGGGATGTCGACGAAGTCCGAGCACGTCGCGGCCGCCGAAGCGGGTGATCTGCACAGCACGCATGACCGTGAGGCCAGGCCGGGCTCCACGCCGCTCCGCGACCTGCCCGTGGGACTGCCTGTGGTTGGCTTGCCGACGGCGGCTACGAGGGCCGCAGGGATCAGGTCCCTGCGGCCCGCAAAGTCGAGAGCGATCCTGTTCCGGGCCAGAGCCGCCCGAGCGCCCATCGAGGACGTGAGCATTGTGACGACGGAGGAGCTCCCCATTCCGGCTGACCGGATCCTGGATGTCGCGACGCGGATCGCCGACCACCTGCTCGACGTCCAGACCCGGGTGAACGGCCAGATCGATGCTGCGCTCGCGGAACTCCTGCCCGACGTCCAGCAGCGATTGGGCGTCGAACGAGCGAACGACGTCGACCTCTCCGACCTCGTGAATGCCCGGATCACCGGCTTGAGCGTCGTCGTGACTCCGGCAGCGGTCGCCACCGTCGCCCCGCTGTCGGCCGCGTCCGCCGCGACGACGCGGGCCGCGCGTCGTGCCATGACCGACATCGTCACGGGTGTCGACGACCGCCTGGCCGTCATCGCCGGCCCGTGCTCGATCCACGACCCGGAAGCCGCCCTGGAGTACGCCGCCTTCCTCGGCCGGATGCGGGAGCGCCACGGCGACGACCTGGAGATCCTCATGCGGACGTACACCGAGAAGCCGAGGACCGAGGTCGACTGGAAGGGGTTCGCCTACGACCCGTTCCTCGACGGATCGAGCCACATCAGCGTCGGACTCGTCGCGACCCGGTTGCTCATGTGCCGCATCACGGCCATGGGCGTGCCGGTGGCGGCCGAGCCGCTGAACGCGCTCACCCCGCAGTACGTCAACGGACTGGTCACCTACAACGGCGTCGGCGCGCGCAACGTCACCGACCAGACCGCCCGGGAGCGGGTGTCGGGCTTCTCCTCCGTCGTCGGCTTCAAGAACTCCCCGGAGGGCAGCATCGACGCCGCCATCTCGGCCGTGCTGACCGCGCGCGCTCCGCACGAGTTCCTGGGTGTCGACCACCACGGCGTGAGCGCCCAGCTGTCGACGACGGGCAACGACACCGGCCACGTCATCCTGCGCGGTGACAAGGACGGCCCCAACTACTCCGCCGCCCACATCGCCGAGACCAAGCGGAAGCTGGCGCAGCGCGGTCTGCCGGAGGTGGTCGTCGTCGACGCCTCCCACGGCAACAGCGAGAAGGACCACCGGCGCCAGGTCCACGTCGTGCGGGACCTGGCCGGGCAGGTCGCCGCCGGCGAGTGGGCGATCCGGGGCGTGATGGTGGAGAGCAACCTCGTCGCCGGGAGGCAGGACCTCGACCGCCGGCACCCCGAGAGGCTGGAGTACGGCGTGAGCGTCACCGACGCCTGCGTCGACCTCGGGACGACCGAGGTGGTGCTGGCCGAGCTGGCCGAGGCTGCGCGGGCACGGCGCCGGGGTGTCAGCGGGCCGTGACCGTCACACCCCTGCGTCAGTCGACGCTGGACGCGCTGCCCGGGCAGGTGCAGCGACCGGCCTACGACCGTGCCGCGGCCCGGAGCGGCGTCGTCCACCTGGGCGTCGGCGGCTTCCACCGCTCGCACCAGGCCGTCTACTTCGACCGGCTGCTCGCCCGGGGGCACGGGGACTGGGGCATCACCGGCGTGGGGGTCCTCGCCGCCGACCGCGGGCTGCACGAGGCGCTGCGCTCCCAGGACGGCCTGTACACCCTCGTGCTCAAGCACCCGACCGGGGCGATCGAGCCGGCCGTCGTCGGCTCGCTGCTGCGCCTGCTGCTGGTGGACGACGACCCGGACGCCGTCGTGGCCGCCATGGCGGCGCCGTCGACCCACCTGGTGACCATGACCGTCACCGAGGGCGGGTACAGCACCGACAAGTCGACCGGGCGGTTCCGGCTGGACGACGCCCTGCGCGCCGACCTCGCCGCCGAGCGTCCGCGCACGGCGTTCGGCCTGCTCACCGCGGCGCTGCGCCGGCGTCGGGACGACGGGACGCCGCCCTTCACGGTGGTCTCCTGCGACAACGTCGAGCACAACGGGGCCCTCACGCGGCAGACCCTGGTGGCGGTCGCCCGCCTGCAGGACGCGCGGACTGGGGACGACCTCGCCGACTGGATCGCCGCGCACGTCGCCTTCCCCAGCTCGATGGTCGACCGGATCACGCCCGTCACGACCGACGACGACCGCCGTCGGCTGGCCGAGGAGACCGGGATCGCGGACCGGTGGCCGGTCGTGGCCGAGCCCTACCTGCAGTGGGTGCTGGAGGACTCCTTCAGCGACGCGCGCCCGCCCCTCGAGGAGGTGGGCGTCCAGCTGGTGGCCGACGTGCGCCCCTACGAGCTGGTGAAGCTGCGGCTGCTCAACGCCGGCCACCAGGTGCTGTCCCACCTCGGCTACCTCGCCGGCCACCGCCGGGTCGACGAGGTGATGGCCGACCCGCTCTTCGTCGAGCTGGTCGACCGGTACCTGCGCGAGGAGGCCACCCCCACGCTGCCCCCGGTCCCCGGCACGGACCTCGACGGCTACCGCCGGGTCCTCCTCGACCGCTTCGCCAACCCGGCGGTCAGCGACTCCCTGGCCCGGAACTGCGCCGAGGGCTCCGAGCGCATCGCCACGTTCGTTCTGCCCGTCGTGCGGGAGCAGCTGCGCCGCGGCGGACCGATCGACGTCGCCGTCCTCACCGTGGCCGCCTGGGCCCGCTACGCCACGGGCGTCGACGAGCGGGGCGAGCCGATCGCGGTGGTCGACGCCCGCCTCGACCGGATGGCCCCGCTCCTGCGGCACTGGCGGGAGGACCCCGCGGCCGTCCTGGGGCTCGGCGACGTCTTCGGGGACCTCGCCGACGACGAGCGCTTCCGGCGTGCGTACCTGCACGCGGCCGGGCTGGTGGCCCGGTTGGGGGCACGCGGAGCGGTCGCGCACGTCCTGGGTCCGTCGTCCGGACGCCCGCGCTGAGGCCCGACGATCGAGCTCCAGCCCGACCCGAGGCCGGCCCCCGCCGGCGGCTGCGGGCCGGTCAGGCGGAGGACGGAGCGTCGCCCCCGAGGTACCAGGCGCGCAGGCGGGCGAACCCCTCGTCCAGACCCACCTCGGGCCGCCAGCCCAGGGCGGCCCGCGTCCGGCGCTGGTCGAACCAGTGGGCGGTCGCCAGCTGCTCGGCCAGGAAGCGGGTGAGCGGGGGGATCGACCGCCGGCGCGTCCCCGCCCAGACCGCCTCCGCGGCCGCGCCGGCGACCCAGGCCACGCCGAAGGGCACCCGGCCGCGCGGCCCCGGGACCCCGGCCGCCCGGCACAGCCGGTCGAGCACCTCGGCGACCGGGCGCGGCTCCCCGTTGGAGACGACCAGCGCCTCACCGTGCACCGGTCCGCACGCGTCCACGGCGGCGACCAGGGCCGCGGCGGCGTTGTCGACGTAGGTGGTGTCGATGAGCGCCACGCCCGACCCGATCACCGGCAGCCGACCGGCCCGCGCCCGCTCGACGATGCGCCCGACGAGCTGGGTGTCGCCCGGGCCCCACACCAGGTGCGGGCGGACGGCCAGCACGGCCAGCGCGGGGGAGTCCGCGGCCAGCGCGTCCTGCTCGGCCACGGCCTTGGAGCGCGAGTAGCGGCCGCGGGCCCGCGCGGGGTCGGCGGGTCCGGCACCGACCCCGGTCAGCGCCGTCCCCGCGTGCGCCACCGACGGGGAGGAGACGTGCACCAGCCGGCCGACGCCCGCGGCCCGGCAGGCGTCGAGGACGGTGCGGGTCCCGGCGACGTTGGCGTGTGCGTACTCGGCCCACGGGCCGGTGACGTCGACCTTCGCGGCCAGGTGCAGCACGGCGTCCCGCCCCCGGACGGCGCGCGCGACGACGTCCGGGTCGGCGACGTCCCCCAGCACCTCCGCGCACGGCAGGCCGGCGGGACGGCGCTGCAGCACCGTCACCTCGTCGCCCCGCTCGAGCAGCCCGGTGGCCGTGGCCCGGCCGAGCATCCCGCTCGCGCCGGTGACCAGCACCCTCACGGTCGGTGCGGGGCCCGTGCGCCGGCCAGCACCCGCGCCGCCCGGCGGGCGACCTCGCCCCGGTCGACCTTCGACTGGTGCCGGACGTCCACCGGCAGCCGGGAGGTGACCAGCACCGCGGCGACGTCGACGCCGGCGGCCGCCCGGACGGCGTCGGCCAGCTCGGTCCCGGCCAGGCGCAGCCGCGCCGCCCGGCCGCCGAGCCGGGCCCGGCGTCCCGACGGCACGACGACCACCACGACGACCTGCGCCCCGGCGGGCCCCACGCCGACCACCGCGGCGGCCGACACGCCGTCCACCGCCTCCACCCGCTGCTCCACCCCGACCGGCGTCACCGGCCCGGACGCCGTGAGGGCGACGTGCTGGAGACGCCCCTCGATCCAGAGCCGCCCGTCCGCGTCCAGGTGCCCGACGTCGCCGGTGCGGTGCCAGCCGGCGTCGCGGGACGTCGCCCGCTCCAGCGCCCACAGCGCGTCGTAGCGGTCCTTGACGTGCGCGGCCCGCACGCAGACCTCGCCGGGGACGCCCGGGCGGTCGGTGAGCTCGCCGTCGGCCCGCCCGTCGGGGGACAGCGGGCTGACCCGCACGTCGACGCCGGGCAGCGGGCGGCCCACGCACACCCCGTCACCGCTGCCGGCGGCCTCGATGCCGGTCAGCGAGGTGTCGGTGACCGGCAGCACCTCGGTCATCCCGTACGGCGTGTGCGGGTCGGCGGCGGGGAGCACCGCCTGCAGCGACCGCAGCAGGGACGCCGGGACGGGCGCGCCGGCGGACATGAGCAGCCGGACCCGGGCGAGGGCGGTGCGCTGCGGCGCGGAGAGGTCCGCCGCCGTGGCGACCACCCGGCGCAGCGCCGCCGGCGAGGCGAACACCACGGTCGCGTCGACGGCGGCCGCGGCGTCGGCCAGCGCGGCCGCGGTCAGCGAGCCGGGCGCGGTCACGTCGACGTCGGGCACCGCCGACCCGATGCCCAGCGCCGGCCCGAGGATCGCGAACGGCGCGAACGCCGCCACGAACCGGTCGTCGGCGGTGAGGCCGTAGGTGGACCGGACCAGCTCGAGCTGGGCGGCCGCCTGGCGGTGCGTGTAGACGACGCCCTTGGCCGGTCCGGTCGCCCCCGAGGTGAACAGCACGGCGCAGTCGGCGTCCAGCGGCGGCTCGGCGGGTGCCGGTGCCGACCGGCCGAGGGCCTCCAGGTCGGCGAGCGTGGCGTCCGCGCCCCGCCCGCGCCCGGTCCGGCCCGCGGCGATGCGCGAGCCGGGCAGGCCCATCAGCCGCGCGGCGGTCAGGCCCGCCCGGCTGCCGACGACGGAGTCGACCGCGGCGCTGCGCAGCGCCCGGCGCATCCCGGCCAGCCCGAGGCCCTTGTCGGCGACGACGACGACGGCCCCGGCCCGCCACAGGGCGTAGACGGTCGCGGTGAGGTCGACCGAGGGCTCCACCAGCAGGGCGACGCGGTGCCCCGGGCGGACGCCGCTCGCCGCGAGCCCGGCGGCCAGGTCGGCCACCCGCCGGGACAGCTGCGACCAGCTGACCGTCGCGCCACCGACCTCGACGACGGCGGGGGAGTCGTCGTCCGCCCGCTCGTCGAGGGCCGACCACAGCCGGCGGCCGGCCGCGGGGACCGCCGGCCGCGCGGGGGTGCGGTCCCCAGTGCCGAGGTCGGCCACCCACGAGGCCACGGCCTCGGCGTACTGCGGCGCGTCCTCGGGCAGCAGGTGCGAGGCGCCCTCGTAGCGGTGCAGCCGGGCCTGCGGCAGGCGGCTGCGCAGGTCGGTCAGGTAGCGCTCGCCGAACACCGGGTCGCGCGGGCCCCACAGCAGCAGCGCCGGGACGTCGAGCGCGCGGATGCCCTCGGCGATCGCCTCCTGCGCCGGGCGGGACGGGTGCCCGGGGGAGAACGGGATGTCCGCGACGAAGTCGCCGACCGACCGCCGTCGCGCCGGCGAGCGGTAGGGCTCGGCGAAGGCGCGCCGGACGTCGGCGGGCAGCGCCGGCCGGGACAGCGCCGTCGTCGCCCGGACGAACACCGGGGTGCCCACGGTGACCGCCGTCCGCACGCCGGGCGCGTGGGCCAGCCGGATCAGGGCCGGCCCGAGGTCGCCCTCGGGCATGGCGACGGCCGTGTTGGCCAGGACGACGCCCCGCAGCTGGTCGCGGTGCGCGAGCGCCCAGCCCAGCGAGATGACCCCGCCCCAGTCGTGCCCGACGGTGACCACCGGGCCGGTGACGCCCAGGGCCGCGGTGAGGTCGCCGAGGTCGGCCACCCGCTGCTGCAGCGACCGCGGCCCGGTCAGCCGGTCGGACCAGCCCATGCCGAGCTGGTCGGGGGCGACCACCCGCCAGCCGGGCGGGGCGGCGGCCAGCAGCCGGCGCCACAGGTAGGACCAGGTGGGGTTGCCGTGGACGCACAGCAGCGTGCCGACCGGGTCGGCGACGCCGTTGTCGAGGACGTGCCAGCAGTGCTCGCCGCCCTCGGCGTCGGGGACGGTCAGGAGCCGGGACCAGGCCGGGTCCAGCCCCGGGAGCACCGGCCGGGCGGGCGTCGCGTCGGCCGCCCTCACCAGGCGATCTCGAGGCAGGAGGCGTTGAGGCCCGAGCCGATCCCCATGAGCAGCACCCGGTCGCCGCCGACGAGCGAGTCCTGCTGGCCGGCCAGCGTGAAGGGGACCGAGGCCGGGCCGAGGTTGCCCCGGGTCGGGAACGTCGTCGGCACCAGGGCCGGGTCGATCGAGAATCGGTCGCACATCGCCTGCGTGTGCACCTTGGAGACCTGGTGGACGACGTAGCGGTCCATGCCGCGGGCCCAGTCGAACTCGTCCGCGGCGTCGGCCCAGAGGTCCTCGGACAGCGCGAGCCCGGCGTCCAGGAGGCCCTTCAGGTCGGTGCGCATCTCCTGGTTGTCGCCGAGGCAGAGCTCGTGGTGCTCGCTGCCGGCCCGGCTCGCGGACCCGACCAGGCGGTGCCCCTCCGGGTGCCGGTCGGCGCGCCCGAGGACCATCGCGACCGCACCCGAGCCCAGGGTCAGGGTCGCGAACTGCGCCAGCACGTCCTTGGACACGGTGTTCGGGCGGTTGAGCCGCTCGACGGTGCGCTCCTGCACCGGCCGGGAGTCCTCGCCGTTGACGACCAGGGCGTGGTCGACCATCCCCGAGTCGATCATCGCGGCCGCCAGCTCCATGCCGTTGACGAAGCCGAGGCAGGCGTTGGTCACGTCGAAGTTCTGGCACGACCGGGGCAGACCGAGCGCGTGGTGCACCGCGACCGCCGTCGACGGCTCGAGGTACCGGCGGCTCACCGAGGTGTTGACCATCAGCCCGATGGACGCCGGGTCGACGCCGCTCTCGCTGATCGCCTTGGCGCCGGCCATGGCGGCGCCGTCGACGAAGGTGACGCGGTCGGCCCACCAGCGGCGCTCCCGGATGCCGGCGAGGCGCTCGAGCAGGCCGCGCCGCAGCCCTACCCGCTGGTAGGTCGCCTCGAGCGCGTCGTCGAAGTCGTCGGAGGTGACCACCCGGGTGGCGTCCTCGGTCTGGACGGCCAGGACCGCCGTGTTGGTGAACTTGCGTGTGCTGTTGCTGCTCATCTGTGGGATCCAGTCCTCGGCAGGGCCGACTCCCTATCACGTGCCGCCCTCATCCGCTGCCCACTACCCGAGCCGTACACCGCTATGCCACCGGGTCGCCCACACCACACCCGCTCAGGCCGGACGCGGCGCCGCGACCGAGGGTCGCAGCCGGAGGGGCATCGGCACCCGGTGCTCCACGGGGTCGCGCTGCCCGTCGAGCAGCAGCGCGACCCCGCGCTCGGCGAGCGCCTGGTGGGGGAGAGCCACGCTCGTGAGGGAGGGGCGGAGCCAGGAGGCCAGCTCGCTGTCGTCGAAGGAGACCACCGACACGTCGGCCGGCACGCGCAGGCCGTGCTCGGCGAGGGCCTGGTAGGCCCCGAGGGCCACCCGGTCGTTGAGGCACACGAGCGCCGACGGCCGCACCCCGGTGTCCAGCCACGCGGAGATGGCGGCGAAGGCCGGCTCCGGCCACCAGCTGCAGTCCACCCGACCGGCCAGCTGCGTGCCGCCCGCCGCCAGCTCGGCGACGAGGCCCCGCAGCCGCTCGCGCCCGGCGAAGAGGTGCTCCGCCGGCTCGCCCACGAGGAAGACCCCCTCCCGGTGACCGGCGTCGAGCAGCACCCGGCCGGCCGAGCGGCCGGCCCCCTCCTCGTCCGGGACCACCGACGGCACCGACCCGTCGGTCGCCCGGCAGTTGACGGTGACCACGCGCTGCCCGGCCAGGGCTTCGGGGAGCTCGACGTCGCGCGTGTGCAGCGTCGCGTACAGGAAGCCGTCGACGCGCCGGTCGAGCAGGCCCTCGATCAGCGAGGACTCCAGCGCCGCGTCGTGCGCGCTCTCGGCCACGAACAGCAGGTGCTCGCGAGCCGCCGCCGCGGTCAGGCTGCCGTACACCAGGCCACCGGCGTAGATCTCGCTGGCGATCGAGTCGGTCACCAGGGCGATGGTCCGGGTGACGGCGGTGCGCAGGCCCCGCGCCATGAGGTTGGGCCGGTAGCGCAGCTCGGCGGCGGCCCGGAGGACCCGCGAGCGCGCCTCCTCGGAGATGCGCATCTGCTGGTCGCGGCCGGTCATGACGTAGTGGGCCGTCGTCCGTGACGTACCGGCGCGATCAGCGACGTCCTGAAGGGTCACCCGGCCGTTCACGGGGGCGAGTCTGCCCCGACACCTCGTGGGCGACCAGGTTCGTGGCCTCGTTCGCGCCGCGCTCCCGGGTGCGTCCCGGCGACCAGGGCGAGGTCGTCGTCGACACCGAGCGCATCCACTTCTGCGACCCGCAGACCGGGGTCGCCATCCGCGACCGAGGCCGGAGCGCCCGGGCGGCGCCCGTGCCGAGGTGTCCACCTCCTCGGCACGGGCGCTCGTCGTCAGGCGCCGGCCGGGCGCAGCCAGACCGTGGTGTCGGCGGGCAGGGTCCCCTCGCCCAGGGGACCGCTGGCGAGCAGGACCTCCCCGGCGGGGAGGTCGACGTCGGCGTCGGAGAAGTTGGTGACGCTCTCCCAGCCGGTCGACCGGCGCAGGTGGAGGACGTGGGTGGTCGCCGGGATCCCGTGGTCGATCCACTGCAGCGTCTCGTCGCCCTGCAGCTCCCGCCGCAGCCGCAGCGCCGCCCGGTAGAGCTCCAGCGTCGACCCGGGGGTGCCGTCCTGGGCCTCCGCGGACAGCTCGCCGAACGACGCCGGCTGCGGCAGCCACGCGCCGCCGTCCCCGAAGCCGAAGGACGCACCCTCCCGCGTCCAGGGGATCGGCACCCGGCAGCCGTCGCGGCCCTTCTGGGCGTGCCCCGTCCGTTCCCAGATCGGGTCCTGGAGCACGTCGGCCGGCAGGTCGGCCACCTCCGGGAGTCCCAGCTCCTCGCCCTGGTAGAGGTAGGCGGAGCCGGGGAGGGCGAGGAGCAGCATGCTCGCCGCCCGGGCGCGACGCAGCCCGACCTCGTCGTCCGGAGCGGGCTGTGTGCCACCGCTGCGCAGCCACGCGTCGAGGTCGGTCCCGGCCGGCAGCGCGTACCGCGACCGGTGCCGGACGACGTCGTGGTTGGACAGCACCCAGGTCGCCGAGGCGCCGCAGACGGCGGCCGCCGACAGGGCGGCGTCGATCTCCACCCGGAACTGCTCGGCCGACCACGGCGAGACCATCAGCTCGAAGTTGAACGCCTGCCCGAGCTCGTCGGGCCGGGCGTAGAGGACGCGGCGGCTCGTCGCCACCCACGCCTCGGCCACCGCCGACCGCGGCGGGTCGTAGCCGTCGAGCACCTTCCGCCACTCGCGGAAGATCTCGTGCACCTCGTCGCGGTCGAACAGCGGGTGGCTGCCGTCCAGCGGCAGCTGGGTCATCGGGTCGGGGTGGACACCGCCGTAGTCGCGCAGCGGCTCGCCGAGGTCCTTGGCCAGCCCGTGCGCGACGTCGACCCGGAACCCGTCGACACCGCGGTCGGACCAGAACCGCAGCGTGTGCAGGAAGTCCTCGCGGACCTCCGGGTTCGCCCAGTTGAGGTCGGGCTGCTCGCGGGCGAACAGGTGCAGGTACCACTGGCCGTCCGGCACGCGGGTCCACGCGGGGCCGCCGAAGTGCGACATCCAGTCCGACGGGGGCCGGCTGCCGTCGGGGCCCTTCCCGTCGCGGAACACGTAGCGGTCCCGGGCGGGTGAGCCGGGCGGGGCGGCCAGGGCCTCGCGGAACCAGGCGTGCCGGTCCGAGGTGTGGTTGGGGACGACGTCGACGACGACCCTGAGGCCGAGCTCGTGCGCCCGGGCGATCATCTCGTCGGCGTGGGCCAGGGTGCCCAGCTTCGGGTCGACGTCGCGGTAGTCGTCGACGTCGTAGCCGCCGTCGGCGAGGGCGGAGGGGTAGAAGGGGCTCAGCCAGACGGCGTCCACGCCCAGCCGCTGCAGGTAGGGCAGCCGCTCGGTCACGCCGCGGATGTCGCCCAGTCCGTCGCCGTCGAGGTCGCGGAAGCTCCGCGGGTACACCTGGTAGACGACGGCCTGACGCCACCAGTCTGCGGACGCCCCGCGCGCGGCGGGTCGGGGGTTCTCGGGCAAGGACGCTCCTCGGTCTGCGGTGATCGGGGGACTGGGCGGCGTGCGGGCGCGGACGCCTGTGGGACGGGTCGGGATCCGCCATCGGCGGTCGGGTAGCTGAACCCGTTCAGCCCGCCCAGTCTAGGAGCACGGGCCGACGCGTGCAGCCGACGTCGTCCCGGGCGTGGGGGACGGGAGGCGCCGTCCACGGGTGCACCGCCCGGGACCGTCCCCCGGGGACGTCGGAGGGCACCCCGTGTGCCGGTCCCGCCCGTGACCGGGTGTGACCTGCGCCCACCGACTAGGTTCGACAGCCGGACGTCAGGGATCGGCGCAGGGGGTGTGGCACGTGGCGAGATCGGTGCTCGTGACCGGCGGGAACCGCGGGATCGGGCTGGCGATCGCCCGCGCGTTCGCCGAGCAGGGCGACCGCGTGGCGGTGACCCACCGTGGCAGCGGCGCCCCCGAGGGCCTGTTCGGCGTGCAGTGCGACGTCACCGACGCCGGGGCGGTCGACCGGGCCTTCACCGAGGTCGAGGAGCACCAGGGGCCGGTCGAGGTGCTGGTGAGCAACGCCGGCATCACCCGCGACGGGCTGCTCATGCGGATGAAGGAGGAGGACTTCACCGACGTCCTCGACGCCAACCTCACCGCCGCCTACCGCGTCTCCAAGCGCGCCGCGGCCAAGATGGTCCGCGCGCGCAGCGGCCGGATGGTCTTCGTCTCCTCGGTCGTCGGCCTGCTGGGCTCGGCGGGTCAGACGAACTACGCGGCGTCCAAGGCCGGCCTGGTCGGGCTCGCGCGGTCGATCGCCCGCGAGCTGGGCAGCCGGGGCGTCACCGCCAACGTGGTCGCCCCCGGCTTCGTCGAGACCGACATGACGGCGCAGCTGCCGGAGAAGCGGCAGCAGGAGATCCTCGGGCAGGTGCCGCTGGGGCGGTACGCCTCGGCGGAGGAGATCGCCGGCGTGGTGCGCTTCCTGGCGAGCGACGCGGCCGGCTACATCACCGGGGCGGTCGTCCCGGTCGACGGCGGACTGGGAATGGGGCACTGATGAGCGGCATCCTCGAGGGCAAGAAGATCCTGGTCACCGGGGTCCTCACCGAGGCCTCGATCGCCTACGCCACCGCACGCATCGCGCAGGAGCAGGGCGCCACCGTCGTCCTGTCCAACTTCGGCCGCGCCCTGTCGCTGTGCCAGCGGATCGCCAAGCGGCTGCCGCAGGAGGCACCGGTCGTCGAGCTCGACGTGACGAACACCGAGCACCTGGCGACGCTGACCGACCGGCTGCGCGAGCACGTCGGCGACACCCTCGACGGCGTCGTCCACTCCATCGGCTTCGCGCCGCAGGAGGCGATGGGGGAGGGCTTCCCCGAGGTCGCCTGGGAGCACGCGGCGACGGCGTTCCAGGTGTCCACCTGGTCGATGGCCTCGCTCACCCAGGCCTGCCGGCCGCTGTTCGGCGAGCACGCCTCGGTCGTCGGGCTGACCTTCGACGCCACCGTCGCGTGGCCGGTCTACGGCTGGATGGGCGCGGCCAAGGCGGCGCTGGAGTCCACCTCCCGCTACCTCGCCCGCGAGCTCGGCCCCGAGGGCGTGCGGGTCAACCTCGTCGCGGCCGGCCCGCTGCGCAGCATGGCGATGAAGTCCATCCCCGGCAGCAAGCAGTTCGAGGAGGCGTGGGAGACCCGCGCCCCGCTGGGCTGGTCGGTCACCGACACCGAGCCGGCCGGCAAGGCCGTCGTCGCGCTGCTGTCGGACTGGTTCCCCGCCACCACCGGCGAGATCGTCCACGTGGACGGGGGCTTCCACGCCGTCGGCGTGTGACCTGCATCGTCCGGCGCCCGACCGCATCCGCCGGGGTCGTGGGGTAGAAGAGGAGACGTGCCCCTCGAGACCGACGTCGACATCACCCCCGCCGGCCAGCGCCCCGACGAGGACCCGTCGCTGGCCGTCCGCAACAACGGCGGGACGCCGCCGTCCGCCGACCCCGCGCCGTCCGGACGGCGGGAGGCGCTGCTCGTCCTCGGCTTCGGCGGCCCGGAGGGGCCCGACGACGTCATGCCGTTCCTCGAGAACGTCACCCGCGGCCGCGGCATCCCGCGCGAGCGGCTGCTCGACGTCGCCGAGCACTACATGCACTTCGGCGGGGTCAGCCCGATCAACGAGCAGAACCGGGCGCTGACCGCGGCGGTCGAGCGCGAGTTGGCCGCCGCCGGGCTGGACCTGCCGGTCTACTGGGGCAACCGCAACTGGGCCCCCTACGTCGAGCACGTCTGGCAGCAGATGGCCGACGACGGCATCGAGCACGTCTACGTCTTCCCGACGTCGGGGTTCGCCTCCTGGTCGGGCTGCCGGCAGTACCACGAGGACGTCGCCCGGGCCCGCTCCGTGTTCACCGGCGCCGCCCCTGGCGGCGGGCCGACCGCGGAGAAGCTGCCGCACTACGGCGACCACCCCCGCTTCGTGCAGGCCAACGCCGAGGCGCTCGCGGCCGCGCTGGCCGCGCTGCCGGAGGACCTGCGGGACACCGCGCGGCTGGTGGCGACGGCGCACAGCATCCCCGACACCATGGCCGCCGTGGCCGGTCCGGACGGCGGGGCCTACCAGGCCGAGCTGCTGCGCTCGGCGCGGCTCGTGGTCGACGCAGTGGCGCCCGGCCGCGACGTCGACCTGGTGTGGCAGTCCCGCAGCGGGCCGCCGTCGGTGCCGTGGCTCGAGCCCGACGTCAACGACCACCTGCAGGCGCTGGCCGGTGCGGGGGAGAAGGCCGTCGTCGTCTTCCCCATCGGCTTCGTCAGCGACCACGTCGAGGTCATCTGGGACCTGGACAACGAGGCCAAGGAGACCGCCGAGGAGCTCGGCATGGCCTTCGTCCGCGCGGCGACCGCGGGCACCCACCCGGCGTTCGTGACGATGGTGCGCGAGCTGATCGAGGAGCGCCGGTCCGGCACCCCGCCGCGGCTGGGCACCAACTGCCCCGCCTCCTGTTGTTTCACGGCGCCGCGTCGTCGCCCGACCGCCTGACCACCACTGTGCCGGCGTTCGTCGTGCTCTGCCGGTCCTGCAGCGCCGGCAGAGCACGACGAACGCCGGCAGTGCAGTCGGCCGCTACCGCGGGATGGCGTTGTACGCGGCGGTGACCGCCTCACGGACGGCGTCGCCGAGGGGGCGCAGCGCGTCGTCCCGGGCCGCGGCCTGGCGGTGGGTGACGGCACCGCCGGGGGCGTCGGTGAGCGCCAGGTCGAGCACCTTCGCCAGCCGCTGGGCCCGCGCCAGCAGCGACATCGCGACCGGGTCGGTGCCCGGCGGCATCCCCGGCACGTGCGCGGCCTCCGCCAGCCCGGCCAGCAGCGCCGGCACCTCGGGGTGCCACCGGGCCAGGTCCAGCTCGGCGAGCGTGCGGGCCGCGTCACCGACGGCGAGGTCGAGCGCGCCGGACACCGCCCGCAGCGACCCCTCGACCGGCGGCGGCAGCGGCGGGGCGCCGGTCAGGTCGAACGCCGTCCACTGCACCGCCTCCGGCCCCAGCGGCTCGGGCACCAGCGCGACCCGCTCGCCGACGGCGGCCTGCCCGGCCTCGACGGCCGGCTCGGCCAGACCCGGGACGCGCGGCAGTCCGCGGACGTCGCCGGGCACCGGCAGTACCAGCCGCACGCGACGCTCGCCGGCCCCGCGCAGCGCGCTCAGCGCCCAGCCGAGGGGGACTGCCTCGTCGGTGCCGGGCAGGCCGGAGACCCGGTGCGCGGTGTCGCCGACCAGGGCGTCGAGGGCGTCGTCGTAGGAGGCGCGGCCGGTCAGCCAGGCGGTCGCCCAGACCGCGAACCGGCCCGCGGGGAAGTCGTGCACCCGGCGAGGTTATGTCGCCGGCCCGGCGGGGTGA
This sequence comes from Geodermatophilus chilensis, assembly GCF_002802985.1. Lineage (GTDB taxonomy): Bacteria > Actinomycetota > Actinomycetes > Mycobacteriales > Geodermatophilaceae > Geodermatophilus > Geodermatophilus chilensis. The sequence goes on along the minus strand of NZ_NVPT01000004.1, from coordinate 20,218 downwards.
CGGCGACCGCGAAGTGAGCCCGTACTCCCGCCGCGGTCTGCCAGGATGCCCACGTGGATGCCTGGGTGCTGTGGCTGATCGCCTCGGGCCTGTTCGCGGCCGGCGAGCTGGCCAGCGGCGACCTCTTCCTGCTGATGCTGGCCGGCGGAGCGCTCGGCGGCGTCGGGGTCGCGCTGCTCGGCGGCCCGGTCGTGCTGCAGCTGGCCGCGTTCGTCGTCGTCGCCGGGCTGCTGCTGGTGCTGGTCCGCCCCCTGGCCAAGCGGCACCTGACCGAGGGCACCCCCGAGCAGCTGGACGGCGTCGCCGCGCTCGTCGGCCGCACCGCCCGGGTGACCCGGGCCGTCGACGGCCACGGCGGGCGCATCCGGCTCGGCGCCGACGAGTGGACCGCGCGCAGCCAGTACGGCGGCGAACGGTTCCCGGTGGGCGCGACGGTGCGCATCCTGCAGGTGGACGGCGCCACCGCCGTCGTCGGGGACGCCTTCGAGCTGGAGTGAGCCCTCCCGCGGGGAACCGCGCGCCGCGTCGTGACCCCATCGTCACCGGAACCGGGCAGGATCGGCGACGGAACCCGGAGAAGGGAGCGTCCCCGTGACACCCGCACTGATCGCCCTCATCGTGATCGCCCTGCTGGTGGTGGTCGTCGTCGCCAAGAGCGTGACGATCGTGCCGCAGGCGCAGGCCAAGGTCGTCGAGCGGCTCGGCCGCTACAGCCGCACCCTCTCGCCCGGCCTGTCGCTCCTGGTGCCCTTCATCGACCGCGTGCGGGCCACGATCGACCTGCGCGAGCAGGTGGTCTCCTTCCCGCCGCAGCCGGTGATCACCTCGGACAACCTGCAGGTCGGCATCGACACCGTCGTCTACTTCCAGGTGACCGACCCGCGGCTGGCCACGTACGGCATCGCCAACTACATCCAGGGCATGGAGCAGCTGACCACCACGACGCTGCGCAACGTGGTCGGCGGGCTCAACCTCGAGGGCGCGCTGACCGGCCGCGACGGCATCAACAGCCAACTGCGCGAGGTCCTCGACGGCACCACCGGCCCGTGGGGCCTGCGCGTGGCCCGCGTCGAGATCAAGGCGATCGACCCGCCGCCGTCCATCCGCGACTCGATGGAGAAGCAGATGCGCGCCGACCGCGACAAGCGCGCCATCATCCTGCAGGCGGAGGGTGCCCGGCAGTCGGCGATCACCACCGCCGAGGGGCAGAAGGCCTCGGCGATCCTCTCCGCGGAGGGCAAGAAGCAGGCGGCGATCCTCGAGGCCGAGGCCGAGCGGCAGAGCCGGATCCTGCGGGCCGAGGGTGAGCGTGCGGCGCTGTTCCTGCAGGCGCAGGGCCAGGCCAAGTCGATCGAGACGGTGTTCCAGGCCATCCACGACGGCAAGCCCGACCAGGGCCTGCTGGCCTACCAGTACCTGCAGACGCTGCCGCAGATCGCGCAGGGCGACGCGAACAAGATGTGGATCGTCCCCAGCGAGTTCAGCAAGGCCCTGGAGGGCCTGGCCAAGCTGGGCGGGGCGGACGGCGACGGGCGGTCCTGGATGGACGTCGACCCGTCGCGGAACGGCGCCGGCCGGCCGACCGCCGAGATGGACACGTCCGGCTGGTTCGAGTCGGCGCTGCCGAGGGCGGCCGACCAGCCGGAGGCGAAGATCGAGCTGTCCAGCATCGCCGACCAGCCGGTGGGCAGCGTGCCGCAGGTGCCCACCCCGCCGCCGCTGTCCGAGGTCACCCCCGAGCTCCCGGAGGACGGCGGCCGGCCGAACGGCTGAACGGCACCGTCGAACACCGGAGGCCCAGAACCCGACGGGTTCTGGGCCTCCGACGGCCTCCGCCCCCCTGCGGGGGCCTCCTTCAGTCCTTGAGCAGGCCCTCGCGGAGCTTGGCCAGGGTCTGGCTGAGCAGCCGGGACACGTGCATCTGCGAGATGCCGATGTCCGCGGCGATCTGGGACTGGGTCATGTTGCCGAAGAACCGCAGGATCAGGATCCGCCGCTCGCGCGCCGGGATGGTGGCCAGCAGCGGCTGCAGCGACTCCCGGTACTCCACGCCCTCCAGCGCGGCGTCATCCTCGCCGAGCGTGGCGGCGAGGGTGGGGGAGTCGTCCTCACCGGAGAGCCGCTCGTCGAGGGAGCTGCTGCGGTAGGCGTTCGCGACGGCGAGGCCCTCGAGCACCTCCGCGCGCGGGATGCCCAGGTGCTCGGCCAGCTCCGACGGCGTCGGCGCGCGGCCGTTCTTCTGCGCCAGCTCACCGACCGCGGCGTTCAGCGACAGGTGCAGCTCCTGCAGCCGCCGCGGTACGCGCACCGACCAGCCCTGGTCGCGGAAGTGCCGCTTGATCTCGCCGGTGATGGTGGGGACGGCGAAGGAGAGGAACTCCACGCCGCGGCTCGGGTCGAACCGGTCGATGGCCGCGATCAGGCCGAGCGTGCCGACCTGCAGCAGGTCGTCGAAGGGCTCGCCGCGGTTGCTGAACCGGCGGGCGAAGTGCCGGACCAGCGGCAGGTGCTCCTCGACCAGGATCTCCCGCAGCCGCTCCCGGCGCGGGTCGTCCTTGTCCAGGGTGGCCAGCTCGGCGAACAGCGGCGCGGTCCGCTCGGCCCGCCGCCGGTTCTCGGACACGGGCGCCGCGCCGGAGGAGCCGGTGTCACCCGCGGCGGTCTCGTCCTCCGCGTCGTCGTCGGAGGAGGCGGTGTCCTCGGGCTCCTCGTCGGTGGCGTCGGCGTCCTCAGGCTCGGCGGCGTCGTCCGTCGTGTCCTCGTCGGTCGCGTCGCTCTCGGCCGGGCTGCCGGCGTCCGCGCCGGGCACGACCTCGCTGCGCGGGTCGGGCACCACGACGGGCTGCTCCTCGGACGCGACCTCTCCCTCCGGGCCGCGGCGGCCGGTCGGGAACTCGTCGTCGCGCAGGGTGTCCTCCTCGACGGTCTGGGGTTCCGGGGCTGGCGCCCCGGTCACCGCACGACCGAGACGTTCTGGCCCGAGTCCCCGAGCAGCTGGTCCGGGTGCTGTCCCGGCAGGTACTTGTCCATGGAGATGACCGCGACCGGAGAGGTCCCGCCGTCACCGGCCGGCACGGTGGCCTGGGTGGCGGGACCGGCCTCGACCTTGTCGACCAGGGTGTGCAGCACCGCCCAGCCGAAGCCGTCACGGGGGACGTCGGTGCCCTCGGCGGTCGGCACCCAGGCGTCGATGTGCAGGCCCTGGCGGGTGGTCTCGAAGACCACGGTCAGCCGGCGGTCGCCGGAGACGATCGCCGAGAGCGTCGCGCACGCCTCGTCGACGGCCAGTCGCAGGTCCTCCACCGCGTCGAGGTCGTAGTCCATCCGCATCGCCAGGTCACCGGCCATGGCCCGCACCGCGGGCAGCTGGGTGGGGGTGGTGGGCACCCGCAGTTCCAGTCGCTCGGCGCGCCGCCCGTCCTGCGTGAGGGCACCCCTCGAGTCCACCATCCGTCGTCCGCTCCTCATCCTCGCTGGCGACCGCGCGCCGGGAGCCCTGGAGACCCCGGTCCGCGCGGCCCGCACCCAATCCTGCCCGACCGGCCGCGGCGTCCTGCCGCGCGCCGTCGGGCGGTGCGCCTGACGAGGAGTGCTACCCCGGCGCGGGCAGCGGTCAAACGCCAGGTCACACGGCCGGTCAGCCCGGTTGCAGGCCCCTCGGGCGTGCGGTTCGCTGGCTCCAGATGAACACCAGCCAGGAGAGCCCGCCGTCCGGGCGCGCACCCGTCGACGATGCCGGCGGTCCCGCGCTCGTCGCGGCGATGGAGACCGCCTCCACCGCCATCTGGTGCCTCGCCGGACCCGAGCTGGAGCCGGTCTGGGCCAACGCGCGCGCCCGCGACGTCGGCCCGGCCGCCGGCGGCCTCGCCGCGGTCGCCGGTCGCCGTGTCGCGGAGCTGGCCGGCGAGGTGGCCCGCACCGGACGCGCCGAGACCGTCCACGGCGACCCGGGCCCCGACGGCCGGGTCGCCACCGTCGTGCTGCAGCCGCTGCAGGTGCACGGCCGACCCGGCGTCCTCGTGCTGGTCGAGGCCGACCGCGCCGACTGCGGGCACGCCCCCGCCGCGCTGGCCGAGGGGGACGTCGTCGACCAGGTGCAGCACTCGCTGCTGCCCCCGGCGCTGCCGCTGCTCCCGGACGTGCGCCTGTCGGGCAGCTACCACCGGGCCAGCTCGGTGCACGCGGCCGGTGGCGACTGGTACGACGCCGTGCCGCTGGGGCGCGGGCGGCTGGCGCTGGTGGTCGGCGACGCGGTCGGGCACGGCGTGCCCGCGGCCGCCGCGATGAGCCGGCTGCGCGGTGCCATGCGCTCGGTGGCGCTGCGCGACCCCTCGCCCGCAGCGGTCCTCGCGGGGCTCGACGCCTTCGCCGGGCAGATGGAGGACGTCGAGGGCGCCTCGGTCTTCTACGGGGTGCTGGAGGCGTCCACCGGGCGGCTGACCTATGCCGCGGCCGGGCACCCGGCCCCGTTGCTGGTCCGGGCCGACGGCAGCGCGGAGTTCCTCCGGCTCGACCCGCGGCCGCCGCTGGGCAGCCTGCCGGGCGCGCCGAGCGTGGCGGTCACCGCCCAGCTGCCACAGGGCGCGACCCTCGTGCTCTTCTCCGACGGCGCCGTCGCCGCCTCCGGTGCACTGTCGGCGGACGGCCTGGACCGGCTGGCCGAGCTGTCGCGCGCCGCGCTCGCCGGGCCGGGCGCCCTCGAGGGCGACGCATCCGGCGAGCTGGCTGCGGCGATCGTCGAGGGGCTCCTGGACTCCGAGGAGCGCCCCGACGACATCGCCGTCCTGGTCGCGCACCGCCGGGCGGAGACCACCGAGCCGCTGGAGCTGGACCTGCCCGCCGTCCCGGCCGCGCTGCCGACGGTCCGCCGGCACCTCGGCGCGTGGCTGACCGGGCTGGGCATGGGGGAGCAGGACCGGGTCGGCGTGATGGTCGCGGTGGGGGAGGCCACCGCCAACGCGGCCGAGCACGCCTACCGCGGGGTGGAGCCGGGGCGGATGCAGGTGACCGCGGCGGTCGACGTCGACGGGCAGCTCACCGTCACCGTGCGCGACCAGGGCCGGTGGCGCCCGCCGGACCGGGACCCCGGCGACCGCGGCCGCGGACTGCTGATCATGCGCCAGCTCGTCGACGGGGTGGTGCTGCAGGGCGAGCACGGCACGACGGTCACCCTGAGCATGCGGCTGCGCCGCGGCCCGGAGGAGGACGAGGAGCGCCCCGGCGGCACGAGCACGGCGGACGTCGTCGTCGACCGCAGTGCCGAGCGCCCCGTGGTGCGGGCGTCCGGCGCGGTGGACATGGTCGGCGCCGAGCAGATGCGCATCCGGCTGCTGGAGGCCAGCCACGGCGGCACCGGCCGGGTCGAGCTCGACCTCACCGGGGTCACCCTGTTCAGCAGCGCGGCGGTGCGGGTCGTCCTCGCGATGGCCCGGATCGCCGGCGAGGAGGGCTGGCGGCTGGTCGTGCACGCGCCCGAGGGCGGGGTCACCCGGCACATCCTCGAGATCAGCGGGCTGGGCGGGCTGGTCGAGCTGCGCTGAGGGGCGACCCGCCGACGCTCGGTGTTTGCGGCACGCCGGCGGTGCCCATCCCCCTGGCGTGAGACTCCGCCGCAGCGACGTGCACGGCCCGGGTTGGCGGCGTCGGCGAGCCGGCCGCGGCTTCGCCTACTACGACGAGGACGGCGCGCTCATCAAGGACGAGCGCCTGGAGCGGCTGCGCTCGCTGGCCATCCCGCCGGCCTGGAAGGACGTCTGGATCTGCCCCTGGCCGAACGGGCACATCCAGGCCACCGGGGTGGACGCCGCGGGTCGCCGGCAGTACCGCTACCACGACCAGTGGCGGGCCCGGCGGGACGCCGAGAAGCACGAGCGGGTGCTGGAGATCGCCCACCAGCTGCCCGACGTGCGCGACGCCGTCGTCGAGGCGATCCACGGCACGGGGCTGACCCGGGAGCGCGTGCTGGCCACCGCCGTCCGGCTGCTGGACCTCGGCGCCTTCCGCGTGGGCAGCGAGCAGTACGCCGAGGACAACGGCACCTACGGGCTGGCCACGCTGCGCAGGGACCACGTGCGGGTGCGCGGCGAGCGGGTCTTCTTCTCCTACACCGCCAAGGGCGGCATCGAGCGGGAGCTCGAGCTCACCGACAAGCCCACCGCGGACGTCGTCCGGGAGCTGCTGAAGCGCCCGGAGGAGGGGGAGGAGCTGCTCGGCTACTGGGTGGAGGACCCGGCCGGCGGGGGCCGCACCTGGCACGACGTGACGAGCACGGAGGTGAACGCCTACCTCAAGGAGATCAGCGACGCGGAGATCACGGCGAAGGACTTCCGCACCTGGAACGCCACGGTGCTGATGGCGGCGACGCTCGCCGAGACGCCGCAGCCGGCCTCCAAGACCGCACGCAAGCGGGTGCTCAAGCAGGCCTACGAGCGGGTGTCGGAGACGCTGGGCAACACGCCGTCGGTGTGCAAGGCCAGCTACGTCGACCCTCGGGTGGTCGACCGGTTCGAGCACGGCGACACGGTGGTGCACGCGCTGCGGGAGGCTGCGGAGGCGCCGGACGACCGGACGGCGCAGCGGGCGCTGGAGCAGGCCGTCTGCCAGCTGCTCAGCGCCTGACGACGAGAGGCCCCGCCGGAGCGGGGCCTCTCGTCAGGTCGTGGGGGTGCGGGCCGGGGCCCGCACCGGGTCAGGCGGTCAGCGGGCGCTGCCGTCGACGATCGTGAACAGGTCGATCAGGCCGGTGACCTCGAGCGGGCGGGTGACCGCGCGGGTGGTGGCGACGAGGCGGAGGTCGACGTCGCGGGAGCGGGCCGACTTCTGCGTCTCGACGAGGACCGCCAGGCCGGCGGAGCCCAGGAACTGGACGCCCGACAGGTCGATGACCAGGGCCTTGGGCTGCTGCTCGAGCTGGGTGTCCAGCGACGAACGGAGCACCGGGGCCGTGAACGTGTCCACTTCGCCGACGACCGTCACCGTGACCGCGCCGTCCTCGCCGGTGGAGGTCGAGAGCGTGATCACGTCGTCGAAGGGTGCCTCCGTGCCCTCGGTCGACACGTCGGGCTTCCCCTCGGCGGGCAGGTCGGATGTGGTCACGGGCTGAGCTCCTCTCAACGGCAGTACCCGGCGGCACGACCGCCCGGTCAATCTACCGCTGCGCGGCCCCCCGGGTGTCGTGGCCCCCGGACACGCACGTCTCGTTCGTGTCGGTACCGGGAGGTCGCCCGGCACGGCCGCGGCTGCCTGCTCAACCGCCCCATCAACGTAGACATGCGAGGTCGACCGCGCCAACCCGCCCCCGACGACCGCCACGAACTCGTGACGCCGTGCCCCTCCAGGGTGAAGGAGTACGGCGTCACGAGTAGTGAGAGTGGGAGTGCCCATGCGACCGGGGACGGAGCCCGGCCGAGTGGAAACTCACGAGCCGGGGACGGCACCCGGCTGGAGTGGCCCGTGTCACGGGGGCCCGGAGGGTCCCCTGACCGGGGCATGGGCAAGGGCTCAGCTCAGCAGGGGCACGGCACTTGGCCGCGGTGTCGGCCGGAGGCCGACAGATTGCTCAGTCCACGGCGTGGATGGCGGCCTCCTCCGGGCCCTCGCCGCCGACCACCGGGTCGAGGCTGGCCTCGACGTCGTCGGCGGTGCGGTTGGTGCCGGAGTCGGTGTCCGGGGTGGTGTCGTAGTCCTGCTCGAGCTGGCCGATGCCACGGGCCGGGTCCTCGGCGGGGCGCACGTCCGGGACGTCCTCGGCGACCTCCTCCTCCAGGCGCCCGGACAGCGACCTGCCCTCGGACTGCTCGAACGCAGTGGTGCCGAAGCCGACGGTCTGGTGGCTCTCCCGGTCGCCCGGCTCGGGGGCGAACTGCGGGTCCTCGGACCGCTGCATGGTCGGGAAGTCGTCCTGGGAGACGTCGGGGACGCCGTTGTCCTCGGGGAAGACGTCGCGGGCGGTCTGGCCCTCGGGGCCGGTGGCCCCGGTGTCACCGCGGACGTCGTCGCGGGTCCCGGTGAGGCCCCGCTCGTCGTCGGGGAACTCGGTGTCGTTGAGGGCGGAGTGGATCGCTCCGGAGTCGTTCGGGTCGGTCTCGGTCATGGGGTTGCCTCCGTTCTGGGTGCGTCCGCCGTGCGCACGCTGGTCCGTCCGTGGACGGGGAGCCGGTCCGGCGACCGGCGTCGTGATCTCGCCCTACCCGTCGGGCCGGGCCCCATGCGTGACCCGGCTCGCCGACACCGGTCGGGCGCGTTCCGCATGGCGACCGCGGGAGTGGGGTAGCGCGGCACCCATGGCCATCGCAGACGAAGTCCAGCGGATCGGCGCCCCGGTGCGCCGCTGGGCACGCCACCAGAAGCGCGAGTACACGCAGGGGGAGCCGCGCCCGCTAGCCGGTGACCTCGGCGCCATGGGCGTGTATCTCGGCCTGGTGTCGGCCGGCGCGGCCGCCGTCCGCGCCTCGGGCCGGGAGCTGCCCGAGCGGATCCCGCCCGGGGACGCGGCCCTGCTCGCGGTGGCCACCTTCCGGCTGGCCCGGCGGATCGCCAAGGACCCGGTGACCAGCCCGCTGCGGGCGCCCTTCACGACCTTCCAGGGCCCGTCGGGCCACGCGGAGGTCGCCGAGGAGGTCCGCGAGCACGGCGGCGTCAAGCACGCCGTCGGCGAGCTGCTCACCTGCCCCTTCTGCCTGGCGCAGTGGGTGGCGACCGGGCTGGTCTTCGGCTACGTGACCGCGCCGAAGGCCACCCGCCTGGCCGCGCTGACCATGACCCTGGTCGCCGGCTCGGACATCCTGCAGTTCGTCTACGACTCGATCCAGAACGGCGCGCTGGCGCCCGCGGGCGAGGAGGAGGCCGGCGTGCAGTGACTCCTCCGTCGGGAGGAGGCGGCGCCGCTCGACCTGCCGGAGGGGTGGCAGCAGTCCTATCCTGGTGATCTTGACCGCTCAGGCCTTCCCCGCCCGCGGTCCACGGACGGGTCTCTCGACAGGAGCAGGGGCATGCGGTCGATCTGGCGCGGGGCGGTGTCCTTCGGCCTGGTCAGCATCGGCGTGAAGCTGTACACGGCCACCGAGGACCACGACATCCGGTTCAACCAGGTGCACGCCGTCGACGGCGGGCGCATCAAGTACCGGCGGGTGTGCTCGATCGACGGCGCGGAGGTCGAGTACTCCGAGATCGCCAAGGGCTACGAGCTGCCCGACGGCCAGCTGGTGGTCCTCACCGACGAGGACTTCGAGGAGCTGCCGCTGGCCAGCCGGCGGGAGATCGAGGTGCTGCAGTTCGTCGACCAGGACGAGATCGACCCGATCCAGTACGAGAAGACGTACTACCTGGAGCCCGACCCCTCCGCGACCCGCCCCTACGTGCTGCTGCGGGACGCCCTGGAGAACGCCGGCCGGGTCGCCATCACCAAGATCGCCATCCGGTCGCGGGAGTCGCTGGCGGCGCTCCGGGTGAAGGACGGCGTGATGGTGCTGCACACCATGCGCTGGCCCGACGAGATCCGCCGTCCCGACTTCGCGTTCCTCGACGAGGACGTCGCCGTCCGGCCGCAGGAGCTGCAGATGGCCGAGGCGCTGATCGGGTCCATGACCGGCGCCTTCGAGCCCACCGAGTTCACCGACGACTACCGCGAGGCGATGGCCCAGCTGCTGGAGGCCAAGCAGAGCGGCGGCGAGGTGCAGCCGCTGCCCGAGACCGCCGACTCCGGCGCCGCCGTCGTCGACCTGATGAGCGCGCTGCGGCGCAGCGTGGAGGCCGCCCGCGGCGGCGCTCCTGCCGAGGAGGTCCCGGCCCGCCGGGCGCCGGCCAAGAAGGCGACCGCCGCGAAGAAGGCCACGCCCGCGGCCGACGACGAGGCCCCGGCCCGCCGGACGACGGCGAGGAAGACGACCGCAGCGAAGAAGACGACCGCGGCAGGGAAGGCCACCACGGCGGAGAAGACCACCGCGGCGAAGAAGGCCACCGCCGCGAAGGCGCCGGCCAAGCGGTCCCGCCGCACCGCCTGAGGTGCCGGCCCGGGGGAGCGCCCGGCGGACGTCCCCGCCGGCCGGGGAGCCGTTCGCCGTCACCGAGTGCCCGTCCGGGCTGGAGCTGCGGCTGGAGCGGGACGGCGTCCCGTGGTGCTGGGCGCTGCCGGAGGGGCCGCCGACCGGGCGGGGGCCCGCGCTGCCCGCCGTCCCCACGACGGGCGGCACCGCCACCGGGACGCGGCCGTGGGACTCCGGTCGCTACGCGGTCGAGGAGTGGCGCGAGGACCGCGTCGTCGTCGCCCTCGCCGGACGGCGGCTGCGCGGCCGGCACGTGCTCTTCCGGGGCGCCGACGGCGGCTGGTGGGTCCGCGCTCTCGACGCACCCGCGGAGGGGCCGCCGCTGGCACCGATGCTCGCCACCCCCGGCGAGTTGCCACCCCCGGCGCAGGACGACGCGTGGGGCTACGAGTTCAAGTGGGACGGCGTCCGCGCGGTCGCCGTCGTCGAGGCCGGGGCGCTGACCCTGTGGGCGCGCAGCGGGACGGACATCAGCGTCCGTTATCCCGAACTGAGCCGACTACCGGAGGCGCTGGCCGGGCACGACGCGATCGTCGACGGCGAGGTGGTCGCCCTCGACGCGCGGGGCCGGCCGGACTTCGGCGCCCTGCAGGGCCGGATGCACCGCACCGGCCCGGAGGTGCGCCGGATGGCCGCGGCCGCCCCGGTCACCTACCTGGTGTTCGACCTCCTGCAGTGGGACGGCGAGAGCCTGCTCGGGCTGCCGTACGCGCAGCGCCGGGAGCGGCTGGAGGCCCTGGGCGTCGCGGGGGAGCGGTGGGTACCCACGCCGTGGTTCCGCGGCGGCGGGGCCGCGGTGCTGGCCGCCAGCCGGGACAACGGTCTCGAGGGGATCGTCGCCAAGCGGCTGGACTCGCCCTACCGGCCGGGGCTGCGCGGGCCGGACTGGCGCAAGGTGAAGAACGTCCGCACGCAGGCGGTCGTCGTCGGTGGCTGGCGGCCCGGTCAGGGCCGGCGCGCCGGAGGAGTGGGCTCGCTGCTGGTGGGCGTGCACGACGACGCCGGCCGGCTCGTCTACGCCGGGCACGTCGGCACCGGCTTCACCGCCGCGGCCCTCAAGGAGCTCGAGCCGCTGTTCACCCCCGCCGACCGCGCGCCGTTCGCCGACGCGCTGCCCCGCGAGGTCACCCGCGACGCGCACTGGGTGGAGCCGGAGCTGGTCGGGGAGGTGGCCTTCGCCGCGTGGACCGCCGACGGCCGGATGCGCCACCCCTCGTGGCGCGGACTGCGCGACGACCTGGTGCCCGAGGACGTGGTCGAGGAGTGGTGACCGCCCGGCGGGTACTGGTGTGCCCGTGAGCAGGCAGCTGGTGCGCGTGGACGGGCGACAGCTGCACGTCTCGAACCTGGAGAAGGTCCTCTTCCCCGAGGTGTCCTTCACCAAGGCCCAGGTCATCGACTACTACGTGCGCATCGCGCCGGTGCTGCTGCCGCACCTGTCCGGCCGGCCGGTGACCTTCACCCGCTGGCCCGACGGGGTCGAGGGCCAGGCGTTCTTCGAGAAGAACAGCGCCCGGCACGCCCCCGACTGGGTGCGGAAGGTGACCGTCCCGAGCCCCGGCAGCTCCCGCGGCCGGGAGACCCTGGAGATGGTCGTCCTGGAGACCGTCGCCGACCTGGCGTGGGCGGCCAACCTGGCGGCGCTGGAGCTGCACGTGCCGCAGTGGCAGGTGGGCAGCCGGTTGCAGCCGGCGCTGCCGGACCTGCTCGTGCTGGACCTGGACCCGGGGCCGGACGCCGGGATCCTGGAGTGCTGCGAGGTCGCCGACCGGCTGCGCGAGCGGCTGGTGGACGACGGCCTGGACCCGGTGGTCAAGACGTCGGGTTCCAAGGGGATGCAGGTGTACGCGCCGATCCGGGTGACCGACCGGGAGCACCCCAGCCGCTATGCCCGCGCGCTGGCCCAGGAGCTCTCCGCCGAGACCCCCGACCGGGTGGTGTGGCGCATGGAGAAGGTGCTGCGCCCGGGCAAGGTGCTCATCGACTGGAGCCAGAACAACCCGGCCAAGACCACCGTGGCGCCGTACTCGCTGCGCGCCCGTCCCGACGCCCCGGTGTCGACGCCGATCGGCTGGGACGAGGTCGAGGCCGTGCTCGACGGCGCCGACCCCGGCGCGCTGCGCTTCCGCACCGAGGACGTGCTGGCCCGCGTCGAGGACTACGGCGACCTGTTCGACATCGCGGGGGCGCAGCGCGCCGTCCTGCCCCCGGCGTGAGCCGCCGCGTGGAGCCGCGTGAGCTGGCCGCTGCGGCCTCCCCGCCGCGGTGATCATGGAGACGCGGTGGCGACACGCCGGGCGGCCCAGGTGTGTCGCCACCGCAGGTCCATGATCGTTCTCCGGGTCGCCTCGACGGGAGCCGCCGCCGCGCGGTGGGTCGTGCCTGGCATCCTCGCTTCCTGTGTCCGCTGAACTGCCCTCGCCCGGCCCGCGCGACGACCGGCTGGACGACGTCGGGCGCCTGGTCGTCCGCTGCCCCGACCGGCCCGGGATCGTCGCCGTCCTCAGTGGGCTGATGGCCGACGTCGGGGCGAACATCATCGACTCGCAGCAGCACTCGTCGGACCCCGTCGGCGGCACCTTCACGCTGCGCCTGGAGTTCTTCCTCGCCGACCTGGCCGCCCGGCGCCGGCAGCTCGAGGGCGCCCTGGCGTTGCTGGCGCAGGCGTGGCAGTTCACCTGGCGGCTGACCGAGGCGGCGCACCGGCCGCGGCTGGCGGTGTTCGTGTCGAAGACCGACCACGTGCTGCAGGAGCTGCTCTACCGGGTGCGCGCCGGCGACCTGCGTGCCGAGATCGCCGCCGTCGTCTCCAACCACCCCGACCTGGAGCCGGTCGCGCGGGCGGCCGGCGTCCCGTTCCACCACGTGCCGGTGACGCCGGAGACCAAGGCGGAGGCCGAGGCGCGGGCGCTGGAGCTGATCGGGGACGTCGACCTGGTGGTGCTCGCGCGCTACATGCAGATCGTCTCGGCGGACTTCTGCAGCCGGTTCCCGGAGCGGCTGATCAACATCCACCACAGCTTCCTGCCGGCCTTCGTCGGGGCGAACCCGTACCGGGCGGCGCACGACCGCGGCGTGAAGCTGATCGGGGCCACGGCGCACTACGTGACGCCCGAGCTCGACGCCGGGCCGATCATCGAGCAGGAGGTCGCCCGCGTGGACCACCGGGCGACGGTGGAGGACATGCGGCGGATCGGCCGCTACGTCGAGCGTCAGGTCCTGGCCCAGGCGGTCACCTGGCACGTCGAGGACCGGGTCATCGTGGACGGCGAGAAGACGATCGTCTTCGCCTGATGAAGGCCCCCTCTGCCCCCCACCACACGCAGGCTCGCGGTGGGCCCCTGCAGAGGGGCCGTTCCAGCAGGTCACCAGGCTCGCGGTGGGCCCCTGCAGAGGGGCCGTTCCAGCAGGTCGCCAGGCTCGCGGCGGGCCGCCCCTGCAGAAGGGCCGTTCCAGCAGGTCACCAGGCTCGCGGCGGGACCCTGCAGGGGGCCGGCGGGGCCCGGGACGGGGGCCGGGTGGCACCGGGCCCTGCGCGCGTCTTGATTTGACTCGTTCAAGAAAACCGTGTTGGCTGGGCCACGATGGAGACGACCTGGCAGGAGCAGCTCCGCGCGGCGGGACTGCGCGTCACGCGGCCTCGCCTGTCGGTGCTGCAGGTGCTCGCCGAGCGTCCGCACGCGGACGTCGACACCATCGTCACCGCTGCCCGCACCGTGCACCCGACCTTGTCCCCGCAGGCGGTGTACGGGGTGCTCGAGGCGCTCGTCGCCGGTGGGCTCGCCCGCCGGATCGAACCGGCCGGCGCGCCCGCGCTCTTCGAGCTGCGCGTCGGTGACAACCACCACCACCTGGTCTGCCGCTCGTGCGTTGCCGTCGCCGACGTCGACTGCACCGTGGGGGCGGCTCCGTGCCTGACGCCTTCCGACACGGCGGGTTTCGTCGTGGACGAGGCGGAGGTCGTCTTCTGGGGTCTGTGCCGGGCATGCCGGGCACAGACCCCAGCGGACACCGTTCAGGTCCTTCAGCACGACAATCGAGGAGGAGCGAGAGGATGACCGACGTCGCATCGCAGGGCCCTGCCCAGAGCGAGGCGGACCGTCCGGTCCTGACCAACCGTCAGGGCCACCCGGTCTACGACAACCAGAACCAGCGCACGGTGGGTGCCCGCGGCCCGGCGACGCTGGAGAACTACCAGTTCCTCGAGAAGATCAGCCACTTCGACCGGGAGCGCATCCCGGAGCGCGTGGTGCACGCTCGCGGCACGACCGCCTTCGGCTACTTCGAGGCGGACGGCACCGTCGGTGACGAGCCGATCAGCAAGTACACCCGCGCCAAGCTGTTCCAGGAGAAGGGCAAGCGCACCGACGTCGCGCTGCGCTTCTCGACCGTCGCCGGTGGGCGGGACTCCTCGGAGTCCGCGCGCGACCCGCGCGGCTTCGCGGTGAAGTTCTACACCGAGGACGGCAACTGGGACCTCGTCGGCAACAACCTGGGCGTCTTCTTCATCCGGGACGCCATCAAGTTCCCCGACTTCATCCACTCGCAGAAGCCGGACCCGGTCACCTTCGAGGCCAGCGCCGCCGAGCGCGCGTTCGACTTCTTCAGCCAGACCCCTGAGGCCATGCACATGGTCACGCTGGTCTTCAGCCCCCGCGGGACCCCGGCCAGCTACCGGTTCATGCAGGGCTTCGGCGTGAACACCTACAAGTGGGTCAACGCCCAGGGTGAGACCGTCCTGGTCAAGTACCACTGGCTGCCCAAGCAGGGCGTGAAGTCCTGGGCCGCCGCCGACGCCTCGGCCGTGCAGGCCCAGACCCTCGGCGCGCACACCAAGGACCTGCACGACGCCATCGCCGCCGGCGACTACCCGTCGTGGGACCTGCACGTGCAGATCATGAGCGACGACGAGCACCCGGAGCTGGACTTCGACCCGCTCGACGACACCAAGGTCTGGCCGGAGGAGGTCTTCCCGCTCCGCAAGGTCGGGACGATGACCCTGAACCGGATGCCCGAGGACAACTTCACGCAGAACGAGCAGATCGCGTTCGGCACCGGTGTCCTGGTCGACGGGCTCGACTTCTCCGACGACAAGATGCTGGTCGGCCGGACGTTCTCCTACTCCGACACCCAGCGCTACCGGGTGGGCCCGAACTACCTGCAGCTGCCGGTGAACCAGCCGAAGGCGCGGGTGGCCACCAACCAGCGTGACGGCCAGATGGCCTACGGCGTCGACCGCGCCGAAGGCACCAACCCGCACGTCAACTACGAGCCCTCGATCCTGGGTGGCCTGCGCGAGGCGCAGTACCCGACCCACGACGAGCAGGGCCCGGTCATCACCGGTCGGCTCACCCGCAAGCGGATCCCGCGCACCAACGACTACACGCAGGCCGGCGAGCGCTACCTGCTGTCGGAGCAGTGGGAGAAGGACGAGCTCGTCGCCAACCTCGTGGGCGCGCTCCAGCAGTGCAACCGCGAGATCCAGGAGCGGATGGTCTGGCACTTCTTCATGTGCGAGGACGAGCTGGGCCAGCGCGTCGGCGAGGGCCTGGGCATCACCGCGGACGACGTCCGTGGCCTGCCCCCGCTGCAGACGCAGACCCTCTCCGAGGCGGAGCAGCAGCGCGCCGCCAACCTCGGCAAGAACGGTCCGCGTGACGTCACCGGTCACGTGATGACGCACTGCGTGCCCAACGAGCACGTCGTCGTCGCCGGCTGACACCAGCGCACCTGCACGACGCGGCGGGCCGCGACCGGGAACCCCCGGTCGCGGCCCGTGCTGTGTCGGCTGTCGGCCTACCGGCCGACCCCGCGGCCACGTGCCGTCCCGGCTCGCGCTGAGCCGCTGCCTGGCCGGCACCGTCGCCGACCGCATCGGCATCCGCACCTCCGACATCGCCTGGTTCGCCTCCGGCGCGCTGTTCCTCGCACTGCTGTCGGTCCGGCTGCCCACCGCGGGCCTGTACGCGATGTGCTTCCTCACCGGCTGCTTCGTCTTCAGCGCCCAGGTGCTCGTCTACGCCTTCGTCAGCGCCAACCACCCGCCGCAGGTGCGCGCCACCGCGCTGGGCTGGTCGGCCGGTGCCGGACGGATCGGCGCCATCGTGGGGCCGGTGATCACCGGTGCGCTGGTCACGGCCGGCGTCGCGTTCCCCTGGGGCTTCTACGTGTTCGCCGTCGTCGGCGTCCTCGGCGCACTGGCCCTCACCACCGCCAGGGTGAGGTCCCGCACCTGGGGGCACACGTCGAAACACGGCAGGGGGCGGTCACCGGGCACCCGGTGACCGCCCTCAGCCGCATCTCGACGCCGAGGTGCCCGTTCAGTCGCCGCGGCGCTCCTGCTCGGCGAGGAAGCGCTCGAACTCCGCGCCGATCTCCTCGCCGCTGGGCACCTCGCCGATCTCGCTGAGCAGGTCGTTGCCCTCGCGGGCGGCGGTGAACTGGTCGAACTGCTGCTCGAGAGCGGCGACGACGGCGGTGTTCTCCGGCGAGCGGGCGATCTGCTCGTCGACCTCGGTGCGGTGCGCCTCGGCGGCCTCCCGCAGGGCCTCGGTCGGCACGTGCAGCCCGGTCAGCCGCGACAGGTGCTCGAGCAGCGTCAGCGACGCCGCCGGGAAGGTCGCCTGCGCCAGGTAGTGCGGCACGTGCGCGGCCACGCCGTAGGCGTCGACGCCGGCCTCGCCCATCCGCAGCTCCAGCAGCGCGGCGACGCTGCCGGGGATCCGCATCTCGCCCCAGTAGACCGGGTACTCGGCGATCAGCGAGCGCCGCGTCGCATGGGCGGTCACGGTGACCGGCCGGGTGTGCGGCACCGGCATCGGGATCGCCTGCAGCGCCACGACCGAGGTGACGCCCAGCCGCTCGACCAGGACGCCGACCGCCGCCACGAACCGCTCCCAGGCGAAGTCGGGCTCCGCGCCGTGCAGCAGCAGGAACGGCTCGCCCGCGTCGTCCTCCAGCGCGTACAGCGACAGCTCCGGCGCGGCGAAGGACTCGTAGCGGTCGCCGTGGAAGGTGATCCGCGGCCGGTGCGCGCGGTAGTCGACCAGGCTGTCGACGTCGAACCGGGCGATGACCTCGTGCGGCAGCGCGCCGAGCAGGTGCGTACCGGCCATCGCGCCGGCCGAGGCGGCGTCGAACTCACCGGCGAGGTCGTGCACGAGCACCAGCCCGCGGCGCTCACCGGCCTCGCTGACCGCGGCCTCGCGGGCCAGGAACGGCTCGGCCTCGGGGAGCAGCTCGACGAGCTCCTCCGGTCGCTGCGCCACGGTGGTGCCTCCTCACGATACGGGTCTGCGACCTACAGCTCCCCCCGCACCGGCCGCATTCCCGGGGGCCCCCCGGAGGGGTCAGGCCGGCGGACCGACCGGGGCGTCGTCGTCGGCGGCCGGGGCGTCCGCGGCGGGGTGCCCGGGAGCCGGGGTCGTGACGCGCTCCCGGACGACCGCGGCACCCTTCTCGTCCCCGGTGACCTGCACGCGGGTGCCGTCGTCGGCGACCTCCGGCGTCCGGCCGTCGAGCTCGTCGCGGATGTAGCGGTAGACGACGGCGATCAGCGCGGCCACGGGGACGCCGAGGAACGTGCCGAGGATGCCGTACAGACTGCCGCCGGCGGTGACCGCCAGGATGACCACGGCGGCGTGCAGGTTGAGCCCACGCCCCTGCAGGATCGGCTGCAGCACGTTGCCCTCGAGCTGCTGCACCACCAGCACGATGACCAGCACGATCAGCGCCGTCTGCCAGCCGTTGCTGACCAGGGCGATGAGCACGGCGAAGGCGCCGGCGACGAAGGCACCGATGATCGGGATGAAGGCGCCGAAGAAGGTCAGGACGGCGAGCGGCAGCACCAGCGGGACGCCGAGGACCCACAGGCCCAGGCCGATGAAGAAGGCGTCGATGAAGCCGACGAGGGCCTGCTGCCGGATGAACTCCGACAGCGTGGTCCACGTCTTGTACGACAGCGCAGCCACGTGCGGGGCCACCTTGGGGCCGGTCTGGGCGGCCAGCCACGGCAGCCAGCGCGGGCCGTCCTTGATGAAGAAGAAGGCCAGGACCAGGGCCAGCACCAGGTTGAGCAGCCCGCTGCCGACCGCGGAGACGCCGGTCAGCGCGTAGCCGGCGATGTTCTGCGCGTTGCTCTGCACGCTGTTGATGACCTGGTCGACGGCCTGGCCGACCTGGTCCTCGCCGAGGTTCAGCGGCGGCCCGGTCACCCACTGCTGCACGTCCTGCAGTCCGGCGGTGGCGGCGTCGGCGAGCTCACCGGCCTGGCCGGCGACCTGGGGGACGATCCACGAGAACAACCCCCCGACGACCGCGAAGAAGGCCAGCAGCACCACGAGGGCGGCCAGCGCCGGGGGGAAGTGCAGCCGGCGCAGCAGCCGGGTGGGCGGCCACAGCACGGTGGCGAACAGCAGGCCGAGGATGACCGGCAGCAGGACCGGCCAGAGCTTGCCGAGGACCCAGCCGACCACCACCAGCGCGGCCGCGATGAGCAGCAGCTGCGCCGAGGCGACGGCGACGGCCCGGACGCCCTTCTGCAGCCGGGGTCCGCGCTCGGTGCCCGGGGCGGGGCTGGCCGTCACTGCTGAGGTGGGCACCGCCGGGAAGCTGGGCGTCCGCCCCGTGGCCGGAGTTGCGTCGCCGGTCGGGTCAGCGGACGACGCGCCCGAGCGGCCGGGCATGCGGAGCCTCATACGGTCGATCACAGCACGGCGGGTACCCCGGAACGGCTCCGGACGATCATGACGTGGCCGTCGTAACGTCCTGGCCATGCCGAGAACCGCCACCGCCGACCGCGTCGACCGCGCCGCCCTCGATGAGTTCCTCCGCCCCCGCCACAAGGCGGTGCTGGTCACCCGGCGCAGCGGAGGGGGCGTGCAGCTGTCCCCGGTGACCTGCGGCCTCGACTCGGAGGGACGCGTGGTGGTCTCCACCTACCCGCAGCGGGCCAAGACCGCCAACGCCCGGCGCGACCCCGCCGTCTCGCTGTGCGTGCTCTCCGACGACTTCGACGGTCCCTGGGTCCAGGTCGACGGCCGGGCCGAGGTACTCGACCTGCCCGAGGCCCTGGAGCCGCTGGTCGACTACTACCGCGCGATCAGCGGTGAGCACCCGGACTGGGACGAGTACCGGGCGGCGATGACCCGGCAGGGCAAGTCGCTGCTGCGCGTGACCGTGGAGCGCTGGGGCCCGATCGCCACGGGTGGATTCCCGCCGGACGTCGTCGACAAGCTCTGAGGCTTGCTCCGGACGAGGAAAGCCGTCAGACTTGCGGGGTGCCATACGTGCTGACCGTCGACCAACAGGGCTCCCGCCGGGGCCCGGACCGGGTGGCCGGTGTGCTGCGACGACTCGCGGACGACGTCCCGACGGTGCTGCCCTTCGAGCGGACGACGGGCGACGAGTTCCAGGGGGTGCTGGCCGACCCCGCGGTCGTCGTGGACGTCGTCCTCCGGCTGGTGCGCGAGGGCGGCTGGAGCATCGGCGTCGGCGCGGGCCCGGTGCAGACGCCGCTGCCCGACAGCACCCGCGCCGGCGCCGGGCACGCGTACCTGTGCGCCCGCCGGGCGGTCGACGCGGCCAAGCAGTGCAGCGTCCGGCTGGCGGTGCGCGGCGCCGTCCCGCCCGACGCCGGGGACGCGCAGGCCGTGCTGAGCGCGCTGGCCGTCGTCGTCCAGCGGCGCAGCGCGCAGGCGTGGGAGGCGATCGAGCTGGTCGGCGCCGGGCGCACGCAGGCCGACGCCGCCACCGCCCTCGGCGTCTCCCGGCAGGCGGTGGGTCAGCGACTGACCGCCGGGCTGTGGGAGCTGGAGCGCGAGCTGCGGCCCACGGCCGCCCGGCTGCTCACCCGGGCGGCCGGGTGAGCGCCGCCGTCCTGGTCCTGCTCGGCGTCACCGCGGTGGCCGGGCTGGCGCTGGCCGCCGTGGGGGAGCGGGCCCGCCCGGGCTGGGCCGGTGTCGTCGTCGCCGTCCCCCTGGGGACGGCGGCGCTGCTGGCCTGGCCGGTGGAGGCCTCGGGGAAGCTGACCCAGCAGGCGGCCGTGCTGCTCGCGGTGCTGGCCGCCGTCGCCGGCGGCCTATACACATGCGACGATGCAGACGACGTCCTTGCTGCAGATGCACATGTGACGTTTGCCACGACAGATAACGATAACATATGACTTACTCAGTATA
>NZ_NVPT01000039.1 GCF_002802985.1 Geodermatophilus chilensis | reverse complement strand
GGCGCCGGTGCAGTGGCACGAGGTCCTGGGGCTGTGGCTGGCGTTCACCCACGCCGAGAGCAACGCCGTCCTGCGCGACCGCCGGCTGGGCCGCCTCTGGCGCGACCGGGAGCCGGCCGGGCGCTTCGGCTCCTTCAACCTGATCCACCGCAACGCGCTGCTGGAGATGGAGCCGCCGGACCACACCCGGCTGCGCCGCCTGGTCAGCGCCGCCTTCGCCCGCGGGCACGTCGAGCGGCTGCGGCCGTGGGTGCAGCAGCTGGCCGGCGAGCTGGTCGACGGCCTGGTCGAGCGCTCCGGCGGCACCGAGCCGGTCGACGTCCTCTCCGGGATGGCCGAGGAGCTGCCGGTCGCCGTCATCGCCGAGCTGCTCGGCGTCCCGGACGCCGACCGGCCGCTGCTGCGGCCGTGGTCCAACGCGATCGTGAAGATGTACGAGTACGGCCGGACGACGGCGGTCGAGGACGCCGCCGAGCGTGCGGCGGACCAGTTCGTCACGTACCTGCGCGGGCTGGCGGCCGAGCGCCGGCGCGCCCCCGGCGAGGACCTGCTCTCGCACCTGGTCACGGTCCGGGACGCCGACGGCGACCGGTTGACCGAGGACGAGCTCGTGACCACCTGCATCCTGCTGCTCAACGCAGGCCACGAGGCGACGGTCAACGTGAGCGGCAACGGCCTGCTGGCGCTGCTCGAGCACCCCGGCCAGCTGGCGCGGCTGCGCGCCGACCCCGGCCTCCTGCCGACGGCGGTCGAGGAGTTCATGCGGTTCGACTCGCCGCTGCAGCTGTTCGAGCGGACGGCGACCGCCGACGTCGAGGTGGGCGGCGTGACCGTGCGGGAGGGGCAGAAGGTCGCCGCGCTGCTCGGGGCCGCGAACCGCGACCCGGCGGTGTTCGCCGACCCGGACACCCTGGACGTCGGCCGCACCGACAACCCGCACATCACCTTCGGGGCCGGCGTGCACTTCTGCATCGGCGCCCCGCTGGCCCGCGTCGAGCTCCAGGCCTCCTTCGGCGCCCTGCTGGAGCGCACCTCCCGGCTGGAGCTCGGCGGGGCGCCGGTGCGCCGTCCCGAGTTCGTCATCCGCGGCCTGGCCGAGCTGCCCGTCGTCCTGACCCGGTGACGCTCGACGTCGCGGAGGTGCTCAGCCGGCTGCACGGGCTGGCCGACCCGGCGCAGCTGGAGGGGATGGCCCGCTACGGCATCGGCGGCGCCGACACCCTCGGCGTCACGGTGACCGAGCTGCGCGCGCTGGCCAAGGAGCTGGGCCGCTCGCACGAGCTGGCCGCGGGCCTGTGGAGCTCCGGCGTCCACGAGGCCCGGATCCTGGCCAGCCTGGTCGAGGAGCCGGCAGCGGTGGACGAGCGACAGCTCGACGAGTGGGCGGCCGCGTTCGACCCGTGGGACGTGTGCGACCAGGTCTGCCAGAACCTGGTCCGGCACACCCCCTTCGCCTGGGCCAAGGCGCTGGAGTGGAGCGGGCGGCCGGAGCCGTTCGTCAAACGGGCCGGGTTCGCCGTCATGGCCGGGCTCGCAGTGGCGGACAAGCGGTCGGACGACGACCGGTTCGAGCCGTTCCTGCGCGCGGTTGCCGAGCGAGCGGACGACGACCGGCCCATCGTCCGGAAGGGGGCGAGCTGGGCGCTGCGGCAGATCGGCAAGCGCAGCCCCGACCTGCACGCCCGCGCCGCCGAGACGGCGCAGCAGCTGAGGTCACGGGGCCGTGGCGCCCGCTGGGTCGGCGTCGACGTCCTGCGGGAGCTGGAGCGGCGCCCTCCTGGTGGATGGTGAGCGTGGTCACTGGCACGATGCCGCTCATGCGCGGCCTCATGCAGGACTACCCCCTCACCATCGACGCGATCTTCCGCCACGTCGAGCAGCACTACGGCGACGGGACGATCGCCACCGCGGGCCCCGGCGGGGTCACCCGGGTCACCTACGCGGAGTGGGCGGAGCGCACCCGCCGGCTCGGCGGCGTGCTCGACACCCTCGGCATCAGCGCCGACGGCCGGGTCGGCACCTTCGGCTGGAACAGCCAACGCCACCTGGAGCTCTACTTCGCCGCACCGAGCACCGGCCGCGTGCTGCACACGCTCAACATCCGGCTGTTCCCCGAGCAGCTGACCTACATCGCCAACCACGCCGAGGACGAGGTCGTCTTCGTCGACCGCTCGGTGCTGCCGCTGCTCTGGCCGCTCATCGACACGATGCAGACCGTCCGGCACGTCGTCGTGATGGAAGATGGCGGCACCGCGGACGTCCCCGACGATCCGCGGGTGCTGGACTACGAGACCCTGCTGGCCGAGGCCTCCCCCGTCGACTTCCACGTCACGGACGAGAACTCCGCCGCATCGATGTGCTACACGAGCGGCACGACGGGCAACCCCAAGGGCGTCGTCTACTCGCACCGCTCGACGTTCCTGCACACCATGGGCGTGATGGCGCCCAACGCCTTCGGCCTGGGCATCCAGGACGTCGCGATGCCGGTCGTGCCGATGTTCCACGCGAACGCGTGGGGCATCGCGCAGGCGGCGCCCGCCGCCGGCGCCTCGCTGGTGATGCCCGGCCCGATGATGCAGCCCGAGGCGCTGGCCGACCTGATCGTCAACGAGGGCGTCACCTTCACCGCCGGCGTCCCGACCATCTGGCAGGGCGTGCTGCCGCACCTCGCCGGCCGCCCGCACGAGCTGCGGGAGATCGGCTGCGGCGGCTCGGCGGTGCCCAAGGCGCTGTCCGAGGCCTACCGCGAGCAGGTCGGCCTGGCGATCCTGCAGGCCTGGGGTATGACCGAGACCCACCCGGTCGCCTCGTCGGGCATCCTGCCCCCGCGGTACATGGACGCCGACGACGCGACCAAGGCCGACCAGCGCGCCCGCGCCGGCATCCCGTTCCTCGGCGTGGAGGCGCGCATCGTCGACGCCGAGACCCTCGAGCCCCAGCCGTGGGACGACAAGGCCACCGGCGAGCTGCAGGTGCGCGGCCCGTGGTGCGCGAAGGACTACTACAACCCCGACGCCGGCGTGGAGCTCACGACACCGGACGGCTGGATGCGCACCGGCGACGTCGCCGCGATGGACGCCTACGGCTCGATCCGGATCGCCGACCGCACCAAGGACCTCATCAAGTCCGGCGGCGAGTGGATCAGCTCGGTCGACCTGGAGAACGCGATCATGAGCCACCCGAAGGTCAAGGAGGCCGCGGTCGTCGGCGTCCCGCACCCGAAGTGGGACGAGCGCCCGCTGGCCTGCGTCGTCCTCAAGGAGGGCGAGACGGCGACGGAGGAGGAGATCCTCGAGCACCTGAAGCCGCAGGTGGCCAAGTGGTGGCTGCCCGACGCGGTGGAGTTCATCGACGAGGTGCCCAAGACCAGCGTCGGCAAGTTCTCCAAGAAGGACCTGCGCACCCGGTTCGCGGAGTTCCCCGCGCGCGGCTGAGCCCGGTGGGTCCGTCCGCCCCGGCGGACGGACCCACCCGTCACATCACCCCGCGGAGGGGCTCGAACACGCTGAGTGCTATCCGATAGTGACGATTCGGAAGCGCTCGACTACTTTGTGCTCATGGTGTTCGCCCCGACCCGTCCTTCGTCGGAACGACCGACCGACGCCTCGTCCACCACCCCGGGCCGGCACCGGTCGGAGCGCGGCCGGCGCCGAGTGTGGGCCTCGGGCCTCGCCGCCGCGGTGGTCGGCGCGGGGCTGCTCGCGCCGTCGCTGCTCGCCCCCGAGGCGCCGTCCGAAGCCGCTGCCGTCGTCGAGCAGGCCCGCAAGACCCGCAGCGCCCCCACGACGGCGCCGGCCCCCACGCAGACGACGGCCGCCCCCGCGCCGACCACGTCGACCGCGAGCGCGACGGCGACCACCACCGCCCCGGCCCCGACGAGCACCGCCTCCGCGACCACCGCTCCGACGTCCGGCGCGCCCGTCACCACGTCGGCCCCGGCACCCTCCTCGACCGCCGTCCCGCCCGCCACCACCGACAACCCGCTCGCCGGGATGACCTTCTACGGCCCGAACACCGGCGCGGCCCAGGCCGCGACGGAGCCGGGTCGCAGCGCCGCGGACGCCGCGGCCCTCGCCGAGCTGGCGAGCTCGCCCACGGCGCTGTGGCTGGGTGCGTGGAGCGGCGACGTGACCGCGACGGTCCGCCGGGAGGTCGCCGCCGCGCAGGCCGCCGGCGCCGTGCCGGTCCTCGTGACCTACAACGTCCCCGGCCGCGACTGCGGCGGGTACTCCGCCGGCGGCGTCGGCTCCTCGGCCGAGTACCTCGGCTGGGTGCAGGCGGTCGCGGCCGGCATCGGCAACGCCAAGGCGGTCGTCGTCGTGGAGCCCGACGCGCTGGCCCAGCTGTGCGGCGACCCGGCCGAGCGGCTGTCGATGCTCCGCTCGGCGGTCGGCCTGCTCGAGGCCAACCCCGGCACCCACACGTACCTGGACGCCGGGCACGCGGCCTGGGTCGGCGCCGCGACGATGGCCGAGCGGCTGCGCGCCGCGGGGGCGACCGCCGCCGACGGCTTCGCGCTGAACGTCTCCAACTTCGAGACCACCGCGGCCAACGTCGCCTACGGCCAGCAGGTCTCCGCGCTGCTGGACGGGGCGCACTTCGTCGTCGACACCAGCCGCAACGGCAACGGCCCCGGCACCGACTGGTGCAACCCCCCGGGCCGCGCCCTCGGCGAGCGGCCGACGGCGCAGACCGGGCAGGCCCGCGTCGACGCCTACCTGTGGGTCAAGCGCCCCGGCGAGTCCGACGGCACCTGCAACGGCGGCCCGACGGCCGGCACCTTCTGGGACACCTACGCGATCGGGCTGGTGCGCAACGGGTAGCGGTCAGCCGCCCACACCCGCCAGCTCGCCGGCCGGCGGCAGCTCGTCGTAACCCACCCGGTAGACGAGCAGCCGCAGTCCGGGCGAGGGCTCGTACGAGGCGCTCTGCTCGAAGTTCTGCTGGAAGTACTGGAAGACGTCCTCCTCGTACCCCTGGTCGTAGCTGAGCAGCAGGTAGACGTACTGGTGCCCCTCGGTGAGCGAGGCGACCTGCTCGGGCAGCCGGGCGGGGTCGAACGCCGACGCGGGGCCCTCCCGGTCCCACAGCGGCAGGGTGGCCGTGCGGGCGGCCCCGTCGTAGTAGTACTCGAACGGGTAGACGGTGAACGACGAGCTGAGGACGACGACGTCCTGCGGCGTGGCGCCGTCCTCCACCAGCTGGGCGGCCGTGCGGTAGTCCTCGTCGACCGGGGTGTCCGGGTTGGCCGCCTGCACCACCGTGCCGAGGACGGTGACGCCCAGCAGGGCGGCCGCCAGTCCCCGGGCCACCGGCCTGGTGAGGGTGCTGGTGAAGCGCACGAGGAGCAGCAGCAGCGCCGGGAGCGCCGCGATCATGTAGCGGCTCAGGAAGAACGGCGTCACCAGGTGGCTGACGACGAAGGCGAGCACCACCGGCACGAAGGCGGCCACGACCAGGTAGGCCGTCGCCCGGTCCAGCCGGACGCCGACCCGCACGCTGGCCAGCGCCCCGAGCACCAGCAGCGGCCAGGCCGAGACCAGAACGGTGTTGATCGGGTCGCTCTGGAAGCCGAAGAGGAACTGCGAGTAGACGTTCGAGAAGTCGACCGACGACGGCTCGGGCAGGTTCGGCCGGGTCTGCGACGCCGACCCGTTGGCGCGGAAGTACAGGAACCACGGCAGGTAGGCAGCACCCACGAGCGCGGCCACCCCGGCGATCTTCACGATCGCCGTGCGCGGCAGCCGCCGCCACATCAGCAGGACGTAGATGCCCTGGGCGGCCAGCACGAACGCGAAGAAGTAGTGCGTGTAGATGCCGACCACGGCGGCTGCGGCGTACCCGATCCAGGCGGCCCGCCGGCCGGTGGTCACGACGGTGAGGAAGCAGTACTGGCTGACCAGGGTGACCAGGACCAGCATCGAGTACATGCGGGCCTCGCTGCCGTACCACTGCAGGAACGGCGAGCAGCTGAAGACGACGAGGGCGAACAGCGCCCACGGCGTGCTGAGGACCTTGCGCGCGACCAGGTAGAAGACCGGGACGGCGGCCAGCAGGAACACCAGCGACAGCAGCCGGGCGGTCTGGACGTCGGGGCCGAGCACGAGCCGCCAGGTGCGCAGGAGCACGTGGTACAGCGGGACGTGCACGTCCTCGGCGATGATCCGCAGCAGCGAGCCGTAGCTGTGGTTGGTCTGCCAGAGGCTCTGCGCCTCGTCCAGGCGGATCGAGTTGCGCAGGAACTCCGCCCGGGCGCCCAGCAGGACCAGCCCGAGGCACAGCAGGTGGACGACGGCCACGACGACGGGGTCGCCGGCCCGGCGGGGGACGATGAGGCGCGACTCCCGGCGGGCGCGCGGGCGCGTGCCGACGACGGGCGACGGCGGGGCGGGGAGCAGGTCGGTGGACGCGGTGCTCATGGCGCGGGGCTCCTCGCGGCGGCTCAGTCGTGGGCCGGCTGCAGGGCCGGCTCCACCGACGGGGTGGTCCGCGTGGGCGCCCGGTGCCGGCCGGCCGGGGCCGACGGCGACGGGGACGACGCGGGGACGAGCAGCGCGCCGCGGGGCGCGCGGGACGGCGAGGCCGCCACGATGAACGGCACCGAGATGGCCAGGTGCACGGTCAACCAGGCGACGTTGGCCATCAGCGAGGCGCTGGCGCCCTCCCGGGCGTAGCCCACCAGGAGCGCGACCAGCGCGACGGCCGCGTAGACCAGCTGCGGCACGACCAGCCGCAGGAAGTTCGGCCGGGCGCCGTCGGTGGCGGTCTTGCTGGTGACGGCGAAGGACGTCTTACGGTTGGTCAGCACCGCCGCCATCGCGGTGATCTGCAGCCACCAGGCGCTCAGCGAGAAGGCGATGGCCTGGTAGCTGTAGGCGAAGTTGCTGGTCCGCTGCAGCACGTACAGGTTGATCCACATGTAGGGCACGAAGACCAGCGCCAGCGTCATCGTCGACGTCACGACCGGCGTCTCGCCGGTGAGCAGGAAGACGATCGGCAGCAGCGCGTCGAGCAGGATGACCGAGCCGGAGAGGTAGTAGCTCGCCGACAGCAGGTACTGCAGCTTCTGGCTCGTGGTCAGCCCCCGCCGCAGCAGCGGGTTGTACTTGAAGATCACCTCGAGGCTGCCCCGGGTCCACCGGAACTGCTGCTTGTAGTAGTTCAGGAAGTCGTCCGGGGCCAGCCCCTCCGCGAGGACCTTGGGCACGTAGACGCTCTTCCAGCCCCGCTCGTGCATGAACAGCGAGGTCAGGAAGTCCTCGGCGATGTTGAACTCGCACATGCCGCCGGCCTCGACGATCGCGCTGCGCCGCACCGCCATGTTGGTGCCGCACATGAACGCCGAGTCCAGCCGGCTCTTGCCGGACATGATCGGCCCGAAGAACAGCGTCTGCTGGTCCCACGCCACGCGGGTGATCCGGTTGCGGTCCTGGTTGGCGTAGAACTGCGGCGTCTGGACGAAGCCCATGTCGTCGGCGGCGAAGTAGCCCATGACCTCGGTCAGGAAGTCCCGGTGGGGCACGTGGTCGGCGTCGAACACGACGAAGAACGGGCTGTGCGTGCGAGAGAGGGCGTGGTTGATGTTGCCGGCCTTCGCCCCGCCCGGCGTCACCCGGGTGATGCAGGTGACGTCGAGCTCGTCGGCCAGCTCCTCGATGTCGCGCCAGTCCTCCTTGCCCGCGACCAGCCCGTCGTTGAGCAGGAACACGCGGAAGGGCACCAGGTAGGCCATCGCCTTCGCGGCGCGGGCGGTCTCGCGGACGACGTCCACCGGCTCACCGCAAACGGTGATGAAGACGTCGACCGGCTCGCTGAAGTGCGGGTCGAACAGGCGCGTGGTGTCGCGGCCCCAGACCGTCCAGCAGTAGCCGACGATCTGGGCCAGGTGGAACAGCTCGGTGGCCAGCAGGGCAGCGAACAGGAACCAGTTGCCGTGCTCGAAGGCGAAGCTGATGACCAGCGTGTAGGCGACCGCCAGCACGATGTTCAGGACGAGGAAGCCGCGGTTGGGCACGTACTGCAGGAAGCCGGTGGTGTCCGGGCGTGAGGTCGCACTGCGACCGGGGGCGAGTGACACGGCGCGTTACTCCTCGGAGACGTTCAGGTTGGGCAACTCGTCGAGGTGGAGCGCCATCCCGAACCACACCCAGTTGGAGTCGTAGTAGGTGAGCTGCTCGTCCAGGTCCCCGGTGTCCAGGTCGTAGAGCGGCAGCAGCTCGTCGGTGTAGACCTCGTCGGCCAGGTCGGGCCGGACGGTGTCGAAGTAGCCCATCGCGCCGCCGTACACGGCCGGCGCCTCCGAGTCCGCGGCGGGCGTGCCGTCCCGGTGGTAGGCGGCCACCAGCCGACCCTGCTCGAGGTAGGTGTCGGCCAGGAAGGACTGGCCCTCGAGCAGCCGGAGGGCCCGCTCGTCCCCGTACCAGGCGTGGTCGAGCGCCAGCCGCCACGAGACCCGCAGCGCGTCGGTGCTGTACCGCGTGCTCAGGTCGCCGGCCACCGCGGACAGCTCCCCGGTGCTCCGGTCGACGTGCACCCAGTCCGGCGGCAGGCCGACCGTCGCGCCGGCGCCCAGCGGGTCCCCGGTGAGCCGCCCGAGCAGGGCGTACGAGCTGTCCACCAGCCCGGCCCAGTCGCGGTCGGGGTCGACGGCGGCGAAGACGCGGTAGGCGTACGGCGCGAGGGAGGAGGGGTTGACCAGCACCTGGTCGCCGCCGTTGCGCTGCAGGTCGTCGGCCACCAGCACCGGCGCGCCGTCGACGCGGACGACGGACTGCTCCCAGACGGCGTCGACGATCGGCAGCGCGTCGTAGAGGTAGTCGTCCTGCTGCCAGCGCGAGTAGGCCATCAGCAGCGCGAGGGCGACGTCGACGTCGGCGTCGGTCGCGGAGACGGCGCCGCCGAGGTCCTGCTGGATGCCGTACGTCCCGTCGGCGAGCTCACCGAACCGGTTGGCCAGCAGCGCGTCGTCGCGCTGCAGGTTGTCCTTCGTCCACTGCCAGCTCTGGGCGAAGGTCTCCTGGTCGTCCATCCAGACGGCGCGCAGCATGGTGTAGCTCTGGCCCTGGGACGTGGTGACCGCGCCGTCCTGCAGGTCCAGCGTGCGGCCGGTGCCCGACTCGAGGTACGTCTCCCGGTAGTCCCGCCAGAGGTCGGCCAGCACCGACTTCCCCGAGGCGACCATCGGCTCGTCGGCCGCGACCCGGGCGACGGCCCGCTGGACGTCGTCCGCGAGCCGGACGCCGCCGACGACCGCCGCGACCACGGCGACGACGAGCGCGACGGCGACCCAGCGCCGACGACGCCGACGTCGCTGCGCCGGGCGCCGGGCGGTCGAGGACAGGAGGGTGTCGTCGTCCTGGAGGGTCTCCGGGACGACGCGCGTGTCAAGCCGCATGCCGGCCACCCCGCCCGTCGGGTCGCCGGGGGTCGGCGGGGAACGTGCGACCGGCCACGTCGATCAGGTCCACCACCGGCTCGTCGAACAGGTGGCGGCCGCCGATGAGGTCGGCGTGCCGCGCGACCAGCACGCTCACCGAGGGGTCGTCCCGGCGGGCGCCGAGGCGGGCGAGGACGGTGTCGACGTCGCCCTCGTCGGCGCCGGCGAGCAGGCCGCGCACGGTCGTGCCGTCGGAGACCCACACGTCGCCGCTGCGCCGCGCGGACTCCCAGTCCGCGCGCAGGGCGGACTGCCGGACGCTGAGCACGACGACGAGGTCGTTGCCCGTGCGCCGCTCGCGGTGACCGAGGTGCGCCCGCTCGACGCGCGCCCGCTCGGTCTCGATCGCCTGCAGCACGCCGTCGGCCGTCCGCTCCCAGGTGAAGCGGGCGGCCCAGGCCCGCGCCCGCTCGCCGATCGTCCCGGCGACGGCCGGGTCGCTCAGCGTGGCCAGCGCCCGGACGATCGCCTCGGCGAGCCCGTCGCCCGAGCCGTCGACGAGCCAGCCGGTCTCGCCGTGCCGGACGGTGTCGCGCAGGCCGCTGACGCGGCGGGCGAGGGCGGGCACACCGGCGGCGTTGGCCTCGACCAGCGACACGGCCCAGTCCCCGCCGTCGGAGGCGCTGACCGTCAGCCAGGCGGTGCTGAGCAGGGCGTCGCGCTCGGCGTCGGAGAGCCGGCCGTGGAAGACCACCCGCGCCCCGGCCGCCTCCGCCCGCTGCTCGAGCTCGCGGCGCGCCGGACCCTTGCCGACCAGGTGCAGCTCGGCGTCGGGCACCCGGCGCTGGACCTCGGCCATGGCCTGGGCCAGCGAGTCCAGGCGCTTGTAGACCGTCAGGCGGCCCACGACCACGATCCGCGGCGCGGCGGAGCGCTCCCCCTGCAGGCCGAGCGTGTCGGCGCCGGTGGGCACCACGCGGACGGCGCCGTCGAAGCGCAGCCGGCGGCGGACCTGCGTCCGCGCCGACGGTGAGAGGACGACCACGGTGCGACGCCGGTAGACCCGGCGGCTCACGGGGCCCTCGAGCCACCGCGCCAGCCGAGCGGCCATCGGGCGCAGCGCCCGGGTGAAGAGGTCCTGGTGGACGTGGTGCACCAGGAGGACCACCGGCGTGCGGCGCCCGACGACCAGCGGGCTGAAGAACGGGACGCCGTTCTGCGAGTCGATGACCGCGCCGACCGACCGCCGGTGCCGCAGCAGCCACAGCAGCGCCAGCGGGTAGACGCTCCACCAGGTGCCCAGCCGCCACACGGAGTAGCCGTCGAGGTCCTCCCGGGCGGCGGTGCCGGCCGGCCGGCTGGTCACGAGGACGACGGAGTGACCGCGCCGGGCCAGCTCACGGGCGAGGCGCTCGCAGTAAAGCTCGGCGCCGCCGGCCGCGGGGTGCTGCCGGTCCCGCCAATTCAGGACCACCACGGACGAGCCGGGTACCGCCCGCCTCACGACATCCTCGCCAGCGCCGCGCGGACGGCGACGACCTCGGAGACGACCCGCTTGCCGTGGCTCCACACGTGGAACGAGGAGCCCTCCTGGTCGGTCCACCGGACCGGCACCTCGACCACCGGCATGTCGAGGCGCCGGGCCACGGCGAGGACCTCGACGTCGAAGGCGAAGCCGTTGGCGGTCACCCGGCGGAAGACCTGCTCGGCCGCCTCGCCGGAGAAGAACTTGAAGCCGCACTGGGTGTCGGCGACCCCGCCCACCAGCGGACGGGTCAGCATCCGGAAGGTCGACGAGCCCAGCCGCCGGACCAGGGGCTGGGGCACGGCGTAGCTCGCGCCGGGGGCACGCCGGGAGCCGATGACGACGGGGGCGCCCCGCTCCAGGTGGCCGAGGACCTCGGTGAGCACCTGCGGGGGCGTGGACAGGTCGGCGTCGCAGAAGCCGCGCCACCGCGCCGTGCTGGCCAGCAGACCCCGGCGGACGGCGGCCCCCTTGCCCTGCCGCGCGCAGCCGATGAGGCGGAGCACGGTGTTGTCCGGACGGTGCTCGGCGACCTCGTCGACGAGCTCGGCGGTCCGGTCGACCGAGCCGTTGTCGACGACGGTGATCGCGACGCTCATCGGCAGGGTAGCGGTGTGCGCGGTGAGGGCATGCAGCGTCGCCCCGAGCCGGGCCTCCTCGTTGTAGACCGGAACGACGATGTCGAGATCGGGCTTGCGCTGACTCACCGCTGGGGCACCTTCCACGGACGGACGGGTCGTAGAACCGGTCGACGGGGCGCTCACGCGCGCTCCCACCCGGCGCTGGGCGGGGGGACCAGTGGGGGGACGAGGCCGGAGCCCCGACCCGGGGCGGCCGGGAGGTCCGCAGCGGCGAGGACCTCCCGGCGGGCGAAGACGAACCGGGAGCTGAGGAGGAAGTTCGCCGCGGCGCTGACGACCGTCGCGACGACGGCGCTCTCCATCGGGCCGAGGCCGACGAGGCGGTGGGCGGCGGAGAAGACCACGGCGTTGACGCCGAACCCGAGGGCCGCCGAGCCGTTGAAGAGCAGCGCGCGGCGCAGGATCGAGCCCACCGTCTCCGAGCCGACGGGGCGGCGCGCCGACCAGGTCCAGAAGTAGCTCAGCGCGAAGTTCACCTGGGTGGCGGTCAGGAAGGCGATGACGTTGGCGACCTCGGGCACCGACCACGGCAGCACGAGCCGGAAGACCGCCAGGTGCAGCGCCGTGATGACCAACCCCACGACGGCGAACCGGGCGGTCTGGGCACGCCAGAGCGCTCGCAGCATTCAGACAACTCCCTCAACCGGCGCGGACGCCGGACGCCTCGGGAGCAGCCGTTCCTCGACACCCCCCGTGGTACCGGACGCCGAAGCTACCCGGACCTGAGAGGGCTCTCAGCTGCGCTTTCTCGGGCACTGACGACCGGCAGCAGCTTGATCACCGAGCGTCAGGGAATCGCGCGCCGTCGGATGACGTACGTCACACCAGCGCCTCGTCGACCTGTGGTCCCGGCCACGTGACCGGCGGCACGGCACGACATCTGCGCAGGTCAGACCCGGGATGCAGGGTGCCGCGCCGCCCCGAAGGTCGACCCGCCGTAGATCTTCATCACATTTTTCGTAACGGATGCCCTACGACCCGGTCTGTATCTTGCCCGGCGTGACTCGTGAGGCACCTCCGCGCAGCACGCGGACCGGCCAGAGGCTACCCAGGTGAGCCGGCGACGGATCACCGTGGTCGGCCTCGGTGCCCTCGCGCTGCTCGTCGTCGTCCTCGCGGCCACCCTGGGGACCAGGGGCGGGGACACGACCGGGGGCCAGAGTCCGGCGTCCCCCACCTCGGCCGCTCCCACCGCAGTGGAGCTGCGCACCTACACGGCCGCGGAGGCGGGGCGGGCGTTCCTGACCGGGTACGTCGACGAGGACGGCCGGGTCGTGCGCTCCGACCAGGGCGGGGACACCGTCAGCGAGGGGCAGGCCTACGCCATGCTCGTGGCGGTCGGTCTCGGCGACGCAGAGACCTTCGAGTCCGTCTGGATCTGGACGCGCGAGAACCTGCAGCGTCCCGACGGACTGCTCAGCTGGCGGTGGGCCGACGGCGCTGTCGTCGACGAGTCGTCGGCTTCGGACGCCGACCTGGACGCCGCCCGGGCCCTCGTCCTCGCCGGCGGACAGTTCGGGCGACCGGAGTACACGACCGCGGGGTTGGACCTCGGGCGGGCCGTGCTCGACCTGGAGACCGTGCAGACGGCGGCCGGCCGCATCCTCATCGCCGGCCAGTGGGCGACGACCGCGCCCTACCCCTACAACCCGAGCTACGCCTCCCCCGGGGCCACCGCGGTGCTCGCCGAGGCCTCGGGCGACCCGCGCTGGACGGAGCTGGCCGTGGGCAGCCGGGCGGTCACCCGCTCGCTGCTCGACCAGGCGCCGCTGCCCCCGGACTGGGCCCAGGTGCACGCCGACGGCAGGGTGGAGGCGATGCCCGGGGCGATGGGCCGGGGGCAGAGCGTGCGGTACGGCTACGACGCCACGCGCACACCGATCCGCTTCGCCGAGTCCTGCGACCCGGCCGACCGGGCCCTGGCCGCGGCCGTGGTCGGGCCGCTGGACCGCGGCGGCGACACCGCCGAGCTGGACCTCGGCGGCTCCCCCGTCGCGCCGGGCGCGTCGGTGGTCGCCGCGACCGGCCAGGCGGCGGCGGTGGCCGCGGCCGGGGACACCGTCCGTGCCGCCGAGGAGCTCGTCGACGCCGACCACCTGGCGCAGTCGGTCCCGAGCTACTACGGGGCGGCGTGGGCCGCGCTGGGCCGGTTGGTGCTCACCGACGACGTGCTGGGCGGGTGCCCGCCGGCGCCGGCCGCGACCTGACCGACCTCACCCGCCCAACCCAGGCCTCCGCAGGAACGTCCCGCTGACGGGCTCCCGCAGCTGCTCGACGGGCGCTGATCAACAGCTCCAGGTCGTGTACAGAGCGGAAGTCGACACGTCATGGACGACCCGACCTGTACGGCAGACGTTCCGGCGGGAACGTCTGCCAAGGCGTTCGGCTTGCCGGCGTTCCCGTGGGAACGCCGCGACCCCAGACCGGTGCGCTCCCCCGGCTGTCAGCGCACGAAGGGCTGCTGGCCGGTCTCGCTCACCATCGGCCGCCCCGCGGCCTCCCACTCGCCCATGCCGCCACCCACGTTGACCGCGTCGTAGCCGTTCGCGTTGAGCCAGGCGGCCACGCGGGCGGAGCGGCCACCGGCGCGACAGGTGACGTAGAGCGGATCGGCCTCGGGCAGCTCCTCCAGCCGCGCCGGCACCTCCCCCATCGGGATGTGGGTGGCGCCGTCGATGTGGCCGGCCACCCACTCGTCGTCCTCCCGGACGTCGAGGACGACGGCGTCCTCGGGCACCTCGCTGGCGGACACGGTCGGGACCTGCTGCGGCATCACGACCCCATCGTGCCACCGGCCGGGTGTGCGCCCGCCCGCTCCGGCACCACGGCGGTGATCACGGGATCGGCGCAGCAGACACGCCATGCGCACCGGCGACGGTCCCGTGGTCGACGTCCGGGGGCGTGCAGCGGACGATGGGGCGTCGACCGGCCCGCCGGCCCGCTGCGCTGGGAGGATAGCGCCGATGAGCACTCCCGCCGCGCCCGTCCGCGACCCCGCGTGGTCGCTGTCCCGCTCGGCGATCGGGCTGTGGGTCGCCGAGGGGGTGATCGGCGCGCTCGTCTGGGTCGCCGTGGTCACCGCCGTCCTGACCCTCGTCCCGGAGAGCGCCCTGCCCTCGCCGCTGCGCTGGGCGCTCGTGGCGTTCGCGGTGCTGGAGGCAGGGGTGACGATCAGCATCCGGCCGTGGGTGCGCTACCGCGTGCACCGCTGGGAGGTCACCGGCGAGGCGGTCTACACCCTCACCGGCTGGCTGACCCGCACCTGGACGCTGGTGCCCATCTCGCGCATCCAGACCGTCGACGTCACCCGCGGGGTGCTGCAGCAGCTGTTCGGCCTGGCCACGGTGGCGGTGCTGACGGCGTCCTCGCAGGGCACGGTCCGCGTGCTGCACCTGGAGGCCGACGTGGCGCAGCGGGTCGCCGACGACCTCGCCCGGCGCGCCGAGCTGGTCCGCGACGAGGCGACGTGACCGAGCCCGCCGTGGACGTCGGCGGCGATCGCGCGCCCGGCGACCGACCGCTGCGGGCCTCACCCCGCGTGGTGCTGGTGCACACCGCCACCTTCCGGCAGGCTCGCCAGCTGGTGCCGGTGCTCATCCCGGTCGCTGCGCTGGTCGGCCTGGACGACGGGCTGCTCACCGTCGTCGTCATGGCGGTGGTCGTCACCGCCCTGTCCCTGGCCGCGTCCGTGCTCAGCTGGTGGCGGTTCGGCTACGCCGACGGGCAGACGGCGGTGGTGGTGACCCGCGGGCTGCTGGCCCGCTCGGTGCGCACCGTGCCCAACGACCGGATCCGCGGCGTGGAGGTCGAGGCCCCCCCGCTGCACCGGCTGCTCGGGCTGGTCCGGGTCCGCATCGACGCCGCGGCCGGCTCGGTCGGGGCGAACGAGGAGGAGCTCGTCATCGACGGCGTCCCGCGCGCCGAGGGCGACCGGCTGCGGGCGCGGCTGCTGGCCCGCCGTCCCGCCGGCGCGCCCGCCACCGGGGACGACGCCCGGCCGGAGCCCGCCGAGGAGGAGATCGCCCGCTTCGACCCGCGCTGGCTGCTGTACGCGCCCCTGGTCGGCAGCTACCTCGTCGTCCCGCTGGCCGCCGTCGGCACGCTCTTCCGGCTGGTGCAGGAGCTGCCCGACGCCGTCGTGCCGGACGTGACGGGTCCGGAGCCCTCGCCGCACCTGCTGGTCATCGGGCTGGTCGCCGCGGTCCCGCTGCTGGCGCTGACCGCGGTGGTCGGGGCGGCCGTCGTCACCTGGGGCTACCGGCTGGTGCGGCGCGGCGGCTCGCTGGTCGCCGTCCGCGGGCTGCTCACCCGGCGGCACACCGAGCTGGAGGTCGACCGCATCCGGGGCGGCACGCTGAGCGAGGGCCTGGGCATGCGCTGGGCGCGCGCGGCGCGGGTGAACGCCCTGGTCACCGGCCTCGGCCAGGCCAACCGGCGCGGCCAGCTGCTGCCGCTGGGCCCGCGCGCCGAGGCGCTGCGGCTGCTCGGCCGGCTGGTCGAGGACCCCGGCCCGCTGACCGGTCACCCGCGCGCCGCCCTGCGTCGCCGGCTGGCGCGGGCCCTGGCCGCGGGGCTGCTGGTGACCGCGGTGGGGGCCTGGACGGCGGCCGCCCTCGGCTGGTGGTGGGTGCCGGTCGCCGGCGTCGTCCTCACCGTCCTGGGCGTGCCGATGGGCATCGGCCGGTATCGCGCGCTCGGGCACGCCGCCGGACCGCGGTCGTTCAGCGTGCGCAGCGGGTGGCTGGTGCGTGAGCAGGCCGTGCTGCAGCGCCGCGCCGTCGTGGGCTGGCAGGTGCGGCAGAGCGTGCTGCAGCGGCGGGCCGGACTGGCCACCGTGGTCGCCTGCGTGGGCGCCGGCAGCGGGGGCTACGCCGCGGTGGACATGGCCGCCGGCGAGGTGCCCGGCTTCACCGCGGCGGCGTCGTCGGGCACGTGGGCGGGGACGCTGGCTCCCTAGGCCTCATACCACGCGTGTCGATCACCGTTGCGGGTAGCTGGGCGGCGATGAACTCCGAGTCGCCACGGGCACGGAACTCACTGGTTCCCACCGTTGCTCCCCAGGTGGACGCGCCCGGCCAGCGCCGCGGCCTCGACGCGGGTGGCGACACCCAGCGTCCGCAGCAGCGCGGCCACCAGCCGCTTCGCCGTCCGCTCGGACACGTGCAGCGTCGTGGCGATGTCCACGGTGCTCGTGCCGTCGGCCACCAGCCGCCACAGCCGGCGCTCGTCGGCGGTCAGCCGCTCCGCCAGGCCCTGCTCGCCGGTGGGCGCGGAGTCCTCGAGCAGCCGGCGCAGCAGGTCCTCGGGGATCACCGACCAGCCGTCGAGCACGGCCAGCAGTGGGCGCACCAGGCGCTCCGGGTCGGCGGTCTTGGGCAGGAACCCCGCCGCCCCGGCGCGCAGCGCCTCCAGGACGGCGTCCTCCTCGGCCTGACCGGACAGCGCCACGATGCGCACCGTCGGGTCCGCGCGGCGGATCGCCGCGATCGCCCGCGTGCCGTCCGGCGGTGGCATGTGCAGGTCCACGACGGCCACGTCGGTGTGGTGCCGGCGCACCATCGCCGCGGCCGCGGAGGCGTCGTCGGTCGTCGCCACGACGCGTACCCGCCCCTCGCTCACCCCCGGCAGCAGCAGGGCCAGACCCCGGCTGAACAACGGGTGGTCGTCGACGAGCACGACGTCGACCTGCCGACGGCGCTGAGCACCGGCGTCGCTCGGCTCCATCTCTCCCCACACGGACAGCTGCGCCGGCGCTGCTGACCGTACGCACCACGGAGGTGCCCATGACCCTGGCCGCCAACCCCTCCACGCCCCTCGAGTCCCGCCGCGCGCTGCCGACCCTGCGCCGCCTGCTGCGGCGCCGCGGGACCGCACGGCCGGCCGGCGGGGAGGCCCCGGAGCCCAGCGAGGCGCTGGTGCGGGCGCTGTGCCACGACATGCGCTCGCCGCTGGCCTCGCTGGAGGCGCTGCTGGGTGCGCTGGAGCGGCCGGCCGGCCCGGCGGCCGACCCCACGGAGGTGCTGGAGCTCGCCCGCGCGCAGACCGCCCACCTGGCCTCCATGCTGCGGACGGCGGCGGCCACGGGCGGGGCGACGCCGCTCGGGCGGGGGACGCGCCGGCTCGGGGACGTCGTCCGCGCGTCGATGGCGGCCTCCGGACTGCCCGGCCTCCAGCTGAGCGTGCGGTTCGGTCCCGGCGCGGAGGACGTCGCCGTCGCCGACGCCCGGGTGCAGCGGATCCTCACCAACCTGCTGGAGAACGCGCACCGACACGGGAACGGCGCCGCGGTCCGGCTCGCCGCCCGATGTCGTCCCGGCTGGGTCGACCTGGCGCTGACGCAGACCGTCGTCCGCCCGGAGCGGCTGCTCGGACACCTGCGCACCGACTCTCCGCCGCCGGACCTCACCGGCCTGGGGCTGTGGTCGGTGCGGCGGCAGACCGGCGAGCTCGGCGGGCGCATCGTGTGGGCCGAGGACGGCGAGTCGCTGACGCTGACCGTGCAGCTCCCCGATCGATGACGGAGATCACCACTCCGTCTCTCTGGTCGTGACGAGTGGGGCCCGGAGGGTCCCGCGAGGAACGGCCGAGGGGGCTCCGCGCGACCAGGGGACGACACCTGGCCGCGGGGTCGGCCGGTAGGCCGACGGACAACATGGCACCGGCGGGCCAGGGCTCGGCACGGGGGGGCCACCGGGCGCGGGCAGATCCCTGGTGTCACCGCACCGGCGGTGGTCGCGACGACGCAAGGGGAGAGCCCGTGTTCACGCACACCCACGCCCTGCAGTACGAGGCCAAGCCCGACGGTCCCGACCCGGAGTTCGCCCGGAAGATGCAGGAGATCCTCGGCGGCCAGTGGGGCGAGATGACCGTCGCCACGCAGTACCTGCTGCAGGGCTGGAACTGCCGGCTGCCCGGCAAGTACAAGGACATGCTCCTCGCCATCGGCACCGAGGAGCTGGCCCACGTCGAGATGATCGTCACGATGATCGACCGGCTGCTCGACCACGCGCCGCTGAAGCCGGACGCGGCCGACCGCACCAACGAGGCCGCCGCCGGCTACGGGCAGCACAACCCGCAGCACACGATCGTCAACGGCCAGGGCGCGTCCTACATGGACAGCATGGGCAACCCGTGGACCGGCGCCTACGTGACGGCCAGCGGCAACCTCATGGCCGACTTCATGTACAACGCCACCGCCGAGATGCAGGGCCGGCTCCAGGTGGCCCGGCTCTACAACATGACCGATGACCCCGGGGTCAAGGACATGCTGCGGTTCCTCATCACCCGCGACCACATGCACCAGCAGCAGTGGCTGGCCGCGACCGAGGAGCTCAAGGCCGACGGGATCGAGGGCATCCCGGTGCCCGAGGCGTTCCCGCTGGAAGAGGCGGTCGGCGACCTCGGCTACACCTTCATCGACGCCTCCGACGGCCCCGAGGCCTCGGCCGGCCGGTGGGCGTCGGGTCCGTCGGTCGACGGACGGTCGGAGTTCCGCGCCCGCCCGATCGAGGCGACGGCTGACGCGCCGATCCTGCCGCCGGGCGACCCGCGGCTGTTCAGCACCCCGCAGATGTCCGGGCAGTCGCTGCTCCAGAAGGCCAAGGACATGCTCAAGTGAGGTCCTGACCCCGTATCACCCCGCGCCGTCGCCGCGCCGGTGGCCGGGTCATCCACGACCCGGCCACCGGCCGGCGGGCCGCATCCGCCGGAGGAGAGCCCCGTGCACCTGTCCGTCCCCGCCGTCCTGCTGACGGTGGTCTACGCCGCGGCCCTCGCCGTCGCGGTCGCCGCGCCCGGCCAGCACCTGGTGGCCGGGCTGGTCGTCCTCACCGGCCTGGTCACCCGCTGGGCCGTCCGCCACCGCCGCGCCGCCGTCCCGGCACCCGCCGCCGCGCCCGCCGACGCCGTCCTCGCCCCCGACTCCGCCCCCGCCCGGGCCGTCGCCTGAGCCTCTCCGGCGGTTTCCGCGGAAACCGCCGGAGGAACGCGCGAGGCGCGCGCCCCACGAGCGGGGACGCGCGCCTCGGCGGTCGAGCGGCCCCCTGCAGGGTCCCGCCGCGAGCCTGCGAGCGGTGGGGGCAGGGGGTCCTTCTAGTGCTGGAACGGCCCCCCTGCGGGGTCCCGCCCCGAGCGAAGCGAGGGGTGGGGGCCGGAGGGCCCTTCCTCAGTGCTGGACGGCCTTCTCCGCGCCGATCCCGGTGAGCGCCCGCACCTCGAGCTCGGCGTTCTTGAGCTCGTTGGGCTGCTCCTTGGACAGCTTCGTGCCCAGCCAGCCGAGGAAGAACGACAGCGGGATCGACACGAGGCCGGGGTTGTTCAGCGGGAACCAGGAGAAGTCCACCCCCTGGATGAGCGAGGTGCTCTTGCCCGTCGCCGGGTTGACCGGAGCCCCGGACACCACCGGCGAGAACAGGATCAGCGTCACGCACGCGATCAGCCCGCCGTAGATCGACCACAGCGCGCCCTGCGTGGTGAACCGCTGCCAGAACAGGGTGTAGATGATCGTCGGTAGGTTCGCAGAGGCGGCGATGGCGAACGCCAGGGCCACCAGGAAGGCGATGTTCAACCCGGCCTGCAGCGCCAGGATGCCCAGCCCGATCGAGATCGCGCCGATCACGATCGCGGCGATCCTGGCCACCTTGACCTCGGCCTCCGGGTTCCCCTGGCCCTTCTTGATGACCGAGGCGTAGATGTCGTGCGCGAACGACGCCGACGCGGTGATCGTCAGGCCGGCGACGACGGCCAGGATCGTGGCGAAGGCCACACCGGCGATGACGCCGAGCAGGATCGTGCCGCCGAGCTCGAAGGCCACCAGCGGCGCTGCCGCGTTGACCGCGCCGGGCGCCGCCAGGATCCTGTCGGCGCCGACGAGCGCGCCTGCACCGTAGCCGATCACCAGGCTGAACAGGTAGAAGATGCCGATCAGCCAGATGGCCCAGACCACCGAGCGGCGGGCGTCCTTGGCGGTGGGCACGGTGTAGAAGCGCATCAGCACGTGCGGCAGGCCCGCCGTCCCGAACACCAGCGCGAGCGCCAGCGAGATGAAGTCCAGCTTCGAGAGGCCGGTGGCGCCGTACTGGGCCCCCGGGGACAGGACGTTGCGCGGCGTGGCCTGGGTCGCCGAGGTGTCGACCGCGCCGCCGAGCAGCGCGGAGAGGTTGAAGCCGAACTTCGCAAGCACCCAGACCGTCATCACGCCGGCGCCGGCGATGAGCAGCGTCGCCTTGATGATCTGCACGTAGGTCGTGCCGCGCATGCCGCCGACGAGCACGTAGACCATCATCAGCGCACCGACGAGGATCACGACGACCGCCTGCGCCAGCTCCCCGGTCACGCCGAGCAGCAGGGTGACCAGCGCGCCGGCGCCGGCCATCTGGGCGAGCAGGTAGAAGAGGCTGACCACGAGGGTCGAGGTCGCCGCCGCGGTGCGGACGGGCCGCTGGCGCATCCGGAAGGCCAGCACGTCGGCCATCGTGTACCGCGCGGTGTTGCGCATCAGCTCGGCGACGAGCAGGAGGGCGACCAGCCAGGCGACGAGGAACCCGATGGAGTACAGGAAGCCGTCGTAGCCGTAGATGGCGATGGCGCCGGCGATACCGAGGAACGAGGCGGCCGACAGGTAGTCACCCGCGATGGCCAGGCCGTTCTGGGTGCCGCTGATGTTGCGGCCGGCGGCGTAGTAGTCGGCCGCGCTCTTGTTGTTGCGGCTCGCCTTGAAGGTGATGGCCAGCGTGATGAGGACGAAGATCCCGAAGATCGAGATGTTGACCGCCGGGTTCCCGACGGTGGTCGTCGCCGGAGCGGCGGGGGCAGCGAAGAACATCAGTGCCGTCCTCCGCGGGTCTCGTCGACGCCCCGGGTGACACCGGCATCACCGGCGCGCGCGTACTCGTGGTGCTCCAGCCGCTCGCGCATCTCGTCGGAGATCGGGTCGGTGCGCTTGTTGGCGTGCGCCACGTAGACGTGGGTGATCACGAACGTGGTGATGAACTGTCCCAGCCCGAGGAGGATGCCCAGGGTCACGTTGCCCAGGACCTTCGTGCCCATGACGCTGGGTGCGTAGGTGGAGAGCAGGACGTAGAGCAGGTACCAGGCCAGAAAGGCCGCGGTCATGGGGAAGGCGAAGCGGCGGAAGCGCCGCTTCAGCTCGACGAATTCCGGTGAGGCCTGGGCCTGGGCGTACTCCTCCGGTGT
Organism: Geodermatophilus chilensis; assembly: GCF_002802985.1. Classification (GTDB taxonomy): domain Bacteria; phylum Actinomycetota; class Actinomycetes; order Mycobacteriales; family Geodermatophilaceae; genus Geodermatophilus; species Geodermatophilus chilensis. The sequence goes on along the minus strand of NZ_NVPT01000039.1, from coordinate 12,212 downwards.
CAGGAGCCTGCGTTCGGCGGGTGGTGTCACGGTTCATCTCCTGTCGTCCTGGCCACCTGTATCCGGTGACCGCGGTCACTGTAGAGACAAATCTGTCCGTAATGGGCGATCGGTGACCTTTTCGTTGTGTACGACCGATCCGTGACGCGCAACCGATCCGGCCACCACGGGCCCCGTCGGGACGTTGCTCAGGCGTGCGACGGCCGTAACCGGGCGGGAACGCAGCGGCGCTGCAATGGGTCATGGCCGCTTCCGCAGGGACGACGACGGGCTGGTACCCGGTGGCGCGGGCCATCGAGGTCGGGGCGAGGCCGCTGCCGGTGGGCGCCGGCGGGCGGGCGTACGTGCTGGTCCGGCTGCGCCCGGGCGCCGAGGTGAGCGCCTTCCCGGCCCGCTGCCCGCACCGGCTGGTGCCGCTGAGCGCCGCCACGGTCGTCGACGGGCGGCTGACCTGCCCGTCCCACGGGTGGCAGTACGACGGCGAGGGCCGCTGCGTCACCATCCCCTCGCTGGGCCGCGACGGGACGCCGCCCCCACGGGCCGACCTGTCGGTGCCGTGGGCGGTCGAGGAGCGGCACGGCTGGGTCTGGCTGGCCCCCGAGCGCACCGCCGTCCCCACGCCGCCGCGCCCCACCGTCGACACGGCACCTGAGCCGGTCCCGGCGCCGCCGGCACCGGACGGGCCGGTCCTGGGCAACCTCGACCCGGCGCTGGAGTCGGCGTGGCACCCGGTGGCCCTCTCCAGCGAGCTCCGCCCCGGCGGCTGGCTGCAGGTGCGGCTGCTCGGGCGGACCTGGACGCTGCGCCGCACCGACCGACTCGAGGTCGACCCACCCGCGTACGGCGTCCGCGAGCGGCTCGGCGTGGTGTGGCTCGCCCCGGCCGAGCCCCGCGACGTGCCGCTGGAGTTCCCCGAGGACGGCGACCGGCGCTTCGTCTCCGGCCGGCTGCTGCCGCAGCGCTCGGCAGGGACGGCGGGCGTGCTGGCCGACGTCCTCCTCGACGCCACCCACGCCCCCTTCGTGCACGCGCGGACCTCCGGCGCGGCCGACCACCCGGAGGTGCCCGCGTACGCCGTCGAGGCCGAGCCCGGCGGCTTCCGCAGCGTGCGCGAGGAGTGGTTCGACGACCCGACCGACCCCGGCGTGGCCACCGGCGAGCGGCCGCTGCGGCAGCGCCGGCGAGTGACCCGCGTGTACCGGGCACCGTTCCAGCTGCTGCTGCGCCTGGAGTCCCTCGACTCGGGCGCGGCCACGGTGCTCCAGTTCCTGCTGCAGCCGGAGGACGCCGACTCCACGCGGGTCTACACCCGGCTGCTGCTGTCGTCGGGCCCGGGCCGCCCACTGCCCGCCCCGGCCGACGTGGAGCAGGCGGTGGCCTTCCGGCAGCGGGTGCTCGACGAGGACCTCGCCCTGGCCGCACACCTGGCCGGCCAGGGGCTCCCGCTGGCGGCGCGCGACGAGCTGCACGTGCACGCCGACCGGCTCGGCGTGGCCCTGCGCCGCACCCTGTGCGACTTCGCCCTCTCGGCGCCGCGCGAGGACCGCAGCGCCGCCTAGTGCCGTCACCGACGCGCCTGTGCGCTGGGTGTGGTCTCAGCCCGAGCTGAGACCACACCCAGCGCACAGCGAGGTCGCATCAGCCCTGGTCCGCGGGGAGCAGCTCCCCACAGGCGGCGCAGCGGACCGGCGGGTCGACGTCGGCGAGCCGCCCGCACGCCGGGCACACCCGCCGCAGCCAGCACGCCGGGTCGCCGCCCTCGTCGTCCGGTTCGGCGGGTCGCGCCTCGTCGGTCACGGAGCCATGCTCGGACGCCGCACGCCACCGGGCAACCGTCCCCGTCCGGGGCACGCCACCCTTCCGGAGGACGCCGCCTTCCCAGCCCCGGCTGGGATGCTGGCGGTCGTGCCGTCCTCCGCCGCCCGCCGCACCGCACTGGCCCTCGCCGCCACCCTCGCCGGACCCGCCACGTGGGTCGCCCGCGCGGCCTGGGGGCTGCCCACCGCCCTGGGCGCGAGTCAGCGCGAGGTCCAGGCGTACGCCGCGGGCTCGCCGCAGTTCGCCGAGGGCCGCTTCCACAACCGGCTGAGCACCCCGGCGCGGCCGCCGGCCAACGCGCAGCGCGGGCTGCTGCGGCAGATGCACGAGGAGCGGAACACCGGCCTGCCGGCGCGCCCGGTGCCGCTGACCCGCCCGGACCTGCCCGCGGCGGCCGGCGAGCTCGCGGTCACCTGGTTCGGCCACTCCAGCGCGCTGCTCGAGGTCGACGGCCGGCGGGTGCTGGTCGACCCGGTGTGGGGCGAGCGGGTGTCGCCGTCCCCGCTCATCGGGCCGACCCGGCTGCACCCGGTGCCCCTGCCGATCGAGGCGCTGCCGCAGGTCGACGCCGTCCTCGTCTCGCACGACCACTACGACCACCTCGACCTGCCCACGGTGCGCGCGCTGCTGCGCACGCAGACCGCGCCGTTCGTCGTCCCGCTGGGGCTGGGGGCGCACCTGCGCGGCTGGGGCGTGCCCGAGGAGCGGGTGGTCGAGCTGGACTGGGACGGCGCGGTGCAGGTCGCCGGCCTCACCGTCACCTGCACCGAGGCGCGGCACTTCTCCGGCCGGTTCCTCACCCGCGACACGACGCTGTGGGCGTCCTGGGTGGTGGCCGGGCCGCGGCACCGGGTCTTCTTCGGCGGCGACACCGGCTACACCCCGGCGTTCGCCCAGATCGGCGCGCTGCTGGGCCCCTTCGACCTGACCCTGCTGCCGATCGGCGCCTACAACGACGCCTGGGCGCTCATCCACATGACGCCGGAGGAGGCCGTCCGGGCGCACGGCGACCTCGGCGGCGGGCTGCTGGTGCCGGTGCACTGGGCGACGTTCAACCTGGCCTTCCACCGCTGGGCCGAGCCGGTGCAGCGGCTGTGCGCCGCAGCGGAGCGCTCAGAGGTGCAGGTCGCGGTGCCGCGGCCGGGCCAGCGGGTCGACGTCCTGGCGCCGCCGGCGCTGACCGACTGGTGGTCGGCGGTCGGCTCGCTCGTCGACGAGCCGGCCGAGACCGGGGACGGCGGCGCGGGCACCTCGGTCGCCGCCCGTGCGGCGTCCTGGCTGACCGCCCGCCGCCTGGCCGACTGAAGAAGGACCCGTCCTCCCCACCCCTCGCAAGCTCGGGGCGGGACCCGGGACGGGGCCGCGCTCGGGGAGGGGCCTTCCTCAGCGCAGCAGCTTGGACATCCGCCGGTCGGCCAGCGGCTTGCCGCCGGTCTGGCAGGTCGGGCAGTACTGCAGCGAGGTGTCGGCGAAGCTGACCTCGCGGACGGTGTCGCCGCACACCGGGCACGGCAAGCCGGTGCGGGCGTGCACCTGCAACCCGGAGCGCTTCTCGCCCTTCATCGTCGCGGCCCGCTGCCCGACCTGGCGCTCGAGCGCCCCGGCGAGGGTCGCCCGCATCGCGTCGTACAGGCGCAGGGCCTCGTCGTCGGTGAGCTTGTCGGCCATCTTGAACGGCGAGAGCCGCGCGGCGTGCAGGATCTCGTCGGAGTATGCGTTGCCGATGCCGGCGATCAGCGTCTGGTCGGTGAGCGCGCCCTTGAGCTGGCCGCTGCGCCCGACCAGCAGCGCGACGAACGCGTCCCGGTCCACCTCCAGCGCGTCGGGCCCGAGCCGGGCGACGCCCGGCACCTCGGCCGGCGAGCGGACGACGTGGACGGCCAGCCCCTTGCGGGTGCCCTGCTCGGTGAGGTCGAAGCCGTTGCCGTCGTCCAGGTGCACGCGCAGCGCGAGCGGTCCCTTGCCCGGCTTGGGCGGAGCGGAGGGCAGCCCGGTGCGCCAGTGCAGCCAGCCGGCCCGCGCCAGGTGGACGACGAGGTGCAGGCCGGAGACGTCGAGGTCGAGGAACTTGCCGTGCCGGGCGACGCCGGTGAGCTCCAGGCCGCCGAGTGCCGACAGCGGCGGGTCGAAGGTCTTGATCGCCTGGACGGCGGCCAGGTCGACGCGGGTCACCACGTGGCCGACGGCGTTCTCGCGCAGGAACGCGGTCAGCGCCTCCACCTCGGGCAGCTCGGGCACCCGGCCACTATGCCCCTGGTCGGCCTCCGGCCTCCAACCGCGGCCAGGTGCCGTCCCCCGAGACGGTGAGCCGCTGCGTCCCTCCTCGCGGAGGCCTCCGGCCCCCACTCGTCACGACCGCACCGCGGTGCCTTGCTCCCGGACGCCCCGTGTCCCCATCATCCGGACAGTCGACGCGAGGAGGTCCGGACGTGACCGAGAGCGCGCAGGGCCGGCCGCCGGTGGACGAGACCCGTCCGTCGGCGCCGGAGCAGGACCGGGACGGCGGACCGTCGGTCCCGACCGACACCGGCGTCGGGGTGGGTCTCGGCGAGGCCGACACCTTCGAGCCGGAGGAGTCGGAACCGGCCGGCGACGACGCGGGGTAGCTCAGCCGACGAGGTCGCCGTCCTCGGTGACCGGGGCGGTCGCGCCGGGCTCGTGCCGCGCCTGCTCGGCCACCGCCGCGGCGACGGCGTGCGTCACCGCCGGGTCGAAGACGCTCGGGATGATGTAGTTGGCGTTGAGCTGTTCGTCGGTGACCACGCGGGCGATCGCCTCCGCGGCGGCCAGCAGCATCCCGTCGCTGATCTCCCGCGCCCGCGCGTCGAGCAGCCCGCGGAAGACGCCGGGGAACGCGAGCACGTTGTTGATCTGGTTCGGCAGGTCCGAGCGGCCCGAGGCGACGACCGCGGCGTGCTGCCGGGCCCGCACCGGGTCGACCTCCGGCGTCGGGTTGGCCATCGGGAAGACGACCGCCTGCGGCGCCATCCGGGTCAGCGCCTCGACCGGCAGCACGTTGCCGGCGCTGACGCCGATGAACACGTCGGCACCGTCGAGCGCGTCGGGCAGCTCGCCGCGCACGCAGTCGGGGTTGGTGCGCTCGGCCAGGTCCCGCTTGGCCGGCGAGAGCCGCTCGTCGTCCGGCGAGAGGATGCCCTCGCGGTCCCACACCAGCACGTGACGGGCGCCGGCCTTCAGCATCAGGTGCACGATCGCCGTCCCGGCCGCGCCGCCGCCGGCCACGACGATCCGCACGTCCTCGAGCCGCTTGTCGACGACGCGCAGGGCGTTGCGCAGCGCGGCCAGCGCGACGATCGCCGTCCCGTGCTGGTCGTCGTGGAACACCGGGATGTCGAGCTTCTCGCGCAGCCGGGCCTCGATCTCGAAGCACCGCGGGGCGGCGATGTCCTCGAGGTTGATGCCGCCGAACCCGGGGGCGATCAGCTCGACGGTGCGGACGATCTCGTCGACGTCCTGGGTGTCCAGGCAGATCGGCCAGGCGTCGATGTCGCCGAACCGCTTGAACAGGACCGCCTTGCCCTCCATGACCGGCATGGCGGCCCCCGGCCCGATGTCGCCGAGCCCCAGGACGGCCGAGCCGTCGGTGACCACGGCGACGGTGTTGCCCTTGATGGTCAGCCGGCGGACGTCGTCGGGGTTGTCGGCCAGCGCCAGGCAGACGCGCGCCACGCCGGGGGTGTAGGCCATCGACAGGTCGTCGCGGGTCTTCAGCGGCACCCGCGAGGCGACCTCGAGCTTGCCGCCCAGGTGCAGCAGGAAGGTGCGGTCGCTGACCTTGCGCACGGTGACCCCGGGGACGGCGCGCAGCGCCTCGACCATCTCCTCGGAGTGCGCGGCGTCCGCGGCGGAGCAGGTGACGTCGACGGTGAGCCCGTCGGAGCGGGAGTCGACGACGTCGATCGCGGTCACCGCGCCGCCGGCCGAACCGACGGCGGTCGCGATCCGGCCGATGGACGCCGGGTCGCCGTCGGCGGTGAGCCGCACGGTGATCGAGTACGACGCCGACGTGACCGGCCCGCGGGGCGGCGTGGCCGGCTCGCCGAGGGCGGTGTCGTCGGTGCTGGACGTGGCAGCGGTCTCGGTGCTCATGGCGTTCCCCATCGTGGCACCGGATCACCGGGCACGCGTGGTTGCGGTCACAGTGGTCGCGACGCCGGTCAGCTGGCGGGGCGGGAGGTGCGCCCCTCGGCGCGGGCCTTGAGCCCCTCGCAGAACTGCCGGAACGAGGGGTTGAGGTCCGGCGTCGAGCGGTCGAGCAGCGCGGCCAGCGGGCCGGTGTGGTCCTCGCGGACGGTGAGGACCGTGCCGCCGTCCTCCTGCGCGTCGAGGTGGTAGGTGCGCTCGATGACCGCCAGCCCCAGCGGCAGCCCGCCGCGCCAGCGCATGACCTCGCTCGGGCGGATCTCGGTGACCGTCACCTCGAGGGGGCGGGTGCGGATCATCGTGGCGTAGAGCGTCAGCTTCTCGCCGAGCGCGACCCGGCCGTCCACCCGGTCGACGCCGGAGTTCCAGTCCCGCCAGCTGCCCACGTCGACCAGCAGCGCCCACACCTGCTCGGGGCTCGCGTCGATCCGCGCGGCCGCCTCGTAGCTCCTCACGTCCAGCCTCCCATCCCCGCCCGCTCTCAGCCGGCCCGCACGGCCGTCGTCTGCAGGTAGGTGTTGGGTACCACGATGCCCGGGCCACCGCCCCGGGTCGAGCTGCCCCACAGGTCGGCGAAGTCCGCCTCCAGCGCGGCCCGGCCCGCGGGGTCCAGCCGCCGCCAGGCCACGTGCACCGGGCCGAACCAGTCGCGGTAGCGCTGCCACTGCGCGGCCAGGGACGGCGCGGTCATGTCCACGGTCCGCTCGGCGTGCCGCACCTGGCGCACCTCGCCGGGATCGAGCAGCCCCTCCACCCCCTCCGGCGTCCCCCAGCGCAGCGGGTCCCCGGTGGCGCCGGCCGGGTCGTGCCGGGTGAGCAGCGCCAGCAGCCGGCCACCGGGGGCGTCCGGCCGCCAGGCGGTGAGCCCCAGCCGGCCGCCGGGGCGCAGCACCCGGAGCATCTCCCGGGCGGCCGGCTCCGGCTCGGCGGCGAAGACGACACCGAACGTGGAGACGACGACGTCGAAGGACGCGTCGGCGAAGGGCAGCGCGCAGGCGTCGGCGACCTCGGTGGCGTACGACAGCCCCTCCAGCTCGGCCCGCCGCCGGGCGAGCTCCAGCAGCTCCGGGACGACGTCGGTGCACACGACCTCGCCGTCGCGGCGGGCCGCGGCCAGCGCGGCGTTGCCCGTTCCGCCGGCCACGTCGAGCACCCGGTCCCCCGGGCGGACGGCGAGGTCGGTGACGAGCTGCTCGGCGGCCGGGACCAGCCGGACGCCCACCCGCTGGTAGTCGCCGGCGGCCCAGACCTCGCGGGTGCGGGCGGCGGCGGGCGCGGCACTCATGGCCCGGCAGTGTGCTCCGGGTCACAGCCCGCCGGAAGGGGCCACCACCCCGGCCGCGCAGAGGCGCGCGACCGGGTCGGGGGTCACGAGGCCCGCAGCCGGGGCGCGAGCGCCGCGGCGTCCCGCGCCGGCGGCGGCGCGGCGGCCAGCGCCCGGCCCCAGGCGACCAGGCCGGCGACGTCGACGCCGTGCGGCGGGGCGTCGGCGTAGGCGGCGACGTTGCCCGCGCCGCGCTCCAGCAGCCGCCCGGCGCCCCGGTCGTTGCCCCGCGCCACGTGGGTCAGCCCGACGGCGAGCTGGGCCAGCCCGCGCCACAGCTGCCGCTCCGGGTCCGGCGCGGACTTCCACGCGTCCTCGAGCACCTCGTGGGCGTGGAAGGGCCGCCCGGCGTCCAGCAGCTGCTGCGCCTCGGTGAGCGCCTGCTCCGGCGTCCGCAGCACGCCCTCCGGCGCCCGCTCCTCCCCCACGGCACCGCGCGGCAGCGGCCGGCCCAACGCGTCGCGAGGGCGGGCGTTGCGGGCCCGGCCGGCAGGGTCCCGGTCGCGGTCGACATCCACCCGACGATCCTGACGCGAACACCGGTCGGACGCCGCCGGGTTGTGCGTCTGTCGGTGGTCCCGTGCAGGATGGGGCCGAGGACGGCCGCAGGACGGGCCGCCCCCGCACCGACCCGCGGTCGTCGTCGACCGGTCCGGACCTGGAGGGGGTGGGGCTCGTGGCCCCGGTCACCGAGGAGCCCACGGCTGTCCTCGACCTGGAGACGGCCGTCGGGCACGTCGCCGGTGCGGCGCTGCGCCCGGGCCCGGTCGGCTCGGTCGGCCTGGAGCTCGAGGCGCACCTGGTCGACCTCGACGCGCCCGGCTCCCGGGTCCCCTGGCAGCGGATCCGCGACCTGGTCGACGCGCTGCCCGCCCTGCCCGGCGGCAGCCGGGTCACCCTGGAGCCCGGCGGCCAGGTGGAGCTGTCCGCCCCGCCGTACCCCGGCGTCGCCGCCGCGGTGGCGGCGCTGCGCGCCGACCGCGACGCGCTCGCCGCCGTCCTGGCCACCGAGCGGCTCGCCGTGGCCCCGGTCGGCGCAGACCCGCTGCGGCCCCCGGCCCGGGTCTGCCCCGCCCCCCGCTACGCCGCGATGGAGGAGCACTTCGCCGCCGTCGGCTGCGCCGAGGCCGGGACGGCGATGATGACCGGCACCGCCGCGCTGCAGGTCAACCTGGACGCCGGGCCGTGCGCCGGCTGGAGCGAGCGGGTGTCGCTGGCCCACCAGCTGGGGCCCACCCTCGTCGCCGTCGCGGCCTGCTCACCGCTCGCCGGGGGCCGCCCGACCGGCTGGGTCTCGCAGCGGCAGCGGGTGTGGGGCGACCTCGACCAGGCCCGCTGCGGGCCGCTGCTCGGCGGCGCGGACCCGTGCGGCGAGTGGGCCGGGTACGCGCTGACCGCGCCGGTGATGCTGGTGCGCGACCCCGACGGCGGCGGCGCGGTGCCGGTGCGCGAGCGGGTCCGCTTCGCCGACTGGGTCACCGGCGACGTCCCGCTCGGCGGCCGGGCGCCCACGGCCGCCGACCTGGACTACCACCTGACCACGCTGTTCCCGCCGGTGCGGCCGCGCGGCTACCTGGAGATCCGCTACCTCGACGCCGCGCCCGAGCCGTGGTGGCCGGCACTGGCGGCGGTGACCGCGGTGCTGCTCGACGACCCGGTCGCGGCCGGGCACGCCGCGGCGGCCACCGTGCCGGTCGCCGGCGCCTGGGACCGCGCCGCCCGCGTGGGCCTGGCCGACCCCGCGCTGCACGCCGCCGCCCGCGCCTGCCTCGCCGCCGCCTGCGCCGCCGTCCCCGCCGCGCTGCGGCCGGAGGTCGAGGCGCTCGCCGACCTCGTCGACCGGGGCCGCTGCCCCGGCGACGCCCTGCTCGACACCGCCCGGGCCGGTGGCCCCACCGCCGCCCTCCTCTCAGCCACGGGAGCCCTCCAGTGACCGACCTGACCGAGACCCTCGCCCGCGACCTGGAGACCGCGCGGCAGCGCACGCTGCGGCTCACCGACCACGACGAGCCGGAGCTGCTGCGCCAGCACACCCCGCTGCTCAGCCCGCTGGTCTGGGACCTCGCGCACATCGGCCAGCAGGAGGACCTCTGGCTGCTGCGGCGCGGCGACGCCCGCCGCGAGGGGCTCCTGCCGGCCGACGTCGAGGCGCTCTACGACGCGTTCACCCACCCGCGCGCCGTCCGCTCGCGGCTGCCGCTGCTGCCCCCGGTGGAGGCGCGCTCGTTCTGCGGCGAGGTGCGCGGCCGGGTGCTCGACCGGCTGGGGCGGCTGGGCCGGGACGACGACGGCGACCCGTTCGACTTCGCGATGGTGGTCAGCCACGAGCAGCAGCACGACGAGACGATGCTGCAGGCGCTCAACCTGCGCTCCGGACCGCCGCTGCTCGGCGCCGGGACGCCGCTGCCGCCCGGGCGGCCCGGGGTGGCGGGCACGTCGGTGCTCGTGCCCGGCGGGGAGTTCGTGCTCGGCGTGGACGCCGCCGACGAGCCGTTCTCCCTGGACAACGAGCGGCCGGCGCACGTCGTCGACGTCCCGTCCTTCCGCATCGGTCGGGTGCCGGTGACCAACGCCGAGTACGCCGCGTTCGTCGCCGACGGCGGCTACGACGACCGGCGCTGGTGGTCCGAGCGCGGCTGGGCGCACCGGGTGGAGGCCGGGCTGGAGCGCCCGCAGTTCTGGGACGCCGACGGCACCCGGACCCGCTTCGGCGCCGTCGAGACCGTCCCGGCCGACGAGCCGGTCCAGCACGTCACCCACTTCGAGGCCGAGGCCTACGCGGCCTGGGCGGGGGCGACCGGCGCGGCCCCGGCCGGCGCGCGGCTGCCCACCGAGGTGGAGTGGGAGAAGGCCGCCGTCTGGGACCCGGCCACCCGGCGGCGCCGCCGCTTCCCGTGGGGCTCGGCGGAGCCGTCGTCCGCCCTCGCCAACCTCGGGGGCGACGCGCTGCGCCCGGCGCCCGTGGGCGCCTACCCGGCCGGCGCCTCCGCCTACGGCGCCGAGCAGCTGATGGGCGACGTCTGGGAGTGGACCTCCTCGAACTTCACCCCGTGGCCGGGCTTCCGGCCGATGCTCTACGCCGACTACTCCGCGCCGTTCTTCGGCGGCGACTACAAGGTGCTGCGCGGCGGCTCCTGGGCGGTCGGCGCGTCGATCCTGCGGCCGAGCTTCCGCAACTGGGACCACCCGATCCGCCGGCAGGTCTTCAGCGGCTTCCGGCTGGCCTGGTCGGCCTGATGTGCCGGCACCTCGCCTGGCTGGGCCGGCCGCGGACGCTGGCCGAGCTGGTGCTCGAGCCGCCGTCCTCGCTGCTCGTGCAGTCGTACGCGCCGCGCCGCCAGCGGTACGGCACGGTCAACGCCGACGGCTGGGGCGTGGGGTTCTACACGCCGGGCCGCCCGCAGCCGGCGCGCTGGCGCTCGGCCCGGCCACTGTGGGGTGACCCGTCGTTCGCCTCGGTCGCGCCGGTGCTCTCCTCCGGGTGCGTGGTGGCCGCCGTCCGCTCGGCGACCGTCGGCATGCCGCTGGAGGAGAGCGCCGCAGCGCCCTTCACCGACGGGCGCGGGCTGCTGTCGCACAACGGCCGGGTCGACCGCGCGGTGCTGCCGCCGGTGCGCGATGCCGAGTCGACGGTCGACAGCGCGCTGCTCGCGGCGCTGGTGTTCGACCGCGGGCTCGACGCCCTGGGCGACACCGTGCGCGAGGTGGGTGCCGCCGACCCCGGCGCCCGGCTGAACCTGCTCGCCGCCGACGGCACCCGCCTGCTGGCCACCACCTGGGGCGACACGCTGTCGGCGCTGGTCACCGCCGACGGCACCGCGCTGGCCAGCGAGCCGTGGGACGACGACCCCCGGTGGACCGACGTCCCCGACCGGTCGCTGGTCGAGGTCACCCCCGACGGCCTGACGACCACGTCGCTGTCCTGACCCACCCAGCCCCTCCCACCGACGAGCACTGGAGCCCCGTGTCGATCTCGCTCACCAACCACCTCGCCCCCGAGGACGCCACGGACGCGCTGCGCGCCGACGCCCGCGCCGGCCTGACCGCCACGCCGAAGACGCTGCCGCCGCGGTGGTTCTACGACGAGCGGGGCAGCGAGCTGTTCGACGAGATCACCCGGCTGCCGGAGTACTACCCGACCCGCGCCGAGCGGGCCGTGCTCGCCGCGCGCGCGGGCGAGATCGCCGCGGCGTCGGGCGCCGACGTCCTGGTCGAACTGGGCAGCGGGACGTCGGAGAAGACGCGGCTGCTGCTGGACGCCCTGCGCGACGCCGGGACGCTGCACCGGTTCGTGCCCTGCGACGTCGACCCGTCGGTGCTGCAGGCGGCCGGGGCGGCGATCACCGCCGAGTACCCCGGCGTGGCGGTGGACGCCGTCGTCGGCGACTTCACCCGCCACCTGGGCGAGCTGCCGCGGTCGGGACGCCGGCTGGTGGCCTTCCTCGGCTCGACCATCGGCAACCTGGAGCCCGACGCGCGGGCGGCGTTCCTCGCCGACCTGGCCGGCACGCTGCAGCCCGGGGACTCCTTCCTCCTCGGCACCGACCTGGTCAAGGACCCCGCCCGGCTGGTGCGGGCCTACGACGACGCCGCGGGGGTCACCGCGGAGTTCAACCGCAACGTGCTGCGCGTGCTGGACCGCGAGCTGGGCGCCGACTTCGACCCGACGGCCTTCGAGCACGTCGCCGTGTGGGACGCCGAGCACGAGTGGATCGAGATGCGGCTGCGCTCGCTGACCGACCAGGTGGTGCACGTGCCGGCGCTGGACCTCGACGTCCGGTTCGCCGCCGGGGAAGAGCTGCGCACCGAGGTCTCGGCGAAGTTCCGCCGCGAGCGGGTCGAGGCCGAGCTGGCGGCGGCGGGCCTGCGGATGACGCGGTGGTGGACCGGGCTCTTATACACATCT
>NZ_NVPT01000038.1 GCF_002802985.1 Geodermatophilus chilensis | reverse complement strand
CGCCTGTGGACAGCGCACTGCCGGGGTTCCTCGTGCATCGCGGGTCCTGCAGGACCCGCGATGCACGAGGAACCCCGGCAGTGCGCTGTCCACAGGCGTTCCGCTGTCCACCGATCGGGCCGAGCGCGGTGGGCCGGGTGGTCCTCCGGCCACGGTGGCGGCATGGACACCGATCGCCTCGACCGCCTGGTCCTGCGGAGACTCGCCGTCGCCGAGGGGTGGAGCGACGACGAACTCGCCCGGCACGTGCGGGGCGGGGACCTCACCCGGCTCCGACGGGGCGCCTACCTCACCGGGACCGGTGCACTGACGGACGAGGCGCGCCACCGCCTGCTCGTCTCCGCCACCGTGGCTGCGCTGCGCCGTCCCGCCGTGGTCAGCCACCAGTCGGCCGCCGTGCTCCACGGCCTCCCGTTGTGCGGCGTCCGCCTCGACCGCGTGCACGTCACGCGTCGCCCTCCGGCGTCCAGCGAGGTGGACCGCTGCCTGCGCGTCCACGTGGCTCGCCTCGCCGACCACGAGGTGGTGGAGGTGGAGGTGGAGGGTCTCGCCGTCACCGATCCGGTGCGGACGGCGCTCGACCTGGCCCGCTCGCTGCCGCTGGAGCCGGCCGTGGTCGTCCTCGACGCCGCTCTGCACCTCGGGATCGTGCAGCAACCGCTCCTCGCCGACCGGGCACAGGAGCTGACCGGGACGCGCGGCAGCCGAGTCGCCGCCCGGGCCCTCGACATGGCCGACGCGCGCAGCGAGAGCGTGGGTGAGAGCCGCAGCCGGGTCCTGCTGCACCGGCTGGGTCTGGCGCCGTCGACCCTGCAGCGGGTCATCCACTCGGCGTCCGGGCGGGAGCTCGCGCGGGTCGACTTCGCGTGGGAGGAGGAGCGCGTCGTTGGCGAGTTCGACGGTCGGGTCAAGTACGGCCGGGCCCTGCGGCCAGGGCAGGACCCCGGGGAGGCCGTCTTCGAGGAGAAGCGCCGCGAGGACGCCATCCGCGACGAGGACTGGGGCGTGGTGCGCTGGATCTGGCCCGAGCTCGTGCCCGGCACGGTGGTCGGCGACCGGGTGCGGCGCGCTCGCGCTCGGGGACGCCGCCGGCGCGTCTGAGCGCATTGCCGGGTTTCCTCGTGCACTGCCGGTCCTGCAGGACCCGCGATGCATGAGGAACCCCGGCAATGGCGCAACCGGTCGCGGCTCCCGGGCGCCTCAGCGCGGGAGGTCCTCCAGCATCTCGGTGACCAGGGCGGCGATCGGCGAGCGCTCGGAGCGGGTCAGCGTCACGTGCGCGAACAGGGGGTGTCCCTTGAGCTGCTCGACCACCGCCGCGATGCCGTCGTGCCGGCCGACCCGCAGGTTGTCGCGCTGGGCGACGTCGTGGGTGAGCACCACCCGCGAGCCCGAGCCCAGCCGCGACAGCACGGTCAGCAGCACCCCGCGCTCGAGCGACTGCGCCTCGTCGACGATCACGAACGAGTCGTGCAGCGACCGCCCGCGGATGTGGGTCAGCGGCAGCACCTCGATGAGGTCGCGGCCGGCGACCTCGTCGAGCACGTCCTTCGACACCAGGGCGCCGAGGGTGTCGTAGACCGCCTGCGCCCAGGGCGACATCTTCTCGCCCTCGCTGCCGGGCAGGTACCCGAGCTCCTGGCCGCCGACGGCGTAGAGCGGGCCGGAAGACGACGACCTTCGCGTGCGCCCGCCGCTCCATCACCGACTCCAGGCCCGCGCACAGGGCCAGCGCCGACTTGCCCGTGCCGGCCCGCCCACCCAGCGAGACGATGCCGATCTCCGGGTCGAGCAGCAGGTCCAGCGCGATCCGCTGCTCCGCGGAGCGGCCGTGCAGCCCGAAGGCCTCGCGGTCGCCGCGCACCAGCCGCACGTGCTTGTCCGACGTCACCCGCCCCAGCGCCGACCCGCGGGAGGACAGCAGCACCAACCCGGTGTGCGCAGGCAGCTCGGCGGCCGCCGGCGCGTACACCTCGCCCTCGTCGTACAGGGCAGCGAGCTCGGCGTCGTCCAGGGAGAGCTCGGCCATCCCGGTCCAGCCGGCGTCGACGGCGCCCAGCGCCCGGTACTCGTCGGTGTCCAGGCCCACCGCCGCCGCCTTGACCCGCAGCGGCACGTCCTTGGTGACCAGGCAGACGTCGGCACCCTCGGCCCGCAGGTTGAGCGCCACGACCATGATCCGGCTGTCGTTGCTGTCGTTGCGGAAGCCGGCCGGCAGCACCGACGGGTCGCTGTGGTTGAGCTCGACGTGCAGCGTGCCGCCGTCCTCACCGACCGGCACCGGGGCGTCGAGCCGGCCGTGCTGCACCCGCAGGTCGTCGAGCAGCCGCAGCGACTGCCGGGCGAACCAGCCCAGCTCCGGGTGGTTGCGCTTGTCCTCGAGCTCCCCGATCACGACGAGCGGGAGGACCACGTCGTGAGCGCCCATGCGCAGCAGCGCACCGGGGTCGGAGAGCAGGACGGAGGTGTCGAGGACGTACGTGCGGCGAGTGCTCACGCGTCCACCTCGCTGGCGCTCCGCGAACGCGTGCCCATGGGTGCTGTGCTCATGCATGCCCTCGCAAGCTCGGTCATGGCTCGACTCCCGTTGGGGCGCGGGGCGCGCCCCGGCTCGAAGGTGGCCGGGCCCCGGCCGAGGGGCCGGGCACCGGCCCCTCTGGTCGACGTGAACGTCAGCACGAACCGGGCCTCCCGTGGACGGCGAGGTGAGCTCGCCCTCCACCGCGGACGTTAGGCCCGGGAGGTGACAGGAACATGTCGAGGAGGGGGCGTGTCCCCCCAACGGGGCACCAGCGGCACCAGCCGTCTCAGCGACGACGTGGCCGGACGGCGACCAGCACCCACACCAGCGGCACCAGCAGCACCGGCCACTGCAGGGCCAGGTCGCCCAGCCACCACAGCCCGCCGACCAGGAGCACGGCCAGCCACCCCGCCGTCCACAGGCCCAGGTCCCGGGCCTCCTCCGAGCTGCGTGAGGCCACCGCTCAACCGGCCCGCAGCTCGCCGGCGACGGCGGCCGGGGTGAGGGGCTCGTCGAGCAGGCGGACGAAGCGGTCGGCCACCGGCTGGTCGGCCGGGCGGGCGTCGAGCCACCGCGAGAGCAGGTCGAAGCCCTCGACGTAGGTGGTGGTGTAGGCCCGCCACAGCGGGTGGGTGAGGAAGCGCAGCTGCTGGCGGGCCCGCTCGGCGCTGACCAGCGACCAGCGCTGGATGAAGGCGGCCACCTCGTCGGCGGGGGCACCGCGGTCGTGCAGCAGGACGGCGGCGTCCTGGCGCACCCGGTTCAGCGGCGCGGCCGCCGCGGCGACGCGCTCGGCGAGGTGCCCGTCGAAGTGCAGCCCCAGGTCGCCGAGCACCTCGGCCGCCCACGGCCCCCAGCCCTCGCCGATCGCGGCCTGCACGCCGAGGTCGGCCAGCCCCTCGGCCATGAGGCACTCGGGGGTGTTGACCAGGAAGACGGTGTGCTCGAGTCGGGAGCCGCGCTCGACCAGGCCCAGCTCCTTGCGGCAGTGCTCGGTGTGGTGCCCCGGGTAGGCCTCGTGGGCCACCAGGTGCGGCAGCTGGCCCAGCCGGTGCGGCAGGTCGGCGTTGATCGCGACACGGGAGCGGTAGTCGCCCTCGTAGTAGTTGAAACCCGACCACGGCTGGTCGGTGACCACCTCGTAGCGCACCGTCTCGACCTCGGGCAGCCCGTAGTCGGCGCGCACCCGGTCGCGCAGCGCGCTGGACAGCGCGTGCACCGCCTCGGCCAGGCGCTCGGGCGGGCACTCCTCGCGGCGCCGGTGGGCCGCGTAGCGGTCGGCCAGCGGGCCACTGCCGGGCAGCAGGGTGTCGAGCTCGGCGTGCGCGGCGGCGTAGGCGGCCGGGTCGCCGAGGGTCAGGTCGACCTGGAAGTAGCTGCGCACCTCGTCGAGGAAGGGCACCGGCTCGTCGGCCATCTTCCGGGCAGTGCACTCCAGGCCGGTGAGCTGCCCGCGGAGGAATCCGGCGCGGTCGGCGGGCAGGTCGGACGACGCCAGCTCCCCCAGCAGCGCGCGGGCCTGGTCGCGCAGTCCCTGCGGGGTGGGCGCCGACTCGTCCTCCACCGCCGCGCGGATCCGCTTGTCGCCGGTGTAGGCGTCGACGAAGCCGGACTCCAGCCGGTCGAAGCGCAGCCCGAGCCGCACGTACTCCAGGGGGACGTCGAGTGCTCGGGCCATGACCGGCAGTTTCTCAGCCGCCGAAGCGCCGGTGCCGGGCGGCGTAGGCGCGCAGCGCCCGGAGGAAGTCGACGCGGCGGAAGTCGGGCCAGTAGACGTCGGTGAAGTGGAACTCCGAGTGGGCGGTCTGCCAGAGCAGGAAGCCCGAGAGCCGCTGCTCCCCGCTGGTGCGGATGACCAGGTCGGGGTCGGGCTGGCCGCGGGTGTAGAGGTGCTCGGCGATGTGCTCGACGTCGAGCACGCTCACCAGCTCGTCCAGCGTCGTCCCCCGCTCGGCGTGCTCGGCCAGCAGCGAGCGGACGGCGTCGGCGATCTCCCGCCGTCCGCCGTAGCCGACGGCGAGGTTGACCGTCGCGCCCGGCCGGTCGCGGGTGTCCTCGGCGGCCTGCTTGAGGACGGCGACCGTCTCGGCGGGCAGCAGCTCCAGGGCACCCACCGGGCGCAGCTGCCAGCGCCGGTCGGGAGCGGCGAGGTCCTCGGCGACGCCCTCGATGATGCGCAGCAGCGGCACCAGCTCGGGCTCGGGGCGGGACAGGTTGTCGGTGGAGAGCAGGAAGAGGGTGACCACCTCGACGCCGGCCTCGTCGCACCAGCCGAGGAAGCCGGCGATCTTGTCCGCGCCGCGGCGGTGGCCGGCGTTGGGGTCCTCCAGACCGATGGCGCGCGCCCACCGCCGGTTGCCGTCGACGATCACCCCGACGTGCCGCGGGATCGCCGCGCCCTCGAGCCCCCGGGCGAGCCGGCGTTCGTACACCTGGGTGAGGACGTCGCGTGCCCACTGCCGCACCCCCACGGTGGGTCACCCTAGGCCCCACTCGGCGTGGTCGCGCGCAGTCGTTCCCGACCTGCAGGAAGACCCACGGTGATTGCCAGGGACCTCACAGCCCGGTCCCGTCGCCCTCCTCCCTACGGCTGCGTAACCTCGGCGCATGAGCGTCCCCCGCAGCGAGGGCGAGGCCGTCCGGGTCGAGTCCGACGGCGCCCAGATCGAAGCGCCGGCCGGCCCGGCCGTGGCCACCGTCCTCCAGGAGGGCGAGCAGGTCGAGCGCACCTGGACCGCCGAGGACTTCGGCGACCGCGACTGGGACCACCCCGACACCCGGCCGCGGATGCGCGGCTGGCTGCACCTGTTCTCCTTCTTCGGCGCGATCGTCGCCGGGGCCGTGCTGGTCCCGCTGGGGTCGGTGCTCGGCGCCCGCGCCGGCTTCTCGGTCGCGGTCTACTGCGTGACGATCTGCGGCCTGTTCGGCATCAGCGCCCTCTACCACCGGCGCCGGTGGTCACCGCGCGGCTGGAAGATCATGAAGCGGCTCGACCACTCGATGATCTTCCTGTTCATCGCGGGCACGTACACGCCCTTCGCCCTCCTGGCGGTCGACCAGCCGACCGGCTACTGGGTGCTCGCCGGCGTCTGGGCGGGGGCGCTGGCCGGCGTCTTCCTCAAGCTCACCTGGCCGACCGCGCCGCGCTGGGTCGGCGTGCCCCTCTACATCGGGCTGGGCTGGGTCGCGGTCTTCATCCTCACCGACATCCTGCACATCGCCGGGGTGACGTCGCTGGTGCTGCTGGCCGTCGGCGGGGTGCTCTACACGCTCGGTGGGGTGGCCTACGCGATCAAGAAGCCCAACCCCTGGCCCGGCGTCTTCGGCTACCACGAGGTCTTCCACGCGATGACGGTCGTTGCCGCCATCTGCCACTACATCGCCGTCTACTTCGCGATGTACAACTCGCCGTTCGTCGGCTGAGCGGCGATTTCCGCGGAAATCGCCGCTCAGCTGAACGGTGGGCGGTCGTCGAGCCTGGTCGACAGCCGGCCGGCGGTGCGCCAGGCGCGGGCGACGAGGTCGCGGTCGGCGTCGGTGACCAGGTTGCCCATCACCCGCAGCGCGACGGTCATCAGCGCCCGCGAGCGCATGCCGACCGGGCCGGCCGCCGGCAGGAAGCGCGGGACGGTGAGCAGGCCGGCCAGGCGCCGAGCGATGGAGAACGCCTCGCCGTAGTGCCGTCCCAGCTCCGTCGGCCAGGCGGCGGTCCAGTCCGCCTCGCCGAGGAGGTCGACCACGCTGCGGCCGGTCTCCAGGCCGTAGTCGATGCCCTCACCGTTCAGCGGGTTGACGCACCCGGCGGCGTCCCCCACCAGCGCCCAGTTGCGCCCGGCGACCCCGGACACCGCGCCGCCCATCGGCAGCAGCGCCGACGCGGGAGCCTCCACCGGCCCGTCGAGCCGCCAGTCCTCGCGGCGGGCGTCGGCGTAGACCTCCATCAGCGCCTTGAGCTGCACCCCGGCCGGACGGCGCGCGGCCGCCAGCGTGCCGACGCCGATGTTCACCTGGCCGGCCGCCGCGCCCAGCGGGAACACCCAGCCGTAGCCGGAGAGCAGTTCGTCCTCCGCGCCGCGCAGCTCCAGGTGCGAGGAGATCCACTCGTCGTCCGCCCGGCCGGAGCGCACGTAGCCGCGCGCGGCCACGCCATAGGCGGTGTCCCGGTGCCACTCCCGGCCCAGCACCCGGCCCAGCGGCGAGCGGACGCCGTCGGCCACCACCAGGCGCCGGCAGCCGACCGTGACCGTCTGGTCGTCGGCGAGCTCGAACACCACGCCGGTCACCCGGTCGCCGTCCCGCTCGACGTCGACGGCGCGCGCCCCCTCCAGCGGGACGGCGCCGTCGGCCAGCGCCACCTCGCGGATCCGGGCGTCGAGCTCGGTGCGCGGCACCGCGCTGCCGTGGTCGGGGAACGCGCCACCGGGCCAGGGCAGCTCCCACGTCTGCCCGAAGCCGGCCGCGCGCAGACCGCGGTTGCGCGCCCGCGAGCGGGCCCAGTCGCCCAGGCCCAGGAGGTCCAGCTCGGCGATCGCCCGCGGGGTCAGCCCGTCGCCGCAGGTCTTGTCGCGGGGGAAGACCGCCGCGTCGGCGAGGACGGCGTCGTGCCCGGCCCGCGCGGCCCATGCGGCGGCCGCCGCACCGGCCGGCCCGGCTCCCACGACGAGGACGTCGGTGTCGGTCGGGACGGCGCTGGCTGGCACGGCCCCAGTGTCCCCGCTCGCGCTGGCGCTCCTGCAGGGTCCCGCCCCGAGCGTGCGAGGGGTGGGGGGCAGGAGGGTCCTTCTACTGGGGGCCGCGCGCCCGGACCTCCTCCACCGAGGCCATCGCCGCGCGCAGCTCCCCGAGCCACTCGTCGGTGTGCTGGGCGACCAGCCGGACCGCCCAGGCCAGCGCCTCTGACCGGGACCGGGCGACCCCGGCGTCCACGAGGGTGTCGAGGACCAGCCGCTCCGGCTGCCGCAGCCGGGTCATCACCGGCACCGAGAGGTTGGTGAAGACCTCCCGGACGTCGCCGCAGGCCGCACCCCAGGCGACCGACCGGCCGTAGCGGGCCTGTGCGGCGTCGGCGACGGCCATGCGCTGCTCGCGGGTCTCCTCCCGGAAGCGGGCGATCCGCCCGGCCCGAGCCGCGGCGGCGTCGCCCTCGCCGGCCTCGGGTTCGGCCAGGGTGCCGACGACGGTGATCTCGTCGCGGTCGACGACGAGCTCGACCGGCCCGGTGAACCAGTCGTCGGGCAGCCGCCCGGCGAACCAGCCGGCGACCTCGGCCCGCTCGGCCGGGGGCGGGGCGTCCGGACCCCGGCCGCGACCGGCGGGGCCGCGGCCGCGCGGGCCGCGGAACCCGCCGCGCATGCCGGCGAAGGGGTTGTCCGCGAGGCGGTGGTGGTGTCCGTGCACGACAGCCTCCCGTGTGAGGTGATTACACACTTACACGGTAAGCCGCCGCGGCCGGGTCAGGAAGGGGACATCGCTGCGCTCAGCGCGGACACGTCCGTGACGGGTGCGGAGCAGACGAACCCCCGGCACACGTAGGCGGCCGGCCGACCGCCCACCGGGGGGCGGCCGGCCAGCAGGGGGACGCCGGGCGCGTCCGGCTCGCCGACCACCACCACTGCACCCGGGCTGGTCGAGGCCCGGGCAGCCGCCGCGAGGGCGTCGCGCTCGGGCCCGGCGGGCCCGCTGACCGCGACCTCCAGCGGGCCGGCCAGCAGCGCCTCCCCCACCGCGAGCGCCCAGCCGACCGCCCGGGGCACCCGCTCGGCCAGCCTCGCCAGCGAGCCGACGGCCGCCTCCCCCAGGTCGCGGTGCCGCGGCGCGCCGGCCAGCGCGGCGTAGGAGACGGCCGCCCCGGCCACCGCGGCGACCCCGGACGGCGCCGGGCCGTCGGCCGGGTCGAAGGGCCGGTGCACCAGCGCCTCGGCGTCCGCGGCGGTGTCGTGCCAGCCGTCGACGTCCACGAACTGCTCGGCCACGACGTCCAGCAGGTCGCCGGCCAGCTCCAGCCAGCGCCCCTCGCCGGTGGCCTGGTGCAGCGCGAGCAGCCCCTCGGCCAGGTCGCCGTAGTCCTCGAGCACCCCGGCCGGGGCACCGGCGACGCCGTCCCGCGACGCGCGGCGCAGCCGCCCGTCCACCCAGTGCACGTCGGCGAGCAGCTCCGCCGCGCGGCGGGCCGCGTCGACCGAGGACGGCGACCCGGCGAGGACCCCGTGCTCGGCCAGCGCGGCGA
Source organism: Geodermatophilus chilensis (assembly GCF_002802985.1). GTDB lineage: Bacteria > Actinomycetota > Actinomycetes > Mycobacteriales > Geodermatophilaceae > Geodermatophilus > Geodermatophilus chilensis. The sequence goes on along the minus strand of NZ_NVPT01000038.1, from coordinate 25,411 downwards.
TCGCCAGCCCGTTCCAGGCGGATACCACCTTGTCGTCGCGCGCCGGCTGCGGGCGCTGCGCCCGCGCCGCGGTCAGCCGCTCGCGCACCGAGGCCAGCCGGGCCGGGTCGTCGGGGTCGCGCAGCAGCTGCAGCGTCGACGTGCCGTGCTCGAAGGTGCCGGCGTCGGTCACCTCGAACACCGCGGCGGCCCACCGGCCGTCGTCCTCGCCGAGCACCTCGACCAGCTGGGCCGGCGTCCAGACGTAGGTCAGCCCCTCGACGCCCTCGGTGTCGGCGTCGAGGGCGGAGGCGAAGCCGCCCTCGGGCGCGCCCAGGTCGCGGACCAGGAAGGCAGCGGTCGCGTCGGCGACCCGGCGGGCCCACTCCTCGCCGGTCGCCCGCCACAGGTGCAGGTACACCCGCAGCAGCAGCGCGTTGTCGTAGAGCATCTTCTCGAAGTGCGGCACCACCCACCGGGCGTCGACGGAGTAGCGGGCGAAGCCGCCGGCCAGCTGGTCGTGGATGCCGCCGCGGGCCATCGCCTCGAGCGTGCGGTGGGCCATGCGCAGGGCCCGGTCGTCCCCGGTGCGGGCGGCGTGACGGAGCAGGAACTCCAGCAGCATGGACGGCGGGAACTTCGGGGCACCGCCGAAGCCACCCCACCGCGGGTCGTGGTCGCCGGCCAGGGCGGTGACGGCGCGGTCGAGCAGCTCGGGCGTCAGCGGGGTCGGCGTCCCGAGGTCGAGCCGGGCGGAGATCGCCTCGGCGATGCGCGTGCCGGCCCCCTCCAGCTCCTCGCGTCGCGTCCGCCAGGCATCGGCGACCGCGGTGAGCAGCTGGCGGAACGACGGCATGCCGTGCGCCGGCCGGGGCGGGACGTAGGTGCCGCAGTAGAACGGCCGGCCGTCGGGTGTGGTGAACACCGTCATCGGCCAGCCGCCGTGGCCGGTCAGCGCCTGGGTGGCGGCCATGTAGACACTGTCGACGTCCGGCCGCTCCTCGCGGTCGACCTTCACGCAGACGAAGTCGGCGTTCATCTGCGCCGCCGTCGCCTCGTCCTCGAAGGACTCGTGCGCCATGACGTGGCACCAGTGGCACGCGGCGTAGCCCACGCTGAGCAGGACGGGCACGTCCCGGCGACGCGCCTCGGCGAAGGCCTCCTCCCCCCACTCCCACCAGTCGACCGGGTTCTCGGCGTGCTGCAGCAGGTAGGGACTCGTTGCGGTCCCGAGTCGGTTGGGCACACCCGCTGGCTACCCGGGCGGCTCCGCGGCACGCTCCGGCGCCGAGATCGGGTCGCCGCCCTCCCCCTCGTCCGGCTCCCGCTCCTTGCGGCGCAGCAGCCAGGAGGTGGCCCCCAGCAGCAGGACCAGCACGCCGAGGACGGCGATCTCGGTGATCCGGTCGCGGAACCCCGCGCCCTCGCCGACGACGCCGGCCGCCTCGACCGACAGCACGACGATCTCCTTGATCGAGGCGATGATCCCGATGACGAGGAAGGGCTCGGCGACCAGCTCGCGCTTCTCGACCGTCGTCCGGACGGCGAACAGCAGCTCCACCACGATGAAGACCAGCAGCAGGACGTCGAGGAGCTCGAGCATCGGCGCCTGCGACAGGTCTCCGGTCAGCGACCACGCCGTCCGGCCGGCCAGCACCAGCAGGGCCAGCGCCGCCAGCACGAGCAGCAGCGCGATGCCGGCGTAGACGACGTTCTCGGCCACCTCGAGCGTGCGGGTGCCGAAGCGGCCGAACCCCGGCGGAGGAACGCGCTGCTCGGGGTCGTGCCGTCGCTGGGCCATCCCGGGATCTCCCCCGGGGGCGGCGGGCAGCGCCGGACCGTGGTCACGGGGTCACCCGGACGAGCCATTAGCACGGTTCGCCACCGGCAGGTGCGAGGCGCGCCGGAACACCTTGTCAACCACTGCCCACGCGTGCCGCACGGTTCGTCGAGTCGACATGTCGACGCCCATGGTGGGCCGGTGCCCGGGGGGCGGATCCTGCCATCGGCACCGTCCCAGAGGAGGCCCGCCATGAACCGGACCCGGTTCCTCGCCCTCGCCGTCTCCGCCCTCGCCACGCTGGGGGTGGTCGCGCCCGCTCCGGCGAGTGCGAGTCCCTACTGCGGGATCACCTGGGGCTCACAGCCGGAGGCGGCCGACGCCGGGGACCGGGAGAGGGTCTACGACGTCCGCGCGGGACGGCACGCCTGCTTCGACCGGCTCGTCGTCGACGTGGGTGGCGAGGACACCGGGTTCGGCTCGTACTCGGTCCGGTACGTGCCGGTCGTGCGGCAGGACGGCTCCGGCCACCCGGTGCCGGTGCGCGGCGCCGCGGACCTCGAGGTCGTCGTGCACGCACCGGCGTACGACGAGCAGGGACGGCCGACGTTCCGGCCGGTCGACCCGCGGGAGGTCGTCGACGTCGCCGGGTACCGCACCTTCCGGCAGGTCGCCTACGCCGGCTCGTTCGAGGGCTCGACCACGCTGGCCCTCGGCGTCCGTGCCCGGCTGCCGTTCCGCGTCTTCACCGTCGCGGGCACGCCGCACTCCGACGACACGCCACGGCTGGTGATCGACGTCGCCCACCGCTGGTAGTGCCCTCGGGCGACGGCCGGCCGGTCAGCCCGCGGCAGGGCCCGGCCGGCCGTCGTCGCGTCGCGGCCCCTCGATCGCCCGGGGCGCCCGCCGCAGCGTGTCGAGCAGCTCCTGCCCGGGCTCGGGGCGCGGGTCGACCAGCTCGGCCGGGGTGTCGGGGACGACGACCCGCGGACCGTCGTCCTCGGGGTCGAAGCTGCGCGGCACCCGCTTGAGGTGGGTGGTCATCGACTTCACCAGCAGCAGGATGGCGATGAACAGCAGCAGGGTCAGCAGCGCACCGATGGGGCCGGCCTTGCCGACGTCCTCGGGCAGCTGCTGTTCGGCGGCGAGCAGCAGGAACTCCGTCATCGGACCACCACCTCACTGCGCACGCCGGCGAACAGGTCGTCCTCGGACACCGGCGAGTCGACCACCGACCGCGCCAGCTCGTAGTCCTCGGTCGGCCAGACCCGCTGCTGGACCTCCAGCGGGCAGGCGAACCAGCGGCCGTTCGGGTCGATCTGGGTGGCGTGCGCGATCAGCGCGGCGTCCCGGACGGCGAAGTACTCCGCGCACGGCACCTTGGTGGTGACCCGGTGCGACAGGTCCCGGTCGGGGTCCCAGTTCTCCAGCCACTCGGCGTAGGGCGACTCCTTGCCCGAGGCGAGGATCGCCTCGTGCAGCGCCCGCGTACGGGGCAGCGTGAAGCCCATGTGGTAGTAGAGCTTGAGCGGCTGCCACGGCTCCCCGAGCCCGGGGTAGCGGTCGGGGTCGCCGGCCGCTTCGAAGGCGTGCACCGAGACCTCGTGGGTCTTGATGTGGTCGGGGTGCGGATAGCCGCCGCGCTCGTCGTACGTGGTGATGACGTGCGGCTTGAACCGGCGGATCAGCTCGACCAGGGGCGCGGCCGCCTCCTCGGTCGGCACCAGCGCGAAGCAGCCCTCGGGCAGCGGCGGCAGCGGGTCGCCCTCGGGCAGGCCGGAGTCCACGAAACCGAGGAACTCCTGCTCGACGCCGAGGATCTCCCGCGCCCGGGCCATCTCCTCTCGGCGGATCTCCGGCAGGCGCTCCCACACGTCGGGCCGGTCCAGCGCCGGGTTGAGCACCGAACCGCGCTCACCCCCCGTGCAGGTGGCCACCATGACGCGGGCGCCTTCCGCGACGTACTTCGCCATGGTCGCGGCACCCTTGCTCGACTCGTCGTCGGGATGGGCGTGCACGGCGAGCAGGCGCAACGGGTCTGCTTCGGTCACCGGCACATCATCCCCCGCCCGTACGACGGTCCGCCGCCGTCGAACCCCTCGATCGGGTGTTCGTGGCGCGCGTCACTGCCCGGTACGCTCGCGTTCCGCAACCGAGACCGGGCCGGAGCGGAACACCGCCCCGGCCGACGGTGTTACGTTGGCCGTTCTGAACGCGGCCGCTCCCCGGACGGGGAGCGGCCACCGACATTTCAGGAGCACTGCCGTGTCCACCCCCACTGACGAGCAGGACCAGGGCGTCTGGCTGACCCAGGAGGCCCACGACCGGCTGAAGGCCGAGCTCGACCAGCTGGTGGCGGGCCGTCCGGCCATGGCCGCCGAGATCAACGCCCGCCGCGAGGAGGGCGACCTGCGCGAGAACGGCGGCTACCACGCCGCCAAGGACGAGCAGGGCAAGCAGGAGGCCCGCATCCGCCAGCTGGAGGACCTGCTGCGGAAGGCCCGCGTCGGCAACGCGCCCACCACGGCGACGCACGCCGCCACCGGCACCGTGATCACCATCCGCTTCCAGGGCGACGACGAGACCGAGAAGTTCCTCCTCGGCTCGCGGGAGATCGCCGGGACGACGGGGCTGCAGGTCTACTCCCCCGAGTCGGCGCTCGGCTCGGCCATCCTCGGCGCCGAGCCCGGGACGACGGTGACCTACCAGGCGCCCAACGGCCGCGACATCACCGTCGACGTCGTCGCCGTCGAGCCGTTCGTCCCCTGACCGGGGCTCGACCGTGAGCCCCGTCCGCTCCCGGCGGGCGGAGAACACCGGGTTCGCCTGCGTGCACTGCGGGTCGGCGGTACCGGCCAACACCGACGGGCACTACCGCAACCACTGCCCGGTGTGCCTGTGGTCGCTGCACGTCGACGACCTCCCCGGTGACCGGGCGAGTGAGTGTCAGGCGCCGATGGAGCCGATCGGCCTGGTGGAGAAGTCGGGCAAGGGCTGGCAGGTGGTCCACCGCTGCACGGCGTGCGGCCACCGCCAGCCCAACCGGCTGGTCCGCGAGGGCGACGGCCCCGACGACCTCGACGTCGTCCTGTCCCTCCCCTGGCTCTGACACTGCGGTCCTACCGGACCGCACCGCGGCCACGTGCCGTCCCCGACCGCCGCTGAGCCGCTGCGTCGCTCCTCGCGGGGACCCTCCGGGCCCCCCCACTCGTCACGACCGGACGTGTCGGCTCTCAGGCCGACAACAACCCGCGGCGGCGGAGCAGCGGCATCGGGTCGGCGTCCCGGCCGCGGACCGCGCGGAAGGCCTCCAGCGGGTCCACCGACCCGCCGACGGACAGCAGCCGCGACCGGAACACGTCGCCGTTCTCCCGGCGCAGGCCGCCGTTCTCCTTGAACCACTCCACGGTGTCGGCGTCGAGCACCTCCGACCAGATGTAGGAGTAGTAGCCGGCCGCGTAGCCCCCGGCGAAGACGTGCTGGAAGTACGTCGTCCGGTAGCGCGGCGGCACCAGGTCGTAGGCGACGCCGGCCGCCTCGAGCGCGGCGCGCTCGAACTCCTGCGGGTCGCCCACCTCGGTCTCGGGCGTGATCCGGTGCCAGGCCTGGTCGAGCAGCGTGGCCGCCAGGTACTCCAGCGTCGCGAACCCCTCGCCCCACAGCTGCGCGGCCTCGATCGCCTCGACGACGCTGGCCGGCAGTGGCTCACCCGTCTCGACGTGCCGCGCGTACCCGGCGAGGACCTCCGGCCACAGCGCCCACATCTCGTTGACCTGGCTGGGGAACTCGACGAAGTCCCGCGGCACGCTGGTGCCGGCGAAGCGCGGGTAGGTGACGGCGGAGCTCAGGCCGTGCAGCGTGTGGCCGAACTCGTGGAACAGCGTGTTGACCTCGTCGAGGGTCAGCAACGTGGGCTGCCCGTCGGCGCCGCGGGTCACGTTGAGGTTGTTCACGACGACCGGCCGGGTGTCCAGGAGCCGCGACTGGGTGACGAAGGAGCTCATCCACGCCCCGCCGCGCTTGCCCTCACGGGCGTAGAAGTCGCCGAGGTAGAGGCCGATCGTCTGCCCGTCGGCGTCGGTGACCTCCCAGACCCGGACGTCGGGGTGGTAGCCGGCGAGGTCCGGCCGCGGCGTGAAGCGGTAGCCGTAGAGGCGCTCGGCGGCGGCGAAGACGCCGTCGACCAGTACCCGGTCCAGTTCGAACCAGGGCCGCAGCGCCGTGCTGTCGACCGAGTACCGCTCGGCGCGCACCCGCTCGCTGTAGAAGGCCCAGTCCCAGGGGGCCAGCTCGGCGACGCCGTCCCGCGCCGCGACCTCGCCCAGCGCGGCGGCCTCCGCCTGTGCGTTGGCCAACGACGGGCCGACCATCCGGGCGAGCATCGCGTCGACCGCCTCGGTGCTGCCCGCGGTCTGGTCGGCGAGCACCAGGTCGGCGTGGGTGTCGAAGCCGAGCAGCCGGGCCCGCTCGGCACGCACCCGGGCGATGCGGACGGCGACCGGGCCGTTGTCGTGCGCGCCGCCCGACGCCCGGCCCACCGAGGCCTCGAACACCCGCCGGCGCAGCTCGCGGTCGCGCAGCTTGGCCAGCACCGGCTGGCCGGTGGGCAGCAGCAGCGGGATGAGGAAGCCGTCGACCCCGCGGTCGGTGGCGGCACGGGCCGCCGCGGCGACCTCCTCGGGGCTCAGCCCGTCGAGCTCGGCGGCGTCGGTCACCACGACCGCGGCGGCCTCGGTGGCCAGCTGCAGGTTCTGCCCGAACGTCGTCGAGAGCTCGGAGAGCTCGCGGTTGAGCTCGGTCAGCCGGGCCCGGCCGGCCTCGTCGAGCCGCGCGCCGGCGAGCACGAAGTCGAGGTGGTAGCGCTCCACCAGCCGGACCGCCTCGGCGTCCAGGCCCACCGCGTGCCGCTGCGCGTGGACGGCGTCGATGCGGGCGAACAGGGCGGGGTCCAGGCGCAGCGCGTCCGCGTGCGCCGACTCCAGCGGGGCCAGCTCCCGCTCGATCTCGCGGAGCCGGTCGGTCGCGACCGACGAGGCGAGGTTGTGGAACACCGCACCGGCGCGGCGGTACAGCCGGCCCGACCGCTCGAGCGCGACGACGGTGTCGTCGAAGGTCGGCGGCTCGGACGACCCGACGATGGCGGCGACCTCGGCGCGCTGCTCGGCCATCCCGGCCAGCATCGCCTCGCGGCAGTGCTCGAGGGTGATCTCCGCGAAGGGCGGCAACTGCAGCGGCAGCCGGGACGGTTCCAGCAACGGGTTGTCGGCGGACGGGGCGGCGGAAGCAGGGACGGCGCTCATCGCCCCCACGATGACACTGCGGTCCTCCGGACCGCACCGCGGCCAGGAGCGATCCCTCACCGCCGTGGAGCCGCTGCCCGTGTCCCGGCCGGGGACCCTCCGGGCCCCGCGACCGGTCCACCCCGGCCAGGAGTCGTCCCCGGCCTGGGGTGGAGCTACTCAGCTCATCTCGTCGAGGTGCGCTGGTAGAGCCGGACCGACAGGGGCACGAAGACGGCCAGGATGAGCGCCGTCCAGATGACCGTGTAGAGCACCGGGTTCTGCAGCGACCACGCGTCGGGCACCGGGGCGCCGGCCGGGATGTTGCCGAAGAGCTCCCGCGCCGCCTGGGTCACCGCCGACATCGGGTTCCACTCCGCGAAGGTGCGCAGCACCGACGGGAATGTCTCCAGCGGGACGAAGGTGCTGGCCACGAACGTCAGCGGGAAGATCACGATGAAGCTGGCGTTGTTGACCACCTCCGGCGTCCGGACCAGCAGCCCGACCACCGCCATCAGCCACGAGATGGCGTAGGCGAACAGCAGCAGCACCAGGAAGCCGCCGACCGCCTCGCCGAGCGAGGAGTTGATCCGCCACCCGACGACCAGCCCGGTCAGTGCCATCACCGCGATGGAGATGGCGTTGAGGCCGAGGTCGGCGATGGTGCGCCCCACCAGGACGGCGGAGCGGGCCATCGGCAGTGAGCGGAACCGGTCGATGAGCCCCTTCTGCAGGTCCTCGGCGATGCTCGCCCCAGTCGTGGTCGACCCGAAGACGACCGTCTGCGCGAAGATCCCCGGCAGCAGGAACTCCGCGTAGGAGATGCCCGGGGGCAGCCCGCCGATCGCGCCGCCGAAGACGTAGCGGAACAGCAGCACGAACATGATCGGCGACAGCGTCGCGAACACGATCAGGTCGGGCACCCGCTTGATCTTGATGAGGTTGCGGCGGGTGATGGTCAGCCCGTCGGCCACCGCCGTACCGAACGCGGTCACGCCGCCCCCTCCCCTGCGCCCACCGGCGTCCGGTCGCCGGCCCCCGTGCGGTCCTCGTCCTCGGCGGCGTGGCCGGTGAGGGCGAGGAAGACGTCGTCGAGGTCGGGACGACGCAGCCCCACGTCGAGGACCTCCACGCCGGCCCCGGCCAGCACCCGCAGCGCCTCGGCGAGGGCGTCGGTGCCCCCGCTGACCGGCAGCGAGAGCCGCCGCGTCGACGCGTCCAGCCGGGGCTCGTCGACCCCCAGCGGCCGCAGCCGGCGGGCCACCTCGCCGAGGTCGACCGCGTCGCGCACGGTGAGCTCCAGCCGCTGGCCCCCGACCTGGTCCTTGAGGTCGTCGGCGGTGCCGCGGGCGATGACCCGCCCCCGGTCGATGACGACCATCCGGTCGGCCAGCCGGTCGGCCTCCTCGAGGTACTGCGTGGTCAGCAGGATCGTCGTCCCGCCGTCGGCGAGGTCGGCGATGAACTCCCACATGCCCAGCCGGCTGCGCGGGTCCAGGCCCGTCGTCGGCTCGTCGAGGAAGAGGATCCGCGGCCGGGCGATGAGCGAGGCGGCGATGTCGAGCCGCCGGCGCATGCCGCCGGAGTAGGTCTTGGCCGGCCGGTCGGCCGCGCCGGTGAGGTCGAAGCGCTCGAGCAGCTCGCCGGCCCGCACCCGCGCCTCGCGCCGGCTGAGCCGGTAGAGCCGCCCGACCATCTCGAGGTTCTCCAGACCGGTGAGGTACTCGTCGACGGCGGCGTACTGGCCGGTGAGCCCGATCGAGGCGCGCACCGCGTCGGCGTCGTCCACCACGTCGAGCCCGGCCACCCGGACCCGCCCCGCGTCGGCCCGCAGCAGGGTGGTGAGGATGCGCACCACCGTCGTCTTGCCCGCGCCGTTGGGACCGAGCAGCCCGAGGACGGAGCCCTCGGCCACGGTCAGGTCCACCCCGTCGAGGGCCGTGGTCGCGCCGAAGCGCTTCACCAGACCCTCGACGACCATCGCGTCGCTCATGGCAGGAACGTTAGATGCGAGGACCGACAGTTCCGACCGGTTTTCAGGTTCTCCACGGGACGGCAGACCGGGGCCGGCCCCGGAACTCATCGTCAACCGGTGGTGACCGTGTAGCCGGCCCGGTCCAGCCGGGCCAGCACCTCCTCGGCGTGCTCGGGCCCGCGGGTCTCCAGGACGACGAACACCTCCACCTCGCCCAGCCCCAGCCGGGTGGCCGTCCGCTCGTGCTCGACCTCCAGCACGTTGGCACCGACCTGCGCCAGCTCGGCGAGCACCGCCGCCAGGGACCCCGGCCGGTCGGGCACCCGCAGCCTCAACGAGAGGTAGCGCCCGGCCGCGGCCATGCCGTGCTGCACCACCTTCAGCAGCAGCACCGGGTCGATGTTGCCGCCGGAGACCACCGCGACCACGGGAGGCGGGAAGGCCGCGGGGTCGGCGAGCACGGCGGCGACCGCGGCGACGCCGGCCGGCTCGACGACGAGCTTGGCCCGCTCCAGGCAGAACAGCAGCGCCTGGGAGAGGTCCTCCTCACTGACCGTGCGCACCTCGTCGACCAGGTCGCGGACGTGCGCGAACGTCAGCTCCCCCGGCGAGCCGACGGCGATGCCGTCGGCCATCGTCGTCATCCCCGGCAGCGCCACCGGCCGGCCGGCGGCCAGCGACCCGGGGAAGGCGGCGGCCGCCGCGGCCTGCACGGCGACCACCCGGACGCCGGGACGGCGGGACCGCACCGCGGCCGCGATGCCGGAGACCAGCCCGCCGCCCCCGGTGCACACGACGACGGTGGCCACGTCGGGGCACTGGTCGAGGACCTCCAGGCCGACCGTCCCCTGCCCGGCGATCACGTCGCGGTGGTCGAACGGGTGGATGAGGACCGCGCCGGTGCGCTGGGCGTGCTCGGCGGCCGCGGCCAGGGCCTCGGTCAGCGAGGCGCCGCCCAGCCGCGCCTCGGCGCCGTAGCCGCGGGTGGCCGCCACCTTGGGCAGCGGCGCGCTCTCGGGCATGAACACCGTGGCCCGGATGCCCAGCAGCTGCGCCGCCAGGGCGACCCCCTGCGCGTGGTTGCCGGCGCTGGCCGCGACGACGCCGCGCGACCGCTCCTCGGGCGCGAGCCGCGCCAGCCGCGTGTACGCACCGCGGATCTTGAACGAGCCGGTGCGCTGCAGGTTCTCGCACTTGAGCCACACCGGCCCGCCGACCCGCTCGGCCAGCGCGCGGGAGTGCTCCAGCGGCGTGCGCCGGACGACGCCGTCGAGCAGCGCCGCCGCGGCCTCGACGTCCGCCCCGCCGACCAGCGGGACGTCGAGGGCTGCCATGGCGGTGATCATCGCAGGACGAGGCGCAGGTCGGGAGGGGCCAACGGGTCCCCACGCCGTCGCTCGCGTCGTACCGTGGCGGGGGTGACGGACCCTGGCACCCCCGCCTCCGCTCTCCCCGCCCCCACGACCCTGGGCGAGCTCCGCGACAGCGGGGCCACCTTCCGGCCGGTCAAGGCCGAGATCCGCGCCAACCTGCTCGCCCGCCTGGCGGCCGGTGAGCCATCTCTGCCGGGCATCGTCGGCTTCGACGACACCGTCGTCCCCGAGGTCGAGCGGGCCCTGATCGCCGGCCACGACCTGGTCCTGCTCGGCGAGCGGGGGCAGGGCAAGACGCGGCTGATCCGCACGCTGATCGGCCTGCTCGACGAGTGGACGCCGGTGCTCACCGGGAGCGAGCTCAACGAGCACCCGCTGGCCCCGATCAGCGTGTGGGCGCACCGCCAGATCGCCGAGCACGGCGACGCCACCCCCGTCGGCTGGCTGCACCGCAGCGACCGCTTCGGCGAGAAGCTGGCCACGCCGGACACGAGCGTCGGCGACCTCATCGGCGACGTCGACCCGATCAAGGTCGCCGAGGGCCGCACGCTGGGTGACCCGGAGACCGTGCACTACGGCCTGGTGCCGCGCACCAACCGCGGCGTCTTCAGCGTCAACGAGCTGCCCGACCTCGCCGAGCGGATCCAAGTCGCGCTGCTCAACGTGCTGGAGGAGCGCGACATCCAGATCCGCGGCTACCGGGTGCGGCTGCCGCTGGACCTGCTGCTGGTCGCCAGCGCCAACCCCGAGGACTACACCAACCGCGGACGGATCATCACCCCGCTCAAGGACCGCTTCGGCGCCGAGGTGCGCACCCACTACCCGATCGAGCTGGCCGACGAGGTGCGGCTGCTGAACCAGGAGGCGCACACCAGCTGGCTGGGTGGTGAGCAGCTGGAGACGCCGCTGGTCCCCGAGCACCTGGTGGAGATCGTCGCGCGCTTCACCCGGCTGGTCCGCGACTCCAACCACGTCGACCAGCGCTCCGGCGTCAGCGCCCGCTTCGCCATCGCCGGGCTGGAGACGGTCGCCGCCTCCGCCGTCCGCCGGGCCGCCGTCGCCGGCGAGACCCGGCCGGTCGCCCGGGTCGTGGACCTGCCGAGCATCGTCCCGGCCAGCCGGGGCAAGGTGGAGTTCGCCGACTCCGGCTCCGACCCGGACGACGAGCGCGAGCTGGAGGTGCTCGAGCACCTGCTGCGCCAGGCGACCGCGCAGACCTTCCGGGCCCGCTGCGCCGGGCTGGACCTGACCGGCCTGCAGGAGCACTTCACCGGCGGGGACACCGTCGAGTCCGGCGAGCTGGTGCCGGCCGCGGCGCTGCTCGGTCAGCTCGGCACCATCCCCAAGCTCGCCGAGCTGCTCGGCCGCCTGGGCGTGCCGGAGGGCGAGCAGTCGGCCGAGCAGGCCGCCGCCGCGGTGGAGTTCGCCCTGGAGGGCCTCTACCTGACCCGCCGGCTGGCCAAGGACACCGATGGCCCCCGCACGGTCTACGGGGCCTGACCCGTGGTGAGGCGGCCCGGGAAGGGCTACCGGTACGGGCGCTGGCGGGGCGGGCCCGACCCGCTCGCCCCGCCCTACGACCTGGGCAGCGCGGTCGACGAGATCGGCGACTCGGTGCTCGGCGGCAGCGGCGTCCGAGAGGCGCTGCGCGAGCTCCTGCGCCGCGGCATGGACGGCCGGCGCGGGCTGGACGAGCTGCGCCGGTCGGTGCGCGAGCGGCTGCGGCAGGCGCGCAACGCGGGGCGGATGGACGGCACCCTGCAGGAGGTCCGCGAGCTGCTCGACCGCGCCGTGGAGGCCGAGCGGCGGGAGCTGTTCCCCGATCCGGACGACATGGCGCGGCTCAAGGAGGCCGAGCTCGACGCGCTGCCCGAGGACACCGCGGGCGCGGTGCGGGCGCTCAAGGAGTACGACTGGCGCTCGGCCGAGGCCCGCCAGGCCTACGAGCAGATCCAGGACCTGCTGCGCCGCGAGGTGCTCGACAGCTCCTTCGCCTCGATGAAGCAGGCGCTGGAGAACGCGAGCGAGCAGGACGTGCAGGCGGTCAAGGACATGGTCGCCGACCTCTCCCAGCTCATCGACGCGCACAACCGCGGCGAGGACACCGACGAGCAGTTCCAGCAGTTCATGGAGCAGCACGGGCAGTTCTTCCCCGAGAACCCCGAGTCGGTCGAGGAGCTGATCGACCAGCTGGCCCGGCGGGCGGCCGCCCAGGAGCGGATGATGGCCGGCCTCTCGCCCGAGCAGCGGGCCGAGCTGGCCGACCTGATGGCCCAGACCATGCAGGACATGGGCCTGGCCAGCGAGATGGCGCACCTGCAGGACGCCCTCCGCCAGGCCCGGCCCGACCTGCCGTGGGGCCAGCGCGGGCAGGTCCCCGACGGCGAGCAGTCCCTCGGCATGGGCGACGCCACCAGCGCCGTCGCGGAGCTGGCCGACCTGGAGGCGCTGTCCAACCAGCTCTCCCAGGGCTACGCCGGCGCCTCGCTGGCCGACGTCGACGAGGAGCTGCTCGAGCGGGCGCTGGGCCGGCCCGCCGTCGACGACCTCGGCGCGCTGCGCCAGCTGGAGCGCGAGCTGGAGCGGCAGGGCTACCTCAACCGCTCCGACGGCAAGCTCGAGCTCTCCCCCAAGGCCGTCCGCCGGCTGGGCGCGACCGCGCTACGCCGGGTGTTCGCCCAGCTCGACGCCACCGGCCGCGGCGAGCACGACGTCGCCGACGCGGGGGCGGCCGGCGAGCTGACCGGCGGCTCGCGGGAGTGGCGGTTCGGCGACGAGCAGCCGCTGGACGTCGTCCGGACGGTGCGCAACGCCGTCCTGCGCACCGCACACGAGCCGCGCGCCGAGGAGGACCGCCGCGTGCGCATCGCCGTCGAGGACTTCGAGGTCGTCGAGACCGAGCGGCGCACCGGGGCCGCGGTCGCGCTGCTGGTCGACCTGTCCTACTCGATGGCGCTGCGCGGCACCTGGGGCGCGGCCAAGTCGACGGCGATGGCGCTGCACTCGCTGGTGACCACCCGCTTCCCGCAGGACGCCATCCAGATCATCGGCTTCTCCTCCACGGCCCAGGTGCTGCGGCCGGAGACCCTCGCCGAGTTGAGCGTGGACACGCTGCAGGGCACCAACCTGCAGCACGGGCTGATGCTGGCGCGGCGGTTCCTCGCCCGGCACCGGGACGCCGAGCCGGTGGTACTGGTGGTCACCGACGGCGAGCCGACCGCCCACCTGGAGGACGACGGGACGCCGTTCTTCTGCTGGCCGCCGATGCCGGAGACGATCGCCCGCACCGTCGCCGAGGTGGAGCGGGTGGCCCGCTCGGGGGCGACGATGAACGTCTTCGCCCTCGACCCGGAGCCCGGGCTGGTGCACTTCGTCCACGACATCACCCAGCGGGCCGGCGGGCGGGTGTTCACCCCCGACAGCGAGCGGCTGGGCGAGTACGTGGTGGCGGACTACCTGCGCACCCGGCGGGGCCGTCGGGCGCGCTGAACGAGGGCCCCGTCCTCCTCACCCCTCGCAAGCTCGGGGCGAGCCTCCGGACGGGGCCGCCGTCCGGTCACCGTCGGACCGGGTGCCACCCGCTCGAGCTGATCCCCGGTATCCGGCCCGCGCGGAACGCGTCGACGAACAACCGGAAGTCGTCCTGGGTGCGGCGGGCGTAGGAGTGCGCGAACCCGATCAGGTCGGCGATGAACTCCTCCTGCCGGTCGCCGATCATCTCGAGGATCGCCTCCTCGGTCTGGAACGGCACCAGGGTGTGGTCGCTGTCGGCGTCCCCCACGCAGTGCATCTTCGCCGTCGCCCGCCCCAGCTGGACCAGCACCGGGGCGATCTCCTCGGGCTCGGTCAGGTCCTCCCAGTCCAGGTCGGACTCGTAGGGCGAGAGCTCCTGGACCACGAAGCCCACCCCGTCGATCTCGGTGTGGCCCAGGAACTGCGAGGCGTTGGCCTGCAGCGCCCGCTGCGACACCGCCGTGCGGTGCCCCTCGTGCTCGAAGGCGGCCCGGATCGCCGGGTCGCGGACCACCCGGCTGGGCGCGGGCACGTTGCCCTGCTTCAGCGAGAGGACGACGTCGTTCTCCAGCGCCTGGTCGTAGCCCTCGAGCAGCACGTTGTACGCGGGCAGCCCGGCGCTGCCGATGCCGAAGCCGCCGGTGGCGACGACGTCCTTCACGTCGTAGGCCACGTCGCGGCGCCGCCGGGGCGGGGAGACGGTCCCGCGGTAGCGGTCGAGCGCGGCCAGCACCCGCTCGCGCTCGGCGTCGTCCAGCCGGCGGGTGCGCGGGCCCTCGGCGAAGCGCCGGGTGAAGTCCTCGACGACGGTCATCCGGTCCAGCAGCCCCGCCCGGCTGCGGGCACTGGTCTCCAGGATGACGTCGTGCACCGCGCCCTCGGTGTTCTCCCGGACCAGCGCGAAGGACGTGTCGTCGTCCAGGCGGGTGAAGGCGCGCACCTGGTCCAGGTAGCCCTCCAGGTAGCCGCGCAGCAGGTCGGCGATGACCTCGTCGCCGAAGGCCTTGCGCCAGGCCAGCAGCGCGAAGCTGGCCACGAAGCGGCGCAGGTCCCAGCTGACGTGCCCGACGTAGGCCTCGTCGAAGTCGTTGACGTCGAAGACGATCCGCCCGGCGCCGTCCATGTAGGTGCCGAAGTTCTCGGCGTGCAGGTCGCCCTGGATCCACGCCCGGCTGGTGCGCTCGTCGCACCAGCGGTCCTCCAGCTGCGCCATGTCGGCGTAGAAGAGGCAGGCGGTGCCCCGGTAGAAGGCGAACGGGTCGGCCGCCATCTTGCGGAACTTGGTGCGGAAGGCGTCGGCGTCGGCGGTCATCAGGTCGGAGAAGGCGTCGACCAGCACGTCGACGATCTGCTGAGCCCGGTCACCGTGGGTGACTCCTACGGGGGATTCGGCCACGGGGGGACCGTAGGGGGCGGTTAACCTCGGAGACCAGGTGCGGCACACAACCGGAGGACGAGGCGGCGGTGACGCGAGCGAGCACGGCATGGCGGCTGGCCACGGGCGCCGCCTACGGCGGCGGTGGGCTGGGCCTGGCCGGGGCCGGGATGCTCGCCCTGCTCCGCCAGCAGGCCCGGTCGGCCCGGCGGCACGTGGAGTCGCGCACCGTCAGGGCCGCCCTGCCCCCGGGTGACGGGCTGTACGGCCGCGGCCGCGGCCGACCGATCGTCCTCGCCGTCCTCGGTGACTCGACCGCAGCCGGTCTCGGTGTCGAGCGGGCCGCCCAGACACCCGGCGTGCTGCTCGCCGCGGCGCTGGCCGAGCTGGCCGAGCGCCCGGTCCGGCTGGTGCGGCTCGCGGTCACCGGCGCGAAGTCCTGGCAGCTCGACGAGCAGGTCGACAAGGCCCTCCTGGAGCACCCGGCCGTCGCGCTGATCATGATCGGCGCCAACGACGTCACCAGCCGCACCGCCCCCCAGGTCTCGGTCCGGCACCTGCGCGACGCCGTCCGCCGGCTCACCGAGGCCGGCACGCAGGTCGTCGTCGGCACCTGCCCGGACCTCGGCACCGTGCGCCCGATCGGCCAGCCGCTGCGCTGGCTGGCCCGCCGGTGGAGCCGGCAGCTGGCCGCCGCGCAGACCATCGCCGTCGTCGAGGCCGGCGGGCGCACCGTGTCGCTGGGTTCGGTGCTCGGCCCCTCGTTCGCCGAGGACCAGGACCTGTTCAGCGTCGACCAGTTCCACCCGAGCGCCGCCGGCTACGCCGCGGCGGCCGCCGTCCTGCTGCCCTCGATCGCCGACGCCCTCGGCGTCTGGCCGGCCGCGGCCGACCGGGGGCTGCGCAACCTGCGCCGCGACACCGTCCGCCCGGTCGCCCGGGCCGCCGCGCGGGCCGCCGGCCGGACCGGCACCGAGGTCCAGGCGACCGCGGTCCGCGGTCAGGACACCGGCCCCCGGGGCCCGTGGGCCCGGCTGCGCCGCCGCCGGCCGCCGGACCTGCCCACGCCGGAGCAGGCCGAGCGCGCGGCTGAGGCGACACCGCTCGGCTGACGGCGGTGCGGCCCCTACCGGGGAGTAGGTTCGGGGGTGACCGACGTCCGGCGCCCGTCGTCGGAGCCCCTCATCGTGGAGGACCCATGCCCGAAGCCGTCATCGTCGCGACCGCGCGCTCGCCCATCGGCCGCGCGTTCAAGGGCTCGCTCAAGGACCTGCGGCCCGACGACCTCACCGCCACCATCGTGCGCGCAGCCCTCGACAAGGTGCCCGCCCTCGACCCCACCGACATCGACGACCTCATCCTCGGCTGCGGCCTGCCCGGCGGCGAGCAGGGCTTCAACATGGGCCGCGTCGTCAGCGTGCTGCTCGGCATGGACCACCTGCCGGGGACGACGATCACCCGCTACTGCTCCTCGTCGCTGCAGACCACCCGCATGGCCATGCACGCCATCAAGGCCGGCGAGGGCGACGTCTTCATCTCCGCCGGCGTCGAGATGGTGTCCCGCTTCGTCAAGGGCAACAGCGACTCGCTGCCCGACACCCAGAACCCGGCGTTCGCCGACGCGCAGGCCCGGGTGGCCAAGACCGCCGAGAGCGGCGCGGACTCCTGGACCGACCCGCGGGAGGCCGGCGAGGTCCCCGACATCTACATCGCGATGGGACAGACCGCCGAGAACCTGGCGCTGCTCAAGGACGTCTCCCGGCAGGAGATGGACGAGTTCGCCGTCCGCAGCCAGAACCTCGCGGAGAAGGCGATCGACGACGGCTTCTGGGAGCGGGAGATCACCCCGGTCACCACCCCCGACGGCACCGTGGTCAGCAAGGACGACACCCCGCGCGCCGGCACCACGCTGGAGGGGGTCTCCGGTCTCAAGCCGGTCTTCCGCCCCGACGGCCGGGTCACCGCGGGCAACGCCTGCCCGCTCAACGACGGCGCCGCCGCGGTGGTGGTCATGAGCGACACCAAGGCCCGCGACCTCGGCCTGACCCCGCTGGCCCGCATCGTCTCCACCGCGGTCACCGGTCTGTCGCCGGAGATCATGGGCTATGGCCCGGTCGACGCCTCGAAGCTCGCGCTGCAGCGGGCCGGGATGAGCATCGGCGACATCGACCTGGTCGAGATCAACGAGGCGTTCGCCGCGCAGGTCATCCCCAGCTACCGCGACCTGGGCATCGACATCGACCGGCTCAACGTGCACGGCGGCGCGATCGCCGTCGGCCACCCGTTCGGCATGACCGGCGCCCGCATCACCGGCACGCTGATCAACGGCCTGCAGACCAGGGACGCGACGTTCGGCCTGGAGACGATGTGCGTCGGTGGCGGCATGGGCATGGCGATGGTCCTGGAGCGCCTCTCCTGAGAAAGGACCCCGCTGCCCCCCGCACCTCGCACACTCGGCGCGGGCCCCTGCAGCGGGGCCGGAGGATGATCGACCGCCGGTAGTCCCCGGACACGACAGTGGCCCGGCCCCCTCGCGGGGACCGGGCCACTGTCGTGGATGCGGTGCGTCAGTCGTTCTGCAGGTACGACAGCAGCCGCAGGATCTCCAGGTACAGCCAGACGACCGTGACGAGCAGGCCGAAGGCGATGTACCAGGCGAACTTCGCCGGGGCGCCGCGGCGGATCGCCTCGTCGGCCATGTCGAAGTCGAGCAGCAGCGAGAACGCCGCCACACCGATCACGACCAGGCTGAAGATGATCGACAGGGTGCCGCCGTCACGCAGACCCAGGCCGCCGGGGACGAAGAAGCCGACCACCAGGTTGACCAGGACCAGCGCCAGGACACCGAACATCGCGCCGACGATCCAGCGGGTCAGCTTGGGGGTGACCCGGATGGCGCCGGTCTTGTAGACGATCAGCATGCCGGCGAAGACACCGAAGGTGCCCACCAGCGCCTGCATCACGATGCCCGGGTAGATCTGGTTGAACGCCTCGCTGATGGCGCCGAGCGCGACGCCGTACAGGGCCCCGTAGGTGAGCGTGGCGACCGGGTTGGCGATCTGCTTGAACGCGATCACCAGGCCGAGTACCAGGGCCACGAGGACCGCGGGCAGGGCCAGCCCGAACGCCAGCTCCTGCGGGAGCAGCGCCCAGGTGACGGCGGCCGAGAGGACGGTGACCAGGAAGGACAGGCCCGTCTTCTGGACGACGTCGTCCATCGTCATGTAGCGGGTGGTCGGCGGCGCGTACGGCGACTGCGCGTACGGCGACGGCGCGGCGTACGGGTCCTGCGTCCCGTAGCCGTACTGCGGGGCGCCGTACTGGGGCGCGCCGCCCCACGGAGTGGACTGCTGGCCGTAACCGCGGCCCGCGTTCTGGAGTCCCCGGCCGAAGACCGGGTTGGAGCTGGGCATCGTCATCTCCTCGAGGTGACTGGCTGTCGTGGGGCCCACGGTCCTGCACCCCACTCGTCCAGGTCAACGCCTGGAGGGCCCTGCGCGTTCCTGGACGTCGACTGGACACCCGGACGGGGGGGTGCGGAGACGCCCGCGGGGCCGGTGGCAGCCGGCCACCGGCCCCGCGGACCCGTCAGGTCAGGCCTCCTCGCCGCCGTGGTCGTGGTCGTGCCCGGCGTGCAGGCCCCCGCCACCGGCTGGGCCACCGCTGGGAATCCGGTACTCGCGGTCCCCGGGGTCGCCCTCGAACGTGCCACCGGGGACGGGCTCCCCGGCCACCCCGTTGACCCGCTGGGTGTCGTAGCCCAGCGTCAGGACGGCGTAGGCGATGGCGTCGGAGTTCTGGTCCAGCGCCTCCGGGTCGAGGTTGGCGATGTCGTCCCCGGCCTGGTGGTAGTTCGGGTCGTACGCCACGCCGGCCTCGCCGCCGTAGGCCTCCGCCTGGTGAGGCTGCTTGACGCCCTCGGCGCCGGTGAACAGACCGCCGGACGGGATGCCGGCCCGGATGAAGGCCTGGTAGTCGCTGCGGCCGCTGAACTCCGTGCCCTCGTAGAAGAGCTCCTGCTCCTCGTAGAAGTCCTCGAAGACGTACTCGATCTGATCCGAGCCCTCCGGGACCGGCACGCCGTTCGGGGCGGGGAAGGCCGACAGGTCGCCGTCGTAGATGAACCGGGCGAAGTTCGGCGAGCCCACCATGTCGAAGTTCAGGTACAGCGCGATGTCGGCCCGCTGCTGCTCCGTCAGGTTCGCCACGTAGTGGTTGGAGCCCAGCAGGCCCAGCTCCTCGGCGCCCCACCAGGCGAAGCGCACGGTGTTGGGCAGCTCGGCCTTCCCATGTTCTCGGCGACCTCGATGAGGGCCGCGCTGCCGCTGCCGTTGTCGTTGATCCCCGGACCGGCGAGCACGGAGTCCAGGTGGGCGCCGGCCATGACCACGTTGTCCGAGGTGGCACCGGGCAGCTCGGCGATGACGTTCTCGGTCGTGCGGACCTCGCTGGTCGAGTCGACGGCGAGGTCGACCGTCGTGCCCGGGGTGGCGAGGTCGCGCCCGAGGGTCGTCGGGACGCCGACGACCGGGATGGTGACGCCCGGGGCACCCAGGGTCCCGTTGAGCAGCCCGGCGGTGTTGTTGAAGACGATCACCGCGGAGGCGCCGGCGGCCTCGGCGTTGGCCGCCTTGAGCCCGAAGGGGCAGGTGCCCCGCTGGACGAGGGCCACCGACCCCTCCACGAAGTCCGCGAAGTCCTGGACCTCGCAGCCGCTGTTCGTGGAGTCGATGTCGACCGGGGTGACGGCGCCGTCGTCGACCGTGCCGCTGCCGGTGTAGGTCATCGGCGCGTAGTCGGTGCCCAGCTGGTACGGCGTCGCCGTGGGCGCCACGCGGCTGAACGAGCTCTCCCGCAGCTCGAAGAACGGGAAGTCGAACTCCTGCCGGGAGACCTCCCAGCCGGCCTTCTCGAGACGCTTCGCCACGTGGTCGGCGGACGCCGTGTAACCGGGCGTGCCCGACGCGCGGGTGCCGCCGTTCTCGTCGGCGATCTCCTGGAACGCCTCCAGGTGCCCGTGACCCCCTCCAGGGTCACGCACTTGGTGAGCTCCGCGACGGTGTCGTTGACCTGCTTGTGACAGGCCTGCGCACCGCCCGGTGTGGCCACGGCCGGGCCGGCCAGGGCGACGGTGCCCGCCAGCGTCATCGCGCCGGCGGCGCCGAGCGCCACCGCGCGTGCCCGGCGGGAGATGGTTCGACTCATGCAGGGGCCCCCTTCGCTCGCGGGTGCCTCGACGTCGAGAGCACCCCCCGTGAACCCTTGTGACCCTTTGTGATGGGGTCGGGTCCCGTCAAGCCTTGTCCCGCGGCCGGCGACCTGCTGGTGCCCCCGGTCGGGTTCGAACCGACACTGGGACCCTTTTAAGGGGCCTGCCTCTGCCAGTTGGGCTACGGGGGCCGCCGAGCACGCTAGCTGCGGCGGTCAGCTCGCCCGTGCGGTGCCCGACTGCGCCTTGTCCTCGGCCGAGGGCGGCGGCAGCGAGCCGGTCCGGCCGGTGTTGGCGGCCTGGACGAACTCGCGGCGGGGGTCCTGCAGCTGGCCCAGCGAGATGACCTCGCGGCGGAACACCGCGGCCAGCGTCCAGTCGGCGACCACCCGTGCCTTGCGGTTGAAGGTGGGCACCCGGCTGACGTGGTACGTGCGGTGCATGAACCAGGCCGGCCAGCCCTTGAGCTTCACGCCGTAGACCTGCGCGACTCCCTTGTGCAGGCCCAGGCTCGCCACGGAGCCGGCGTAGGCGTGCCGGTAGGGCTGCGGCTCGCGGCCCTCGAGCGTCGCGACGATGTTGTCGGCCAGCTGCTTGGCCTGCCGGACGGCGTGCTGCGCGTTGGGTGCGGTGGTCGCGCCGGGGCTCTCCTTGGTCAGGTCCGGGACGGCGGCGAGGTCACCGGCCGACCACGCGTCGGGCACCCCGCGCACCTGCAGCGTGGGCTCGCACGCCACCCGCCCGCGCTCGTCGAGCGGCAGGTCGGTCTCGCGCAGCATCGGGTTGGGCTTCGTGCCCGCCGTCCACACCAGGGTGTCGCTGGCGAACTCGTCGCCGTCCGACAGCTTCACCACGCACCCGTCGGAGATCGACTCCAGGCGGGTGTTGAGCCGGACGTCCATCCCGCGCGCGGTCAGCTCCTTGACCGTCCAGGCAGCCATGTCCAGGTCGACCTCGGGCAGGATGCGGCCCATCGCCTCGACCAGCACCCAGCGCATGTCGGCCGTCGAGAGCCGCGGGTAGTAGTGGGAGATCGCGTAGTGGGCCATGTCCTCGAGCTCGGCGAAGGCCTCCACCCCCGCGTAGCCGCCGCCGACGAAGGTGAAGGTCAGCGCGCGGCGGCGGACCTCCGGGTCGTCGGTCGAGCTGGCCGCGTCCAGCCGGGCCAGCACGTGGTTGCGCAGGTAGATGGCCTCGCCGACGTTCTTGAAGCCGATGCCGTGCTCGGCCAGCCCCGGGATGGGCAGCGTGCGGGCCACCGAGCCCGCGGCCATCACCAGCACGTCGTAGGAGAGCTCGTACGGGTCGCCCTCGATGGGCGCGATCCGCGCCCGCTTCTCGGCGTGACTGAGCCCGGTCACCGCCCCCGTGACGACCCGGCAGCGCGGCAGCGTCCGCCGCAGCGGCACGACCACGTGACGCGGCTCCACGGAGCCGGCCGCCGCCTCGGGCAGGAACGGCTGGTAGGTCATGTGCGGCTGCGGGTCGACCACCACGACCTCCGCCCGTCCCCGGGAGAGGCGCTTCTGCAGCCGGAGGGCGGTGTAGAGGCCGACGTAGCCACCGCCGACGACCAGGACCACGGGTCGCTGTGCCATGTGCCCGAGCCTAGGGCCGGGGCGGCACCCCGGGCAGGTCGACGAGCTCGGTGGCCCGGCTCAGGACGGCGTCCAGCATCGGCTCGGTCAGCTTGCCGGTGAAGGTGTTCTGCTGGCTGACGTGGTAGCTGCCCAGCAGGGTCAGCGGCCCGCGCGGGCCCTCCAGGGAGACCTCCACGCCGTGCCCGAACGCCGGCCGCGGCCGGGGCAGCGCGTAGCCGGCCGCGGCCAGGACCGGCCACAGCGCCGTCCAGCCGAACCCGCCGAGGACGACGGCGACCCGCAGCCGCGGCAGCAGCGCCAGCTCGCGCGCCAGCCACGGGGAGCAGGTGTCGCGCTCCTCCGGGGTCGGCGCGTTCGCCGGCGGCGCGCAGCGGACGGCGGCGGCCACCCGCACGCCGGTGAGCTCCAGCCCGTCGCCGACGTGGGTGGACGTGGGCTGGTTGGCCAGGCCGGCCCGCCACAGCGCGGCGAAGATCCAGTCCCCGCTGCGGTCGCCGGTGAACACCCGGCCGGTGCGGTTGCCGCCGTGCGCGGCCGGGGCCAGCCCCACGACGGCGATCCGGGCGTCGGCCGGGCCCAACCCCGGCACCGGCCGGCCCCAGTACTCCTCGTCGCGGAAGGAGGCGCGCTTGACGCGGGCCACCTCCTCGCGCCAGGCCACCAGGCGGGGGCAGGCGCGGCAGCCGGAGATGCGGGCGTCGAGGACGGCGAGGTCCCGGGCGCCGCGCGCCGAGCGGACGACCCCGGCCGGGGTGCGGGTGACCGGGAACCCGGCCGCGTCGGTTGCCACGGGACCAGCAGACCACCCGGCCGAGCGCGGATGCCCTGTGGGGCGGCATGATCGCCGGGTGGCCCGGAGGAAGAAGCAGAAGCCGCCGCTGACCTGGAAGCTGCTCGGCGCCGGCACGGCGATCCCCGCGGGGATCGCCGTGCGGAAGCTCAGTGACGCCGCCTGGTACGCCGTGCGCGGCACCACCCCACCCAAGAACCCGGCCGCGCCGGGCGTCGGCTGGGGCGAGGCCCTGGCGTGGGCGGCGGTGTCGGGGGTCGCCGTGGCGGCCGGCCGGCTGGTCGCCGCCCGCGGCGCGGCGGCGGCCTACCAGTCGCTGACCGGCAAGCTGCCGCCCGGGCTCAACGAGGGCTCTCCCTGACCGGTCCGCGGGCCAGCTGCAGCGCGATGCCGTCGAGGATGTCGTGCTCGCTGACCACGACGTCGTCGAGCGCGAAGGCGTCCATGAGCACCCGCAGCACCAGCGAGCCGGCGCCGATGACGTCGACCCGTCCCGGGTGCATGACCGGGTACGCGGCGCGCCGCTCGCGGGTGGCGGTGAGCAGCCCGGCGGTCACCGCGCGGACGGCGGACACCGGGATGCGGGAGCCGTGGATGGCCGCCGGGTCGTAGGCCCGCAGGTTCAGGGCGAGCGCCGCCACGGTGGTGACCGAGCCGGCCAGGCCGACGAGGGTCGCGGCCTCCTCCACCGGGACGGCGGCGGCGACGTCGGCCAGCGCCGCGCGGATGTCGGCCTCGGCGCGCTGGATCTCGTCGGCCGAGGGCGGGTCGCCGTGCAGGTGCCGCTCGGTCAACCGCACGCAGCCGACGTCGACCGAGCGGGCCGCCCGCACCCCGGCCGCGTCGCCGAGCACGAACTCGGTGGAGCCGCCGCCGATGTCGACGACCAGGTACGGCGGGCGGGGCCGCGCCTGGCCGTGCGCGGCGACCGCGGCGTCCAGCGAGGCGGTGGCGCCGAGGAAGGACAGTCGCGCCTCCTCGTCGCCGGGGACGACGTCGGGGAGCTGGCCCAGGGTGGCCAGCACCATGCCCTCGAAGTCGGCGCGGTTGGCGGCGTCCCGGCTGGCGCTGGTGGCGACCATGCGCACCGCCGTCGCGCCGAGCTCGCGGGCCTGCGCGGCGTACTGCTCGAGGACGACGCGGGTGCGCTCGATCGCCTCCGGGGCGAGCCGGCCGGTGGCGTCGACGCCCTGACCGAGTCGGACGACCTCCATCCGGCGCAGCAGGTCGGTGTGCGGCCCCTCCGGCGGCACGTCGGCCACCAGGAGGCGGATGGAGTTGGTGCCGCAGTCGATGGCGGCCACGCGGGTCACGAGCGCTCCTCCTGGGCGCAGGGGCCGTTCGCCCACCACTCCCCCATCTCGGCCACCGCGCGGTCGCCGACCGGGTTGACCCCCGGGCCGGCGGCGAGCGCGTGCGCGGCCAGGGCGTGCAGGCACTTGACCCGGTCGGGCATGCCGCCGGCGGTGTTGCGGGTGGGCAGCTCGCCGAGGGCGTCGCGCTCGGCGAGGTAGGCCTCGTGGGCGGCGCGGTAGCCCGCGGCGAGCTCCGGGTCGATGCCCAGGTGGGCCTGCCACTCCCGCATCCGGCCGGCGGACTCCAGCCGGCTGGCCGCAGCGCTCGCCCGCGGGCAGGTCAGGTAGTACAGCGTCGGGAACGGGGTGCCGTCCTCCAGCCGCGGCGAGGTCTGCACGACGTCGGGCTGGCCGCACGGGCAGCGGTGCGCCACCGCGCGCAGGGCACGCGGCGGCCGGCCGAGCTGGCGGGCCACGACCTCCCGCTCCTCCGGCGTGATCTCGTCTGTCACTCGCTGGGCTCCTCGTCGCCGTCGGCCACCGCGACCGACTGCAGCAGCGCCTCGTACCAGGGCAGGTCGCCGTCCGCGGGCTCCGGCACCGTGCCGGCGTCCCCCTCGACGGCCTCGCCGTCGACCACGACCACCAGCCGGTCACCGGGCAGCACGTAGGCCAGCCGCTCGCGGGCCTGCCGTTCGGCGTAGTCGGGGTCGGCCTGCCGCTGCAGCTGCTCCTCCAGCTGCTCGACCCGCTGGTCGAGGGCGGTGCCCTCCGCGGCCAGCCGGGTCAGCTCGGCGCGGCCGGCCAGGAACTGGCGCACCGGACCGGCCAGGGTCAGCAGCAGTACCAGCACCAGCCCGGCCAGCAGCACCGCGCGGCCGGTGACCAGTGGACGCCGCGGCGCACCGGCGGCCGACGCCGTCCGCGGCGTGCGGCGGACGGCCCGCTTCGGCTCCGGCCGGCTGCCCGCACCCGAGCGGGAGCCGGCCGGCACGGGGCGGGACGCCGCACCCGACAGCGGCCGCCCGGTGGCGCGCCGACGTCCGGACCTGTCACTTATACACACCTGACGCTGCCGACGACTCCCTACGTGGAGAGTCCGGTTGTCGTCGCATCGTGCGAACAACACTACAAGTGAGGTACCGTCCACATCCTGTACCTGGCCGTTCGCACCGACGTTTCCGAGCACATCCAGCCAGGACTAGACAGGGAGCTGCGCCACACAGATGTCCACCATCGCGA
>NZ_NVPT01000374.1 GCF_002802985.1 Geodermatophilus chilensis | reverse complement strand
CCTAGGCCGTGTTTGAGAAGTCGCTCGGGCGGCGGGGCGGGCGTGTCGGTGCCGGGAAGTAGGCGAGGTCTCCGGTAGAGGGGTCAACGACCAAGAAGACCCTCACCACGGAGACCTCGTGGACGGCACCCTACCCGCCGGTGCCCGCCATGACCTGACCGACAAGCAGTGGGCGATCCTGGCGTCGCTGCTGCCGGTCGGCAGGAAGCCCGGCCGGCCCCGCCGCTGGACCCTGCGCCAGCTCATCGACGGCATCCGCTTCCGCACCCGGACGGGGTGTCCGTGGCGAGATGTGCCGGAGCGCTACGGCAGCTGGCAGAGCGTCTACGGGCTGTTCCGCCGCTGGCAGCTGGCCGGCACCTGGGCGGCGATCCTCACCGGGCTTCAGGCGCTGGGCGCCGAGGCCGGGCTGATCGACTGGGTGGTGTCGGTCGACTCCACGATCAACCGGGCGCATCAGCACGCCGCCGGCGCCCGCCGCCGTCCCGAGGACCAGGTCGAGCCGCCGGTCGGGGAGCCGGCCGATCACGCCCTCGGCCGCTCCCGCGGCGGCCTGTCGACGAAGGTGCACCTGGCCTGCGAGCAGGGCCGCAAGACGCTGGCCACCGCGCTCACGCCCGGCCAGGCCGCCGACAGCCCGCAGTTCACCACCGTGCTGGGCCGCATCCGGGTGCCGCACCGCACCGGGCCGGGACGGCCACGCACCCGCCCCACCCGGGTGCTGGCCGACAAGGCCTACTCCAGCCGGGCCAACCGGACCTACCTGCGCCGGCGCGGCATCCCAGCGACCATTCCGGTCAAGGCCGATCAGCAGGCCAACCGCCGCAGGAAGGGATCCGCCGGCGGCCGCCCACCGGCCTTCGACACCACCGCCTACCGACAGCGGCACGCCGTCGAGTGCGGCATCAACCTGCACAAACAGCACCGCGGCTTCGCCACTCGCTACGACAAACTCGCCGTCCGCTACGAAGCAACCGTCCAGATCAGCGACATCGACATCTGGCTCCGCGACTTATCAAACAGGGCCTA
>NZ_NVPT01000373.1 GCF_002802985.1 Geodermatophilus chilensis | reverse complement strand
CTCGTCCGCGGTCAGCCCGCCACCCTGGGGATACCTCATGGTGTGGGCATAGCGCAGGCCGCGCCGACTGTCAGCAGGGTCCGGCCGGCGGCCAACCGAGCCCGTAACTCCTGCCGTTAATGATCTTTAGAGGGCTGGTGGCCCTTTCGCGGACACAGCCAGGCGTGTCCTTACGACCCGCGGTGGGTTTCCGTACCCGGCAGATTCCCCCCGGCGAGATCACTGCGGGGTGTCGCCGGCGCCGAACGCGTCCTTGACCTTCTCGACCATCTGGTGGCCCATGCTCTCGGCGAGGATCGCCTCGTCCGGATCCGCGGTCTGCTCGGTTGGAGGGGTGAATAGCAGTCGCTCCGCGTACGGGGCGTCGCGGCCCATCGAGTAGGCGGCCGCGGTTTCGGCGTAGAGCCCTCTGGCGTCTTCAACCGACCGTCCGCCCTGGATGATCTCGACGGCGAGGTTGAGCGTGAGGGTGTTGAAGGCCTCGTGGTCGCGGGCACCGATCTGCCCCGCCGTCCTGTCGATGATGACGCTGCCATCGAACGCGACCAGTTCACTGGCCTTGTCGGCGTCAACCGGGTAGTCGACGTACTGGGTGAAGTAGTCGGTGTGTGGCGTCGGGAAGTGGTGGAGGACCTCGTCGGCGGTCAGCTCCATCCGGCTCCACGGCCCGGTGCGGTACCAGAACATTTTGGAGGGGGTCGCCTCGTTGGGGGGGGCCGTAGTGCTCGAGGATCTTCTCGGCCGTCTTCCGCGGCGCTTCCGGCCAGTGCTCGATGATCGAGCGAGCCGCCTCCAGCCGAACCGATTGCCGCTGGCCGAGCTCGGCCGCCGCCGATGCCTGGCTTTGCAGCCGTTTCGCGCTGGCCTTGACGGTCGCCATCGCCTGCATTCGCTCGGCTGTGGACATCTGCAGCTGGTCGTCCTCGGAACCCATCGTGACTGTTCAGGTGGTCGCCCGCGTGTCGTGATCGGGTGATCCTGGCGGGCTGTGAAGGATCGGTCCGTGTCCGCGCCGAGCTACGAGCAACTGGCGG
>NZ_NVPT01000372.1 GCF_002802985.1 Geodermatophilus chilensis | reverse complement strand
AAGATACTGGTGTGTTAGTGTATTAGTTATTGAACTGCGTTACACAGTGCTCCACACGAAGTGAGTCGTCAGCGGCTTCAAGTGTGTATAAGAGACAGCCTGGAGAAGGACCCCGTCCTCCCCACCCCTCGCAC
Source organism: Geodermatophilus chilensis (assembly GCF_002802985.1). GTDB lineage: Bacteria > Actinomycetota > Actinomycetes > Mycobacteriales > Geodermatophilaceae > Geodermatophilus > Geodermatophilus chilensis. The sequence continues at coordinate 907 of NZ_NVPT01000372.1, read as the reverse complement.
GCTCGGGGTGGGCCCCGGGACGGAGCCGGGGACCCTGCAGGAGGGCCGCCGCGCCCGCCGCACCAGCCTGCTCACCACGGGCCTGGTCGCCGGTGCGGTCCTGACCGGCTGCTCGGCCGGTGCCGACGTCCGGGAGTCCGCGGCCACCGGGGCGCCGTCCCCGTCCGCCGAGGCCGCCGCGGCGACCTCGGCCGGCGTCGACCTGACCGCCGGGCTGCTGCCCGCCGAGGCGTTCGGCCCCGACGCGCGGCTGGTCCCGGTGTCCGGAGCGCGGCTGTCCCGGGGCGCGCTCGCCGGGATGGGAGTGCCGGCCGACGTCGAGGTCACCCCCGAGTCGTGCACGGCGGCGCTGCCGGCCCTCCCGGTGCAGCAGCCGCCCGCCGCGGACGACCTGGCCGCGCAGGTCGCCGTCCGGGGGACTGAGTACACCGCCGAGCTGCTGGCCGTGGCCGGACCTGCGGCCGAGCTCGTCGGCCGCGTGCCCGAGCTGGTCGGCTCGTGCCCGCAGGTGACGGTCAGCTCGCCCACGCGCGGCAGCGCCACGGTCGACCTGGCCACCTTCGACGTGCCCGCTCTCGGCGACGCCGCGGTCGGCGTCGCGGTGGAGGTGGTGGCCGACGAGCCCGGCGGTGCGCGGTCCGAGGCCTCCGGGCTGGTCGGGCTGGTGCGCGACGGCGATCGGGTGGTCGCGCTGGCCACCGCCGACCGGGAGGGCGCCGAGCCCGACCGCGCGGCGTTCACCGCGCTGCTCGAGCAGGCGTACGACGCGCAGGCCGCCCTGGACTGAAGAAGGACCCCCCGCCCCCCGCCACCCGCGAGCTCGCGGCGGGACCCCTGCCCCCTATACACATCTCCGAGCCTACGAGACCGTACTAGACCTAGTATGCCGCTCTGTGACTGTAAATAA
>NZ_NVPT01000371.1 GCF_002802985.1 Geodermatophilus chilensis | reverse complement strand
CTTCGCCACTCGCTACGACAAACTCGCCGTCCGCTACGAAGCAACCGTCCAGATCAGCGACATCGACATCTGGCTCCGCGACTTATCAAACAGGGCCTAGTCGCGGCGGGCCGCGCGGGCGGTGCAGATGAGCTGCCGGGTGGCGGCCTGCAGCTGCTTCGGGCAGGTCAGCGGCCGGGCGAAGGGGACCCGCAGGTCACGCCGGCCGGCCGGGCGCTCGATGCGCAGCCGGTAGCCGAAGCGGTCCAGGGCCAGCGGTCGGACGACGTCGTGCGGGCCGAGGTCGCCGGTCGGGATGCGGCTGCGCAACAGGTCCAGCACCTCGGGGTGGTCGCGGTCGAGGTGCTGCAGCATCCGCGCCTCGACGGCGGCCAGCGGGTCGGGGCGGGCCTGCGCGTAGGCGTGCGGGCCGACCTCGGTGCAGCGCTCGCCCTCCCGCAGCACCACCTCGGCGACGTCCAGCCGCAGCAGCGTCGCGCCGTCCCCCACGTCGAGCAGCGAGCCCACCGGCCGGGTCTCGGCGAAGGCCAGCACTGCGGCGCGCCGGGCTGCCGGGTGCACGGGGGCGAGCCAGCCGGAGAGCCACAGCTGGGCGCGCAGCGGGTCCCGCAGCGGCACCGGCGCCCGGTCGCTGACCATCAGGACGGCGGTGAGGTCGTCACGGCCGGCGAGCGCGGTGTCGACCTCCCCGCCGGTCGGCACGAGCACGTAGGTGGTGCCCGTGGTGGTCGTGGCGTGCGCCAGCGGGCGACCGGCGTCCAGCCCGCGCACGCACAGCGCGGCGGAGGTGCGACCGCCGACGGTGCGGGCGCGCTCGGCGGCGTCGGCGCGCAGGACGGGTGCTGCGGGGCTCGTCGTCACGGGGCTCCCTCGAGGTCGGCAGTAGGTTAGGCGAGCCTAACCTGACTAACCGGATGGGGGAAGATCCCCGGCGCGCCGCGCGCGACGCGCCGTCACGTGACGGGACGGTCCCATCCGGGGACCTTGTCCCCCGCTCGCTCGCGGGTGTTGCATGGCCCACCCCGAGCGCCCGCCGGCCGCGAGGGCCAGGGCGGTGAGGGTGCTG
>NZ_NVPT01000370.1 GCF_002802985.1 Geodermatophilus chilensis | reverse complement strand
TCACAGCGGTGTGCTGATTGGTTGACGGTGGGCGGTTGGCAGACGTACTCCGCTGGGGTGCGGGCTTATTCGATGGATCTGCGTGAGCGGGTGGTGGCCGCGGTCGACGCGGGGATGAGCCAGTGGCAGGCGGCGGAGCGGTTCGGGATGTCGCTACGGACCGTGGAGCGGTACCTGGCCCGGCGGCGGGCCACCGGCAGCCTGGCGGCGACCGAGCAGCGGCACGGGCCGGCGCCGGTGGTGCGCCGGCGGCTGCACGCCTGGCTGCCGGCCCGGCTGGAGGCTGCTGCCGCGGATGCCACGCTGGCCGAGCACGTGGCGGCGTTCGTCGCCGCCGGTGGCCAGCCGGTGTCGTTGGCGTCGATGTCGCGGGCGATCGCCGGCCTGCCGCCCGAGCCCGGTCAGGCGCTGACTCCGGGTGGCCGGCGGCGGCGTGCGGGGCGGCCGCTGAAGCAAAAAGCCTGACCGCCACCGAGCGCGACGAGACCGCGCGCGCCCAGTGGCGGACCCGGCTGGCCGGCGTCGATCCGGCGCGGCTGGTCTTCGTCGACGAGTGCGGCACGCACACCTCGATGACCCGCCGGCGGGCCCGCGCGGCGCGGGGTCACCGCGCTCGCGGCGCGGTGCCGCGCAACCGCGGGCCGGTGACCACCCTGCTGGCCGGGGTGAGCCTGGCCGGCATGAGCCCGGCGATGACCGTGGAGGGCGGCACCGACACCGCGGTGTTCGCCACCTATCTGGAACACGTCCTGCTGCCCGCGCTGTCGGCGGGGACGGTGATCGTGGTGGACAACGTCGGCGCGCACCAACCCGACCGGATTCGCGAGCTGGTCGCCGCCGCCGGCTGCGAACTGCTCTTTCTGCCGGCCTACTCGCCGGACCTGTCTCCGATCGAGGAGGCCTTCAGCAAGATCAAGGCGCTGGTCAAGGCGGCTGCCGCGCGCACCCGGGCGGCCCTGGACCAGGCGATCGCCACCGCGCTGGACGCGGTCACCGCCGCCGACGCCGCCGGCTGGTTCACCCACGCCGGCTACCCCACCCGCCAAGCTGCCTGAGATGCGCTGTCAG
>NZ_NVPT01000369.1 GCF_002802985.1 Geodermatophilus chilensis | reverse complement strand
GGGCGGTCACCGCGGGATCGGGCGGGCCGACGACGGCAATCCGGAGCGGCCCGTCGAGGGCCCGGGCGAGGGCGTGCAGGCCCTCGGCCTGCGGGCTGCACCAGTCCGCACGCCATCACCTACACCCCCTTCGCGCCCTGCGTCGCCACGATCGCCCAGACGCTGGTCCGCGAGTGCCACGACGCGATGGAGCGCGCCGGCACCGACCGGATCTCCCTCGTCGGGCACAGCCTCGGTGGCGTCGTCGTCCGCTACGCGGTGCAGGAGCTGGGGCTGGAGCCGCACGTCCGGACCGCCGCCACCGTCGCCTCGCCGCACCGCGGGACGTGTGCCGCGCTGCTGGGGCGGGGAACCCTCGTCGCCTCCCTGCGGCCGGGCTCGCCGCTGCTGGAGGAGCTGCGCCGGCGGTCGCGCCCGAGCGACGTGCGGTGGGTCTCCTACTACTCCGACGCCGACCTCGTCGTCCGCCCCCGTTCCTCGCGCCTCGACGAACCGCGCCTCGGGGCGACCAACGTCCTGGTCCCCGGCGCCGGGCACCTGGGGATCCTGCGGTCCCCACGGTTCCTGGCCTCCGTCGTCGACCTGCTCACCCGCGACATCCCGCACCCGGTGGGGACCCCCACCGCCCTCGCCGCCTGACCGGCGTCCACCGTCCCGTCCCCGCACCGCTCCGGAGGTTCCGCCATGTCCGCCTACACGTCCCGCGAGCAGGCCGTCTCGGTCTTCTCGCAGCTGTTCGAGATCATGCTCGAGGACGACGCCTTCCGCGCCATCGTCCGCGACGAGGCGCTGTCCGTGCGCTTCGTGCACACCAAGCCGGACTTCGAGCTGTACGTCGACGCCGGCGGCGTGCGGGTCGACGGGCCGCCCGCACCCACCACCCTCGCGATCAAGATGTCGTGCGACACCGCCGACGCCCTGTGGTCCGGCCGGCTGCTGATGCCCATCGCGGTCGCCACCGGGAAGATCCGGATCAAGGGCAGCGTGGCCAGGGTCATCGAGTTCGTGCCGCTGCTGCGCCCGGCGTTCGACCGCTACCCGGAGCTGGCCGCGGCCGCCGGCGTGCCCACCGCCGCCTGACCCCCCCGATGCACCCGACGTCCTGTCCTGTAAA
>NZ_NVPT01000037.1 GCF_002802985.1 Geodermatophilus chilensis | reverse complement strand
GGGTGGGGAGGAGGGGGTCCTCTTTCAGGTGGGGTCGGGGTCGTTCGGGCCCTGCCGGCGACCGCCGGTGCCACCGAGCTCACTGACCCCGGCGTACGGCTCGTGCCGCTTGCCGGCGTGCGCCTCGCGCTGCAGGCGCTCGAGGAGGTGCGGGTAGTGCGCCTCGAACGCCGGCCGCTCGGAGCGGATCTTCGGGATCTCGGTGAAGTTGTGCCGCGGCGGCGGGGACGACGTCGCCCACTCCAGCGAGTTGCCGTGGCCCCACGGGTCGTCCCTCAGTGCGAGCCGGCCGTACCGCCACGACTTCGCCACGTTGTAGAAGAACGGGATCGTCGAAGCGCCGAGGATGAACGAGAAGATCGTCGACACCGTGTTCAGCGTGGTGAACCCGTCGCTGGCCAGGTAGTTGGCGTACCGGCGCGGCATGCCCTCACCGCCGAGCCAGTGCTGCACCAGGAACGTGCCGTGGAAGCCGATGAAGGTCAGCCAGAAGTGCAGCTTGCCGAGGCGCTCGTCCATCATCCGGCCGCACAGCTTCGGGAACCAGTAGTAGACGCCGGCGTAGGCGGCGAACACGACGGTGCCGAACACCACGTAGTGGAAGTGCGCCACGACGAAGTAGCTGTCGTTGACGTGCCAGTCCAGCGGCGGGCTGGCCAGCAGGACGCCGGTGAGCCCGCCCAGCAGGAACGTCACGAGGAAGCCGATCGAGAAGAGCATCGGCGACTCGAAGGTCAGCTGACCGCGCCACATGGTGCCGATCCAGTTGAAGAACTTGATGCCGGTCGGCACGGCGATCAGGTAGGTCAGGAACGCGAAGAACGGCAGCAGCACCGCGCCGGTCGCGTACATGTGGTGCGCCCACACCGTCAGCGACAGACCACCGATGGCGAGGGTCGCGAAGATCATGCCCTTGTAGCCGAACAGCGGCTTGCGGCTGAAGACCGGGATGATCTCGGTGACGATGCCGAAGAACGGCAGCGCGATGATGTAGACCTCGGGGTGCCCGAAGAACCAGAACAGGTGCTGCCACAGCATCGGCCCACCGTTCTCCTCCGAGTACACGAGGGCACCCAGCTGCCGGTCCGCCAGGAGGCCGAACAGGGCGGCGGTGAGGATCGGGAAGGCGAAGAGCACCAGCAGGCTGGTGACCAGCGTGTTCCAGGTGAAGATCGGCATCCGGAACAGCGTCATGCCCGGCGCCCGGAGGCAGGCGATCGTGGTGATGAAGTTGACCGCACCGAGGATCGTGCCCAGACCACTGACCGCCAGGCCGGCGATCCACAGGTCGGCGCCGGCACCGGGGCTGTTGGTCGCGTCGGACAGCGGCGTGTAGGCGTACCAGCCGAAGTCGGCGGCACCGCCGGGCGTGAAGAAGCCCGACACCGCGAGGGTGGAGCCGAAGAGGAAGAGCCAGTACGAGAACGAGTTCAGCCGCGGGAACGCCACGTCGGGCGCGCCGATCTGCAGCGGCATGATCAGGTTCGAGAACGCGAAGAACAGCGGCGTCGCGAAGAACAGCAGCATCACCGTGCCGTGCATCGTGACCAGCTGGTTGTACTGCTCCGGCGACAGGAACTGCAGACCCGGCCGGGCCAGCTCCCCGCGCATCAGCAGCGCCATCAGTCCGCCGATGACGAACCAGGCGAAGGAGGTGGCCAGGTACATGAGGCCGATGGTCTTGTGGTCGGTGGTCCGCAGCAGGTTCGAGAGCCGCGAGCCCTTCTCCGCCTGGTGAACCGGGCTCGGCCGGCTCACGATCGGCGCCGGTGCGATCGTCACGGCCGCAGCTTAGACGTTTCCTGCGACACGCTTCCTGCCGACGCCAGAGGCGCGCCGGTCCCCGCCGTACAGCCGCCGCGCGACCGTTGCCAGAGCGTGACCTGGGCGGCCTCCGGTCAGCCGGTCCGGGCCCAGGTGGCGACGTCGACCGACACGGTGACCGGCGTCCGCTCGGGCAGCCCGGCTACCGCCGTGGCCAGCCCGTCGGGGCTCAGGTGCCGGGCGTGCGGGCCCATGCCGACCAGCGTCGTGACCGCCGCGCGGTCCAGCTCCAGCCGCTCGCGGTGCGCGGCGGCGGCGACCGGGCGCAGGTGCGGCTCGAGGGTCATCGACAGCCGGCGGGCCTTGTCGGGGTCGACCCGCAGCAACCCCAGCGGGGCCACCAGCTCGGCGAGGTGGTCGGCGGCCGGGGTGACGACGACCAGCCGCCCGCCCGGCCGCAGCACCCGCGCGGTCTCCGGGCCGTTGCGCGGGGCGAAGACCACCAGCACCCGATCGACGGCGGCGTCCCGCACCGGCAGCCGGGCCCAGGCGTCGCCCACGACCGCGAGGGCCCGCGGGTGGACGCCGGCCGCGCGGCGGGCGGCGTACCGGGAGGAGTCGAGCACCACCCCCACGGCGGCGGGCAGCCGGTCGAGGACGCCGGCCAGGTGGTGCCCGGTGCCCCCGCCGAGGTCGAGCAGCGCGCCCGGCGGGCCGTCGTCCCCCGCGGCGACGGCGTCCGCCAGAGCGCGGGTCACCCCGGCGTAGTGGCCGGCGGCGAGGAAGGCGACGCGGTCGGCGACCATCGCCGCGGAGTCGCCGGACGGCGGGACGTGCCCGGGCGGCAGGAGCGTGACGTGCCCCTGCCGCGCCCGGTCGGAGGAGTGACCGGCCGGGCAGACCAGCCCGGCGCCGTCGCCCCGCACGGCCAGGGACGCCCCGCAGACCGGGCAGGTCAGCAGCTCGACCGCCCCGGCGGGCCACGGCCGGCGGAGGCTCACCGGCTCGGGGCCGGGTCGGCCGCCCGCGGCGCGCCGCGGGAGGACGCCTCGACGGCACGGCCCGGCACGACGCCGATCGCCAGGGCCGCGGCCACGGCACCGGCCGCGAACGCCGCCGGGTAGCCGGGCCCGCTGTCGACGAGCAGCGCGGCCAGGGGCACGGTCAGCGCGGCGGAGAGGTTCTGGACGGTGTTGTGCGCGCCCAGCGCCCGCCCGGCCCAGGCGCTGCCGGCCTGCTCGGCCACCGAGGTGAACGCGACCCCGTTAGGGCTGACCGTGACGATCGCCGAGCACACCACCGCCGCGGCGACGGCGGCCGGGGCGAGGACGTCCGGGGTGAGGACGGCGACGACGGCCAGCACCCCGACGACCGCGGCCACCGCGACCGCGATCAGCCGCAACGGCCCCACGCGGCTGCCCGCACGGTCCGACCACGCGCCCGCACCGAGCCGCGCGGCCGCACCGCCGAGCTGGGTGACCGCGAGCAGCGTGCCGGCCCCGGCGGTCGACCAGCCGACCTCCCGGACCAGGAAGTCGAAGCTGAAGGCCGCGACCACGAACTGCGGGACGACGAGCAGCGTGCTGGCCGCGTGCACCCGCCACAGCACCGGCGAGCGGTAGGGCGAGGCCGCCCGCGGCGCACCGGGGGGTCGTTCGGGCCGGGCCGGGTCGCGCACCAGCACCCCGACCAGGACGGCGGTGACCGCGCAGCCGGCGGCGAGCGCGGCGAACGCCGTCCCCGGGCCGTCCTCGGCCAGCCGCGGCAGCGCGAAGGCGGCCAGCCCCACGCCGATCGGCTGCCCCGCCTGGCGCACGCCCATGGCCAGGCCGCGCTGCGCGGCGGGGAACCAGCCGAGCACCAGCCGCCCGCTGGCCGCGTGCACCGACGCGCTGCCGGCGCCGGCGAGCAGCAGCCAGAGCCCGGTGGCCACCGGCGTGCCGGCCAGCGCGGCGCCGGTCATGGCGACCGCGGCGACGCCGAGCCCGGCGCTGAGCACGAGCCGCTCGCCGTACCGATCGGCCGCCGCGCCCCAGGCGAGCAGGCTGAGGACCAGGCCGGCCGTGGGCGCGCTGACGAGCAGGCCGATCGCGGTCAGGGAGAGACCCTCCTGGCGGAGGGCCACGGTGAGGAACGGCAGCCCGTTCTGGATCGCGCACGCGGCGACCAGCCCGACCAGGCTGACCCCGAGGTGCCGCCAGCGCCCGTCGGCCGCCGTCACCTCGCGACCGGGTGGAAGGTCACATCGCGCAGCACGCCGTCGTCGGCCACCGCGGTGACGAAGGTGCCGTGCGGCTGCCGGCGCCGGTCGGTGGGCGAGCCGGGGTTGACCAGCCGCAGGCCGGTGTCGGCGGTGGTGTCCCAGGGGATGTGGCTGTGCCCGAAGACGAGCAGGTCGGCGTCGGGGAACCGCGCGGCGCAGCGGGCCTCGCGGCCCTTCTTGTCGCCGGTTTCGTGGACGACGGCCAGCCGGATGCCGCCGACGTCGGCGCGGGCCACCTCCGGCAGCCGCTCGCGCAGCGCGCCGTGGTCGTTGTTGCCGTGGACGGCGACCAGCCTGTGGGCGCGCTCCTCGAAGCGGTCCAGCAGCGCGACGTCCACCCAGTCGCCGGCGTGCACCACGACGTCCGCCGCGTCGATCGCCGCCCACAGCGCACCTGGGAGGTCACGCGCCCGCTTCGGGACGTGGGTGTCCGCGGTGAACACGAGGGATAGCGGCACACGGACATGGTCGCAGGCGGCCACCTGACCGCGGCCCCGCTGTGGCTCACCCGGGTGCACGTGGACCGGTCCGGTGATCAGCTGAGCCGATCACCGCGGTTCCTGGCTCACCACCCGTGGTGAACCAGGAACTGCGACGGTGAGCCAGGACGGCGCTCAGCGCCCGCGCGCGGCGAGGGCCTTGAGCCGCTCGTTGTAGGCGGTGAGCTCGGCGTCCTCGGTGCGGTCGGCGACCCGGTCGAGCCGGCGGGCCTTCCGCTGCTCCGAGCCCATCCAGGCGAACAGCACCAGCGCCATGACGAAGACCGTCGGGACCTCGCCGAAGGACCACGCGATGCTCCCGGCGGTCTTCTGGTCCGACAGCGCGTCGACGCCCCAGCCCGCCGGTGGGTTGGCGAAGGTCTCCACGACCAGCGAGCCGGCCATCAGGATCGCGACGCCGAAGAAGGCGTGGAACGGCATCGGGACGAGCAGCTCGAGCATCCGGCCGCCGTGGCCCGCCGTCCGGGGCCAGGGGTCCTGCGCCAGGATCGGGCCGAAGAACAGCAGCCCGGTCACCGTGAAGTGGGCCAGCATGAACTGGTGGCCCACCGGGTTGGCCATGAGCGCGTCGAACAGCGGCGTGAAGTAGACCGCGTAGAGGCTGGCCAGGAACAGCGGCAGCGTGAACGCCGGGTGCGACAGCACGCGGGCGACCCGGCTGTGCAGCGCGTCGAGCAGCAGCGCCCGCGGGACGCCGGCCAGCCGCTTGCCGCGCGGCAGGGTGCGCAGCGCCAGGGTCACCGGGGCGCCGAGCAACAGCAGGATCGGCACCACCATCGAGAGCACCATGTGCTGGGCCATGTGCAGGCTGAACAGCACCATGCTGTAGCCGTTGAGCCAGGTGCCGGTCACCGCGAACAGCGCGACGCAGCCGGCCACCCAGGACGCCGTCCGCCACCACGGCCAGGTCACACCCGAGCGGCGCAGCAGCACCACCGCGACGGGGTAGGCGACGAGCCCGACCAGGCTCAGCACCGCCAGCCACGACCAGCCGTCCAGGTGCGGCAGGAACATCCGCCCCCAGGTCGGCGGCTCCGCGGGCACCCACATGCCCGAGTGATGACCGTGGTCCACCGCTGCCTCCCGCCCTGCCGTGCGCCTGCGCCCCCACTGTCCCACTCAGGCAGCGCCCGGGCGGCCCCCTGCAGGGTCCCGCCGCGAGCACGCGAGTGGCGGGGAGGACGGGCGGCCCCCCTGCAGGGTCCCGCCGCGAGCTCGCGAGTGGCGGCGAGGACGGGCGGCCCCGTCCCGGGTCCCGCCCCGAGCCTGCGAGGGGTGGGGAGGACGGGGTCCTTCAATCGTGGACGGGCGCCTCGTGGCCGGCGTGCGCCTCGGCCTCCAGCTGGAAGGTGCAGTGCTCGACGTCGAAGTGGTCGCCGAGGCAGGCGCAGAGCGCGTCCAGCACCCGCCCGCCGTGGCCGTCGGCCAGCGCCTCGTCGCTGACGACCACGTGCGCCGACAGCACGGGCAGGCCGGAGGTGATCGTCCAGGCGTGCAGGTCGTGGACGCCGACGACGCCGTCCACCCCGAGGACGTGCGCGCGCACGTCCTCGAGGTCGACCCCGCGCGGCGCCGCCTCCAGCAGCACGTCGACCGCCTCACGCAGCAGCGACCACGCCCGCGGCAGCACCAGCGCGGCGATGAGCAGGGAGGCCACCGTGTCGGCCGGCGTCCAGCCGGTGGTCGCGACGACGACGGCGGCGACGAGGACGGCGACCGAGCCCAGCGCGTCGCCGAGCACCTCGAGGTGGGCACCGCGGACGGCGAGGGACCCCCCGCGGCCGGAGTGCAGCAGCGCCAGGCCGGCCAGGTTGACCGCCAGTCCCACCGCGGCGACGGCCAGCACCACGCCGGCGTCGATCTGCGGCGGGTCCCCGATCCGGCGGACCGCCTCCACGACCACGTAGCCGGCCACCGCGACCAGCAGCAGCCCGTTGGCGACGGCGGCGAGGATCTCCGCGCGCTGCCAGCCGAAGGTGCGCCGTCCGTGCGCGGGGCGCTGGGCCAGGGAGACCGCCCCGAGGGCCAGGCCGAGGCCGAGGGCGTCGGTGGCCATGTGCCCGGCATCGGCGAGCAGCGCGAGCGACCCGGAGACCACCGCGCCGGCGATCTCGGCCGCCACCACCGCGACGGTGAGCCCGAGGACGACGGCCAGCCGGCGGCGGTACGCGGCCGACGCGGTGGCCGCGGGGACACCGTGGTCGTGCCCGTGCCCCGTCACCGCTCCCCCGCCGTCGCGTGCCGCACGGTCCGAGTGTCCCGCAGCGGTCACGCCGGCCGGCTCAGATCTGGACGCCGCGCTCCCGGAGGTAGGGCACCGGGTCGACCTTCTCGCCACCGAGGCCGCCGAGGCGCACCTCGAAGTGCAGGTGCGGGCCGGTGGACTGCCCGCGGTTGCCGAGCAGCGCGATCGTGTCGCCCGCGCGGACCACCTGGCCCGGCGCCACGAGGATCTCGTCCATGTGCCCGTAGACGGTGACGTCGCCGTTCTCGTGCTGCAGGTACACGACCAGGCCGTAGCCGCTGGCCGGGCCGGCCTCGAGCACGACGCCGTCCATCGCCGCCTTCTCGGGCGTGCGCATCGGCGCGGCGAGGTCGATGCCGGCGTGCACGGTGCCCCACCGGGAGCCGAAGCCGCTGGTCAGCCGGGCACCGTCGACGGGCAGCACCGCGTCGGGACGGGCCGCCTCGGCGATGGCCTCGGCGGCGAGCCGGTCGGCCTCGGCCTGCGCCTGCGCGGCGGCGGCCTGCTCGGCCTCCCGCGCGGTGCGGCTGGCGGTCAGCTCACCGAGCCGGGCGGCGGCGTCGGCCTCGGGGACCGCGGCCTGCGACCCCACGTCCAGCCCGAGCTCCGCGGCGACGCTGACCGAGGAGCTCTCGGCCACGTCGGTCTCCTCGGCGGAGGCGCGGTCGCCGGCTGCGATCAGGGCCAGGCCGCCGGCCCCCACCAGCGCCGCAGCGAGGTAGGCGGCCGGACGGCGGGCCGGTCCCGGGACCCGGCGGCCGCGGTGGCGGCCCCGCCGTCCGCCGGTGACCAGCGGGACGAAGGCGACCGGGCGGGCGCCCTCGGCGAGGTCCTCGATGCCGGCGCGCGCACCGGCCTCGGCCTGCTCGGTGAGGTCGGCGAGGTCGGTGACCTCGGCCAGTCGCGGCTCGTCGGCCTGGCTGTCCGACGGTCGCGCATCCCCCGGGCGCTGCGTCGGGACGGACTGGTGGACCGTCTGGGTCTCGTTTCCGTGACGGTCGTGGTGGAGCTGGCTCATGCACCTGACTTCCGGAGGGGACAGGGTCGTCGTGCGGTGTTCGGGGGAAGCGGACGGGAGCCATGTAAACACGACGTGACTGTTTCGTGACCTTCGAGTGGGGGTATCGGAGTCCGGTTCGGTGACGGGTGTCACGGAACTGCACCGCTGTCGTTCGACACTGCGTCGAACTCATCTCACTCACCGTGAGGAACACGCCGTCACGGGTCGTTCCCGGGGGCGATGGACCTCACGCCGGGGCAGAAGGCCCTTGTCCGAGTCCATCGACAGCCCCCGAGGAGCCCATCCCCCATGCGCGCAGTGACCTGGCACGGTCGAGCCGACGTCCGGGTGGACACCGTCCCGGACCCCACGATCCAGGACCCCACCGACGTCGTCATCGAGGTCACCTCGAGCGGCATCTGCGGGTCCGACCTGCACCTCATCGAGGTCATGGCGCCGTTCATGACGGTCGGCGACGTGATGGGGCACGAACCGATGGGCGTCGTCCGCGAGGTCGGTCGGGACGTCACCGCGGTCAGGCCCGGCGACCGGGTCGTCGTCCCCTTCAACATCTCCTGCGGCACCTGCTGGATGTGCTCGCAGGGCCTGCAGTCCCAGTGCGAGACGACGCAGAACCGCGAGCAGGGCTTCGGCGCCTCACTGTTCGGCTACACCAAGCTCTACGGGCAGGTCCCCGGCGGGCAGGCGGAGTACCTGCGGGTGCCCTTCGGCAACACGCTGCCCATCAAGGTGCCCGACGGGCTGCCCGACGACCGGTTCGTCTACCTCTCCGACGTGCTGCCCACCGCCTGGCAGGCCGTCCAGTACGCGGCGACGCCGCCCGGGGGCACGCTGCTGGTCCTGGGGCTGGGCCCGATCGGCGACATGTGCACCCGCATCGCCCACCACCTGGGCATCGAGAACGTGTACGCCTCGGACGTCGTCCCGGAGCGGCTGGCCCGGGCCACTGCGCGGGGCACGCACGTCATCGGCTCCACCGACAGGGACGACGTCGTGCAGGCGATCCAGGACGCGACGGCGGGCCGCGGTGCCGACGCCGTGATCGACGCCGTGGGCATGGAGGCGCACGGCTCCCCGCTGGCCAGCATCGCGCAGAAGGCCACCGCGATCGTCCCGGACGCGATCATGGAGCGGGTCATGCAGGTGGCCGGCGTGGACCGGTTGGCCGCGCTGAACACCGCCATCGACGCGGTGCGCCGCGGCGGGACGATCTCGCTGTCCGGCGTCTACGGCGGCGCGACCGACCCGCTGCCGCTCATGCGGATGTTCGACAAGCAGATCCAGCTGCGCATGGGCCAGGCCAACGTGTGGCGCTGGGTGCCCGACATCCTCCCGATCCTCACCGAGGGCGACCCGCTGGGCGTCGACGACTTCGCCACCCACCACGTGCCGCTCGAGCAGGCGCCGCAGGCCTACGCGGACTTCCGCGAGAAGAAGGACGGCGCGGTCAAGGTCCTCCTCCGGCCCTGATCCGGCATGGCGGGGCCGACCGCGGTCGCCGGTCCTGTCGCGCCGTGTGAGCAGACCCACCCGCCGTCCCGGGCATGTCCGCCGGGGACGGCGGCTTGCCTGACAGGGGGTCCTGGTGACCAGGACCCGGGAGGACGACGACGTCCGCCACGTCGTCCCCGCCGTCGTCCCCCTGGAGCTCTCTCCCCGTGCCCCGCGCCCTGCTCGCCCTCGCCATCGGCGCCTTCGGCATCGGCACCACCGAGTTCGTCGTCATGGGCATGCTGCCCGAGGTGGCCGAGGGCCTCGGCGTCTCGGTGCCCTCGGTGGGTCTGCTGATCTCCGCCTACGCCGTCGGCGTCGTCGTGGGGGCGCCCACCCTGACCGCCCTGGGCCTGCGCTTCCCGCCGCGCCGGACGCTCGTCGGCCTCATGGTGCTGTTCGTCGTCGGCAACGCGCTGTCGGCGGTGGCGCCGACCTACGAGACACTCGCCGCCGCCCGGGTGCTCACCGCGCTGTCGCACGGCTCCTTCTTCGGCGTGGGCGCCGTCGCCGCGCGCCGGCTGGTCGCACCCGAGCGGGGCACCAGCGCGATCTCGCTGATGATCGCCGGGCTGACCGTGGCCAACGTCGTCGGCGTCCCGCTGGGGACCTTCGTCGCGCAGCAGACCAGCTGGCGACTGGTGCTGGGCGCGGTCGCCGCCATCGGCCTGGTCACCATCGCCGGGCTGCTGGCGTGGATGCCGGCCGAGCTGGGGGAGCCCGGCGACCTGCGCAGCGAGCTGGCCGCGTTCCGCCGGGGGCAGGTGTGGCTGGTGCTGGGCCTGACGATGGTCGGCTTCTCCGCGCTGTTCGCCGTCTACAGCTACGTCAGCCCGATCCTCACCGAGCTGGGCGGCATCCCCGTGGAGTGGGTGACGCCGGTGCTGGCGCTGTTCGGCGTCGGCACCACCGTCGGCACGCTCGCCGGCGGGCGGCTGGGCGACCGCTACGGCTTCTCCTTCGTGGTCGTCGGCCTGCTCGCCACCGCCGTCGTCCTGGCCGCGTTCGCCGTCCTGGCCCGCACCCCGGTGACCGCCGTCGTGCTGCTGGTGCTGTTCGGCACGCTGGCCTTCGCGCTGGGCCCGGTGGTGCAGAACAGCGTCATCGAGGCCGCCCGGGTGCGCGGCGGCAGCCTGGTCTCCGCGGCCAACCAGGGCGCGTTCAACGTGGCCAACGCCCTCGGCGCCGCGCTCGGCGCAGCGGTGCTGTCGGCGGGCCTGGGCTACACCGCGCCCATCTGGGTGGGCGCGGTCCTGGCGCTGGTGGGCTCGGGCATCGCGGTCGTCGCGCGGGCCACCGAGCGGCGGGACCGGGTGCCGACGGCGGCCGGGGCGGACGCCGTCCCCGCGGAGTGCCGCACCGCCGCCTGACCGACCGACGGCCGGGGTAGGGCCCGGGCATGACGACCCCGACCCCCACCGCGGAACGCTCCGGCCGGTTCCTCCTCGGCGACCGGCCGGTCAACCGGATCGGCTACGGCGCGATGCAGCTGGCCGGGCCGCACGTCATGGGCCCGCCGGCCGACCGCGCCGCCGCCGTCGCCGTCCTGCGCCGGGCGGTGGAGCTCGGCGTGGACCACATCGACACCAGCGACTACTACGGCCCGCACGTGACCAACCAGATCATCCGCGAGGCGCTGCACCCCTACCCCGAGGACCTGACCATCGTCACGAAGGTCGGGGCCGAGCGGACCCCGGCCGGCGAGTGGCCCGAGGCGCTGACACCCGAGCAGCTGCGCCGGGCGGTCGAGGACAACCTGCGCAACCTCGGCGTCGACGTCCTGGACGTCGTGAACCTGCGCATGCCCGGCTTCTCCGAGCCGGTCGAGCGCTCGCTGGCCGAACCGTTCGAGGCGCTCGCCGCCATGCAGGCCGACGGGCTGATCCGGCACCTGGGGGTCAGCAACGTGACCCCGCAGCAGCTGGCCGAGGCCCGGTCGGTCGCCCCCGTCGTCTGCGTGCAGAACCACTACAACCTGGTGCACCGGCACGACGACCCGATGGTCGACTCGCTGGCCCGCGAGGGCATCCCCTACGTGCCGTTCTTCCCGCTCGGCGGGTTCACCCCGCTGCAGTCCGCGGCGCTGGAGACGGTGGCCCGGCGGCTGGAGGCCTCCCCGATGCAGGTCGCGCTGGCCTGGCTGCTGGCCCGCAGCCCCAACCTGCTGCTCATCCCGGGCACCTCCTCGGTGGCCCACCTGGAGGAGAACCTGGCCGCCGGGATGCTGGTGCTCGGCCCGCGGGAGCTCGAGGAGCTCGACGACATCGGCGGCACCCCGACCCCCTGACCGGCGCCTCCTCTCTGCGGTGATCATCGGCGGGTGGCTGTCGGACACGCCGGAGACGGCAGCCACCCGCCGATGGTCACGGGCGGTCGCCGGCCAGGGCCCGGGCGGCCGCGGCGTCCTCCTCGTCGAAACCGATCTCCCCGACGGCCCCGTGCTGCGCGGCCTGCCCGTCGATCCAGCGGCGGTGCGCCTCCCACGCCGACTGGCGGGTGGTCCCGAGGGACTGCCCGATCTCCGCCCACGAGGCCCCGCTCGCCCGCGCCGTGCGGACCGTCAGCTGACGCCACTGGCCGGCCTTGCGGGCGATCACCTCGCCGAGGGCCAGCAGCTCCAGCGCCTCGGCCCGGCCCAGGGGGTGGGGGCCGTCCGGGTCGTCGGGATCGGCCAGCGAGTCCCGGCCGCGCAGCTCGTCGAAGCGCCGGACGGCGGTGGCGAGGGTGTGCTCGCGTTCGAGGGCGTCGAGGTCCATGACCGAGCATCCGTCAGGCTCGCCTGACGGTCAAGGCAGCCTGACACCGCCCACGGCGACGACCCCGCGACCGCCCGCCGACAGGTCAGGACCCGCCGGACTTGCTCCTCGCGAGTGCCTCGACCGCCTGCGGGATCCGGGTCTCGAAGTCGTGGATCCGCGCCCACGTGGGCGTGACGTCGAGCCGGACCATCTGGTCGTACAGCGCGTGCACGCCCGCCTCCCACCGCGGGAACTCCTCGGCCGGCGTCACCTTCCGGGCGCCTTCGACGCACTCGGGGAAGACGCCGTCCACCAGCGAGACCTCGGCCGTCCCGCGGAGCAGCAGCACGTTGGGTGGCCAGGTCGGTGGGCTGGTGTCGATCGTCAACGCCACGGCGGGACGGGCCTGCAGGGCGGCGACCTTCGCGGACCCGGGCACCGTGCCGATGACGAGGGCCACGCCGTTCCAGTGGAAGTCCACCGGTACGACGCGCGGCGTCCCGTCGAGCGCGACGTAGGCGAGCCGCGCGGGGTTCGCCGAGGCCAACAGCCGACGCGCGACGGGGTCGTCCATCACCACACGGATCTCGTCCGCTTCCACGGGACACCTCCTGGACCAGGCGGCACGCATCAGCGTCAGCCTCGCACCGAGGTCGACCGTGTGGGTCCCAGCTCTCAGCCGACGGACTGCAGCCGCTCCCGGGCCAGCCGCTCGACCAGCTCGGGCAGCGCGGTGGCGGGCACCCCGCTGAGGTCCTGACGGCAGGTGCGGACCACGGTGCCGATGACCTGGGGGCGCAGCCGCGCCCGGAACTCGTCGGCGAGTCGGGCCACGGCCTGCTCCACGGCGGGGTCTTCGGTCAGCGTCATGCGGGGGCGCCTCCGTGCGCGCGGGATCAGGTCCGGGCGGGCGCCATCGGCGCCGGCGTCCAACGGTGACCGCTGCGGGTCGCGCACACCAGGGACCAAGGTCACGCACGCAACCCGGGGTTGCGGATCGCGATCGGGCGGGACGAGGGTGAGCATGGGTCCCGACGCGAGGAGGCGCGGGTGCCGTTCCAGGACCGCAGGGACGCGGGCCGGCAGCTGGGGCGCCGGATGGCGCCGCTCGCCGGCCGGGACGTCGTCGTGCTCGGCCTGCCCCGCGGCGGCGTGCCGGTCGCCGCGGAGGTGGCCCGCGCCCTGGGCGCCCCGCTGGACGTGGTCCTCGTCCGCAAGCTCGGCCTGCCGCGCCGCCCGGAACTGGCGATGGGCGCGATCGGCGAGGACGGCGTGCTCGTCGTCAACGAGGACGTGGTGCAGGCCGGCCGGGTCGACGAGGCGACCTTCGCCGACGTGGAGCGGCGCGAGCGCGCCGAGCTCGAGCGGCGGGCACGGGAGCTGCGCGGCGACCGGGCGCGGCTGCCGCTCGAGGGCCGGACGGCGGTGGTGGTGGACGACGGCATCGCGACCGGTGCCACCGCCCGGGCCGCCTGCGCGGTGGTCCGGGCGCACGGCGCCGCCCGCGTGGTCCTGGCCGCCCCCGTCGGCTCGCCGCGCGCCCTGGCCGACATCGCCCCGACGGTGGACGGGGTGGTGTGCCTGGAGAGCCCGCAGCGCTTCACCGCGGTCGGGCAGGCCTACGCCGACTTCCGGGCGACCGACGAGGAGGAGGTCCGCGCACTGCTGGGCCGTCCCGCCCCGGCGCCCCCGGCGGGCAGCCCCACCCCGCGGGACGAGGACGTGGTCGCCGACGCCGGCCCCGAGGGACTGCCGGGGCACCTGAGCGTCCCCGAGCACGCCGACGGGCTGGTGGTCTTCGCCCACGGCACCGGCAGCGGCCGGCACAGCCCCCGCAACCGCGCCGTCGCCGAGGTGCTGCGCTCGGCGGGGATGGCCACGCTGCTGGTCGACCTGCTCACCCCGGCCGAGGAGACCGCGCGGGGCCCGGTGTTCGACGTCGAGCTGCTGGCCGGGCGGCTGGCCGCGGTGGCCCACTGGGCCGCCGCCCAGCCCTCGTGCGCCGGCCTGCCGCTGGGGTACCTGGGCGCGAGCACCGGCGCCGCGGCGGCCCTGGTCGCGGCGGCGCGGGACGACGCCGTGCGGGCGGTGGTCAGCCGCGGCGGGCGCCCCGACCTGGCCGGCCCGGCGCTGGCCGACGTGCGGGCACCGACGCTGCTCGTCGTGGGCGGCCACGACGAGCAGGTGCTCGAGCTCAACCGGGAGGCGCAGACCCGGCTGCGGTGCACGAACCGGCTGGCCGTCGTCCCCGGCGCCTCGCACCTGTTCGAGGAGCCGGGCACGCTGCAGACGGCCGCGGAGCTCGCCCGCGACTGGTTCGCCGCGCACCTCGCCGGCGCGGCACCCCCCGGACCGTCGGCGAGGCGGCGGGCCGACCACCCCACGCCCCCGTCCGACGGCTCACCGCGAGCTCACGAGCGGTGAGAGGGACAGGCGGCCTCCCTGCAGGGTCCCGCCGCGAGCCTGCGAGCGACGGAGGGCAGGGAGGTCCTCTTTCAGCCCAGCGCGATCGACAGCACCGTGGCCGCGACGGTCAGCAGCATCGCCAGCACCACGATCGCGGCGACCAGCCGCCGGCGCCGCTGCGCGTCCGGGCCGCCGGCCCCGCCCATCCCCATCACGGACCGCACGCTACCGCCGGCGGCCGGCCGGCCGGCTGCGGCGGCCCAGCAGCAGGGTGTCCAGCGCGGTGCCTGCCGGCGTCCCCCGCCGCACCTGCTCCAGCCGGTCGACGTCGAGCAGTTCGGCCACCGGTGCCAGCCGCGCGACGCTGTGCAGGATCGCCGGGTCCTGGGGCCCGCCGACGCCGTGCGCGACGTTGTCGGCGTCGTGGCCCAGGACGAGCAGCCGCCCGCCGGGCCGCAGCCAGCCGACCGAGCGGCGCAGCAGCGCGGTGGTCTCCGCCTCCGGCAGGTGCAGGTAGGCGACGAGCACCAGGTCCAGTGACCCGGGCTGCGCCTCCCACCCCAGGACGTCGGCGGTCACCCACGTGACGCGTTCGGCGCCGGGCCGGCCGCGGCCCCGGGCCAGCCCGGCCGCGGAGAAGTCGACCGCCGTCACCCGCCAGCCGCGCCCGGCCAGCCACAGCGCGTGCCGCCCCTCCCCCGCCGCCAGGTCGACCGCCGCGCCGGGCGGCAGGTCGGCCAGCAGCTCGGCCACCAGCGCGTTGGGCTCGGCCGACCACTGCTGCTGCGCGGCGTAGCGCGCGTCCCAGTCCGCTGCCTGCACAGCGGCATCCTCCCAGGGCCGCGCCCGCCGGCGCGCTGAGCTGCAGCCCTTCCGTTGGGTCACGGGAGCCGGGCGGGATCCACCCGGTCGGGTGACCCGTCTCGGCGCGCGGCCGCGGCCTCCCCGTTCCTAGCCTGGCCGTAACCGCAAGAGCACGGACAGTGGGGGTGAGGGCGTGGACGACGACGCTCCTCGCCTGCTGTCCGCGGCCCGCCGGGGTCTCCTCCGCGCGGGGCTGTTGATCGCCGTCGGGGCCGCCCTCTGGCTCGCCGGCGCCTCCACGGCCTCCGCCGAGGAGCCCGCCGCACCCGTCGCACCCCTCGCGGGCGCCCCGGTGCCGACCCCCGACCGGGTCGTCGACCCGACCGTGCCCCTGACCGACGTCGTCCGCACGGTCGCCGAACCGGTGGTGGCCGAGGTCGCGACCCGGGTCGTCGAGCCCGTCCGCACGTCCGTCGTCCGGCCGGTCATGGCCGGCGTGGTCGAGCCGGTGGTGACCGAGGTCGTCGCGCCGATGGTGGCCGACGTCGTCCCCCCGACGCCCGGCGTCGCCGTGGTACCCCCTGCCCCCGAGGTACCCGGCGGCGTCGCGGCACCCGTCGTCGTCGTGGACGCACCTCCCGCGGCCGACCCGTTCCTCGCGCCGCCGGCCGGCCCGGCGTCGCCGGAGCCCGCTCCCGCGACGGACGGGCCGACGCCCGCCGGTGCGCCGGCCCCCGGCGACGGCACGGCTCCCGCCGCCGACGCCGACGGCTCGGACCCGGCGCCCGCGCCCCCGGTGGCCCCGCTGCCGGCCGTTCCGGTGCCCTCGGGCGCCGGCGGCACCCCGGCTCCCGACGGCGGCAGCGCCGCCCTGCCCGGCGACCTGCCGGCCGCCGTCCTCCTCGCCGTCGGGAACCGCACCGACGCGGCTCCCGGCGCGGTGCGCTCGCTCCCTGTCGACCCGTCCTCCTCTCCCGACTGAGTGCGGCCCTCCGGCCGCGATGCCGGAACGGCACGTCACCCGGTCCCGCCCGGGGCCGGTCCACCCAGACCTGGAGAGACGAACGATGAACAGATGGGTACAGCGCGGCCTGCGCACGGCCCTGCTCACCGGTGGCCTGCTGGCTGCCGGAGCGGGGGTCGCGGCGGCCGACGAGAACGACCTGAGCGCCGACGTCCTCGGCGCCACGGCGACCGTCCCCGTGCGAGAGGACGCCACCGTCGGGACGCCGGTCGTGACCGGCACCGGCGAGGACCTCGCGATCGGCGGGGACGGCGGTGCCAGCCTCCCGATCGACACGAACACCGACCCCGGGACGACGCTGCTCGGGCAGGACGGGACCGGCGGCGTCAGCGTCCCGATCCGCGTCACCGAGGCCACCGACGCGCCCCCCGACCCCCGGGACGGCCTGACGGTCACCGTCCCGGTCAACACCTCGGGCGGGGGCACCGCCGGGACGACGGTGACCGCACCGGTCGTCACGGGGGACCTCGGCCAGGTCCTCGACGGCGACCCGCTGTCGGGCCTGGAGGTGGACGTCGACCTGGCCGAGCCGATCGTGCCGGGACCGGGCGGATCGGGCGTGCTCCTGGACCTCGAGGACACGGTCACCATCGGGAACGCCGACGGCACGACGTCGCCGGACACGGTCCTCACCCTGCCGGCCGGCCTCGACGGCGACCGCCCGACCACCGTCGCCCTGCCGCTGCCCGGCGGCGAGGGCCGCGGCCCGCTGTCCGGCGACGACGTCGACGTTCAGGTGGGCGGGCTGGTCGGCGACGGACGGCCCGAGCAGGACCCGGCCGGGGACCGCGAGCCGGCGCTGAGCGTGCCGATCGACACCGGGGGTCTGCTCGGCGGGCTGCTCGGTGGGGACACGCTGTCCGGCACCACCGTGGACGTCGACCTCGGTGGGCTCCTCGGCGGCGGACCGGGCTCCGGCTCGGTGGTGACCGTGCCGGTCGACGAGGGCCGGACGGGCACGCTCGGCGACCTCCTGGTGCGGGTCACGCTGCCGGTCGACCTGTTCGGCCGGCCCGGCGGGGACGGGGACGGGGAGGCTCCCGGCAACGACGGTCCGACTCCGCTCCCCGGCACGGCACCCGGTGCCGGTCTCCGCGGTCCGGGCACCGGCAGCGGCGGCGGGTACGGCGGCAGCGGCAGCGGCAGCGGCAGCGAGTACGGCGGCACGCCCGGCTCCTCCGGTGGGGACGTCGACTGCGGCGCGCCGACGGCGGGCCACCGGGCTCCCCAGGACGGCGGGGGCCGCGACGGCACGGGGTCCGCGCCCGGTGGGGCGGCGGGCGAGGGCCCGGCTGCGGGCGCGGCCTGCGGCACGGGGTCGACCGCGGTCGCGGGCGTGCGGCCGTCGTCGTCCACCGGCGCGGGCGGCCCGGTGGCCGCGGCAGCCGGCCTCCTGGCGGTCGCGGCGGGGCTGCTGGCCGCGGTCGGCCGCCGGCTGCGCACCGGGCGGCGCTGACCGCACGGGGGCCCGGGCACCCGGTGCCCGGGCCCCCACCGTGCCGCGGGCCCCGATCGTCGGACCCCGCTGGCAGGCTCCCCGGACGTGACGACGGCCCGCGACCTGGCGCTCCTCCGGCTGGTGGCCCAGCGGGTCGCCGGGCCACCCCCGGCCACGGCGACCGAGGCGGTGCGGCTGCTCACGTGCGTGCAGGGGCAGGACCTGCCCGGCGCGCTGACGTCGGTGGCCCTGCGGACGGCGGAGCGCACGCGGGGCGGGGTGGAGGCGGCGCTGGACGCCGGGGAGGTGGTCCGCTCCTGGCCGATGCGCGGCACGCTGCACCTGCTGCCCGCCGAGGACCTGCCCTGGATGCTCGACCTGCTCGGCCCCCGGGTGCTCGCCGGCGCGGCGCAGCGACGGGCCCGGCTGGGGCTGACCGAGGCCGACACCGAGCGGGCGCGCGAGCTGGTCGTCGCGGCACTGGCCGGCGGGCGGCGCTGCAGGCGCAGGGAACTGCTGGCCGCGATGTCCGAGGGCGGCGTCGCCGTCACCGGGCAGCGCGGCTACCACCTGCTCTGGTACCTCGCGCAGACCGGCACCCTCTGCCTCGGACCGATGGACGACGGCGACCAGGCGTTCGTGCTGCTCGACGAGTGGGTGACCGCGCCGCGGCGGCTGGACCGGGACGCCGGCCTGGCCGAGCTCGCGCTGCGGTACTTCCGCGGCCACGGCCCGGCCACGGTCGCCGACCTCGCCCGCTGGGCCGGGCTGCCACTGGGCGAGGTCCGCGCCGGCGTGGCCGCCGTCCGCGACCGGCTGGCCGCCGTCGAGGTCGACGGCCGCGAGCACCTGCTGGCGCCCGAGACCGCCGACCTGCTGGCCGCGCACCGGGCGGAGGCCGCCGGGCTGTTCCTGCTGCCCGGCTTCGACGAGTTCGTCCTCGGCTACGCCGACCGCAGCTGCGCCGTCCCGCCGGAGTTCGCCGACCGGATCGTGCCCGGCGGTAACGGCGTCTTCCGGCCGACCGTCGTCCACCGGGGGCGGGTGCTGGGCACCTGGGCGTGGCAGGGCCGCGGGGCGCGGCGGACGGTCGTCGCCACCCCGTTCACGACGTTCCCCGACGAGGTCGCCGCCGCGATCCCGGGGGTGGCGGCCGCCCTGCCGTGAGCCGCCGGGGCCCGAGGACGCCGATCGCCACCGGGCGGGCGAACCGCCGCACCCGGTCGCCGGTCGTGCCGGATGGTCGGCGGCGTCCGGGCTCCCGGGGCCGGGGGACGACGACCTGGCGACGGCTCCCCGGCTGACCCGGGCTCAGCCGGCCTTCCCTAGGCGGGGTTGGCGGGGTCGGCCCGCTCCACGACGAAGACCGGGATCTCCCGGTCGGTCCTCTGCTGGTACTCGGCGTACGGCGGGTAGGCGGCCACGGCCCGCTCCCACCACTGCCGCTTCTCCTCACCGGTGACCTCGCGAGCCACGCCGTCCCACGGCTCGGGCCCGTCCTGCACGGTGACCTGGTCGGGGTGCGTGCGGAGGTTGGCCACCCACGCCGGGTCCTCCGGAGCCCCGCCCTGCGAGCCCACCATCGCGTAGGCCCCGCCGTGCTCGACCCGCATGAGCGGCGTCTTGCGCACCTTCCCGCTCGACGCGCCACGGGTCGTGAAGACGGCCACCGGCAGCCCGGTGTCCTCCAGGGTGCTGGCCTCCCGGCCCCCGGTCGCCTCGTAGCGCTCGACCTGCTCGCGCGACCGGCGGTCAGGACTGGGCTCGTACTCACCTTCCAACGGCATGCCCCGACCGTAGGTCGGCTACCGGGGGCCGGCCTGCGGAGCGGTGACGTCGACCGTGTGCGGCACGAAGAAGCTCAGGTTGTCGGTGACCAGCCCGTCGCTCTCCCGGATACCCAGGCCGGCCGGCTCGCCGTCGACCACCCAGGCGCCCAGCACCGGGTGGTGCGGACCGTCGATGCCGGCGAAGTCCGGCAGCGGCGCGAACTCCTGTACGACCCAGCCCTCGGTGCCGTACCGGCCGGGCAGCTCCACGGCCACCTGCCCGTCGCGGACGATCTGGACGTTGGCGCCCTCCCGGCCCCACAGCGGCTTGCGCACGTAGGTACGCCAGGAGGACGGCATCTCGTCGGCGAAGTAGGCCGGCAGCAGCAGCGGGGACAGCGCCGGGTCGCTGCCGAACAGCTGCCAGAGCACCGGCAGCAGCGCCTTGGTGCTCCACAGCATCTTGTAGGCCGGCTCCACCCAGGTGGTGCCGCCCGGGCGGGCGGCGTCGGCGAGGACGGCGGGGCCGAACTCGTCCTCGATCAGCCACTCCCAGGGGTAGAGCTTGAAGACGACGTCGAGGTGGCGGCCCTGCGGGTCGTAGAAGCGGCCGTCGCCGGGATCCAGCGCGATGTCCTCGACCAGCAGCTCGACGGCCTGGTAGCCGGCCTGAACGACGGTGTCCATGAGGTAGGCGACGGTCATCCGGTCCTCGCCGGAACGCTCCTCCGACGTCCAGGCCAGGTGCACCCGCGGGCGGACGCCGGTGCGCCGCTCCCAGCGCAGCAGGTTGCGCTGCCAGGCGGCGACGAGCCTCTCGTGCAGGGCGTTCCACTGGTCGGCGCCCTGCCCGGTGAACAGGTGCCAGTTCCACTGGGTGACAGCGGACTCGACCAGGCCGGTCGGGGTGTCGGCGTTGAACTCCAGCAGCTTGGGCGGCCCCTGGCCGTCGTAGCGCAGGTCGAAGCGTCCGTAGACGCTGGGCGGCTCGGCCTCCCAGGTGCGGCGGATCTCCGGGCGGGCGATCGGCGGGATGCCCATCCGGTCGAACAGGTCGTACTCGATGACGTGGTCGCCGGCCGCCACGCACATCTCGAACAGCTGGGCGACCCAGCCCTCGAGCCGCTCGACCTCGGCCATCGTGAAGTCGTAGAACGGCCCCTCGCGCCAGTAGCTGCGCACCTCTCCGCCGGGCAGCTCGGTGCGGTTGTAGACCAGTCCCTGGGCCTCGATCTCGGCCTCCCAGCCCGGGCGGACCACCCCGGCCTCGACGCGCCTCACGCTGTCACCCCTCCGGTCCCCGCCGCGAGATCGGCGGTCTCGTGGTCATCAGCCGCCGATCTCCACGAGACCGCCGATCTCGCGGGGACGGCCGGGGGTCAGCTGCCCGCGCCGACACCGGAGCGGCTGCCGGAGTCGCCGCCGCCCACCCCGGAGCCGATGCCGCCGCTGACCCGGGTGCCCCCGGCGACCCGGCCGGTCGGGGGCAGGCCGGCGCGCTGCCGGTCCGCGGTGTTGCGCGGGTCGATCCGGGTGCCGCCGCTGGGCAGCACGGTGCCGACCGGGAGCCCGGGCCGGAAGCCGCCCAGGTAGAGGAAGAACAGGCCGCCGCCGGCGTAGTCGTCGTCGCAGAAGTCGTCGTCGACGATCTCGCCGTCCTCGTTCGTGCAGTAGGCGACCTGCTCCTGCTGCTCCTCGTCCGTGCCGCAGGAGGCGAGGAAGCCGGTGGCCGCGGTCGCCAGCACCGTCGTCGTCAGGGCGCCGCGGACGCGGTTCGAGACCGCCATGTGCTCTCCCGGTGTCGAGGTGTGTCCGCCGACCCTAGATCGCCGCGGTCGGCCGGTGTCCGGCGTCGCACCCGAGTGCCGGATCCGGATCGGAGTCGTACGGTCCACTCGCCAGAGTCCGCGCGTCCCTGTGGAGGTGACGGTGTCCGACCGGCAGCCACCCGAGATGGCCCAGGTGGCCAGTGAGACCGGGGCCAAGAAGATCCACCGGACGTGGGACCGCGTCCTGGTCAGCGCCTTCCTCGGCGGGGCCTACATCGCCTTCGGCGCCCTGGTGGCGATCACCGTCTCCTCGGGCCTGGACCCGGCCACCTGGGGCACGCTGCCCACCCTCTTCATGGGCGCCGCCTTCACCCTGGGGCTCGTCCTGGTGCTGGTCGCGGGATCCGACCTCGCCACCGGGAACATGCTGCTGGTCCCGCTCGGCGCGATGCAGGGCCGGCTCGGCATGGGGGACGTCGCCAAGAACCTCACGCTGGTGCTGCTGGGCAACCTGGTCGGTGCGGTCTTCGTGGCGTACTTCTTCGCGGTCTCCACCGGGGTGATCGGCGCGCCCGGGGCCTCCGGCAGCGCCGGGCTCACCCACGACCGGCTGGCCGCGATCGCCGAGGCCAAGGCCCTGCACGAGACCCCGTGGCAGGTCTTCCTGCGCGGCGTCGGCTGCAACTGGCTGGTCTGCCTGGCGGTGTGGATGTCGCTGGCCGCGACCACGGTCTCCGGCAAGGTCCTCGCGATCTTCCTGCCGGTGATGGCCTTCGTCGCGATGGGCTTCGACCACGTCGTGGCCAACATGTTCTTCCTCCCGGCCTCGATCTTCGCCGGCGTCCCGGACCTCGGCTGGGGGGACGTCGTCCTCAACTGGCTGCTGGCGGGCGTGGGCAACCTCGTCGGCGCGGTGGTCTTCGTCGCGACGTCCTACTGGTACCTGTTCCTGCGCGACGAGCCCGCCGAGCAGCCCAGCCGGACGCCGGTCGGCGGGGAGGCCGCCGAGCGCGCATGACCCCGCCCCACCGAGGGCACCGCCGCTGCGGATGGCACCGTCTCGGCGTGCCACACGACCGGGAGGGTGCCCAGCCATGAGGTACAGCGAGGGAGCGGACCTCGATCCGTCGGGCGTGCAGGACCGCCGGGGTGGCGGAGGCCTCGGCGGCGGGCGGGGCCTCGCGGTCGGCGGCGGCGGGCTGGGCGTGGTCGGCGTCGTCGTCCTCGTGCTGTTCCAGCTGCTCGGCGGCGGTGGCGACGGCGGGACCGGCGCGGCGCTGGGCCAGCTCAGCGGCCTCGGGCAGGGGCAGACCGCCGACAACACCCAGCTCGAGCAGCAGTGCCGGACCGGCGCCGACGCCAACGAGTCGGTCGACTGCGCCGTCGTGGCCGACATCGAGTCGATCCAGGACTACTGGTCCGGTGTGCTCGGCGCGGACTACCAGCCGACCGACACCGTCTTCTTCAACGGCTCGGTGCAGACCTCCTGCGGCGGGGCGACCAGCGGCTCGGGGCCCTTCTACTGCCCGGCCGACCAGCTGGTCTACATCGACCTGTCGTTCTTCGACACGCTGCAGCAGCAGTTCGGCGCGGAGGGCGGGCTGTTCGTCAACGCGTACGTGATCGCCCACGAGTACGGCCACCACGTGCAGAACGTGCTCGGGATCAACCAGCAGGTCACGCCGGGCGAGACCGGCCCCACCAGCGGCACCGTGCGCCTGGAGCTGCAGGCCGACTGCTTCGCCGGCACGTGGGCCAACCACGCCGAGACCGTCCCGGACGAGTCCGGCCAGCCACTGATCGCCGAGATCACCCAGGACGACATCGACCGGGCGCTGGACGCCGCGGCCCGCATCGGCGACGACTTCATCCAGCAGAACCTCGGCGGCGGCACCATCGACCAGGACGCGTTCACGCACGGCTCCTCCGAGCAGCGGCAGCGCTGGTTCACGACCGGCTACGAGACCGGCGACCCGGCGCAGTGCGACACCTTCGCCACCGACGACCTGGGCTGAGATGAGCGACTCGCTGCGCGTGGACACCGACGGCGCGATCGCCGTCCTCACCATCGACCGGCCCGCCAAGCGGAACTCCATGACCCACGCGATGTGGGCGGCACTGCCCGAGGTGCTCGCCGGCCCGGCCGGCGACCCGTCCGTCCGGGTGCTCGTGGTGACCGGCGCGGGCGCGAGCTTCTGCGCCGGCGCCGACATCGCCGACCTGCTCGGCGGCCCCGACCCCCAGGACCCGATGGCCGCGCTGCGCCGGGACAACCTGGCCGCGCAGGCCGCGCTGCGCGACTTCCCGAAGCCGACGATCGCGATGGTCCGTGGGCACTGCATCGGCGGCGGCGTGGAACTGGCCACCTGCTGCGACCTGCGGGTCACCGACCCCACCGGCGTGTTCGGGGTGACGCCGGCGAAGGTCGGCATCGTCTACACGCCCGAGTCGACCAAGGCGCTGCTGGACCTCGTCGGCCCCGGGATGACGAAGTACCTGCTCTTCAGCGGGGAGCTGGTCGACGCCCCGACCGCCCTGCGCGCCGGGTTGGTCGACCGGCTGGTGGACGCCGACGACCTGGTGGACGACGTGCACCGCCTGGCCGACGTGCTCGCCGCGCGCTCGGCGCTGTCCCAGCGGGCGACCAAGGAGGTCGTGGCCGCGCTCGGCGCCGGGCGGGACGCGCAGGCCGAGGCCGGCCGCTGGTACCGGGAGACGATCGCCGCCGGCGAGCTGGCGGAGGGCGTCGCCGCCTTCGCGGACCGCCGTCCGCCGCGGTTCCCGTGGTGAAGGACCCCCTTGCCCCCACCGCTCGCGGTGGGACCCTGCACGGGGGCCGGAGGCTCGCCCTAGGCGACGCGCGGGACGGCCTGCTCGTCGGCCTCCACCGCGGCGTTCCACTCGGCCTTCTCGGCCCGCCAGCCCTCGTCGGTGCGGCCCAGGCGCCAGTACCCCGACGCCGAGAGCCGCTCGCGGGGCACCGCGTGCTCCACCCGCAGGAAGCGGCGCAGCTCGCGCACGAACCCGGCCTCGCCGTGCACGAACGCGTGCACCGAACCGGCCGGCAGCGCGGCCCCGCGGACGGCGGCGACGAGCGCCTCGCCCGGCAGCCCGGCGCGGTGCACCCAGGTCAGCTCCACACCGACGGGCAGCGGCAGCGGCTGCTCCTCGGCGGCGTCGGCGACCTCGACGAACACCCGCGCCGCGGCCCCCGCGGGCAGCCGCTCGAGCGAGGCGGCGATCGCCGGCAACGCGGTCTCGTCGCCGGCCAGCAGGTGCCAGTCGACGTCCCCGCTGGGCGCGTAGGCACCCCCCGGACCCAGCAGCTGCACCCGGTCGCCCGGCCGGGCGGCCACCGCCCAGGGGCCGGCCAGCCCCTCGTCGCCGTGGACGACGACGTCGAGGACGAGCTCACCGGCGGCCGGGTCCCACGCGCGCACGGTGTAGGTGCGCAGGCACGGCCACAGCTCGCGCGGGTGCTCGCGCTGCACGGCGTCCATGTCGAACGGCGCGGCGTAGGGGGCACCGGCCGGCGGGAGCACCAGCTTGACGTAGGCGTCGGTGTGCTCGGGCGCGAACCCGGCGAGGCCCTCGCCGCCGAGCACCACGCGGACCAGGTGGGGCGTCGGGCGGGAGGTCCGCAGCACGGTGACCAGCCGGGGCGTGCGCGGTCGACGCGGGGCCTTGTCGGCCATGGCGGGGCTCCCTCGGATCGGACTCAGATAGGCAAGGCTCACCTTAGTCCGCACTACAGCTCAGGGGGCCGCGTGCCGCGGCACGGGGGCACCGGGGGTTACACCTTCACCCGGCCGGGTAACCCGGGAGCCCGTTCCTCCTCCGCACCCGGGCCCGCGCCCGGGTGCCCCGTCGTACCCGCACACGGCAGTGCGACGGTCGTCGACACGCCATGTGTGGGTGATCGTTTGACGGGTATCGCCTCGGCTGACCATGACTTCTGCCGAGGAGGAACGATGACTCACTCCATCGACACCCCGTTCCCGCCGCCGCCCTCTTCTGGCTCGGGCGCGACCAGCGGGGCGACCACCACCACGACGACGACCGGCACCACGTCCACCGGCACCACGTCCACCAGCGACGTGGCCAAGGACGAGGCCCGCAACGTGGGCCAGACCGCCGCCCAGGCCGGCAGCCAGGTCGCCTCGACCGCCGCCGACCAGGCCAAGGAGGTCGCGCACGAGACCCAGCGGCAGGCGCAGGACCTGCTGCACCAGGGCCGTCAGCAGCTGCGCCAGCAGACCGTGGCCCAGCAGCAGAAGGCCGCCTCCGGCCTGTCCTCGCTGGCCCAGGAGCTGCGCGGCCTGGCCGACGGCAGCAGCCAGGGCGCCCCCGGCCCCGCGCGTGACCTGCTGCAGCAGGCCTCGGGCTACGTCGAGCAGTTCGCCGACCGGCTGCAGAACCGCGAGCCGGCCGACCTGCTCGAGGACGTCCGCGCCTTCGCCCGCCGCAAGCCGGGCACCTTCCTGCTCGGCGCCGCGCTCGCCGGTGTCCTCGCCGGCCGCCTCACCAGCGGCGTGAAGGCCGCGCACAGCGACGGCTCGTCGAGCAGCGGAACGCAGCAGTACCGCACCAGCTACACGCAGACCAACTACGTCGACCCGGCGCCGGCCTACTCCGGCTACACCGAGACGACGTCCTACGAGAGCACCACCGGCACGGCGACCACCGGCACGCCGGTCCCGCCGCCGTACGGCACCGTCCCGCCCGCGGGCGCCGCCGTCCCGCCGACCACCCCGGCCGGCTGGGACGACCCGACCCGCCGTCCCGGTCAGGGGGTCTGACCCATGAGCTCTCCCTACTCCGGCGCGACGCCGGTCGGTTCTTCGGGCCAGGACCCGTACGCGCAGGGCACCCAGGACCCGTACGGCCAGGGCAACTACGCGGTCTCGCCCGACGAGGCGTACGGCGCCCACAGCGGCAACGTGGGCACGCCGACGAGCACCGAGGGCCGGCCCGACGTCGAGGGCACCTCGGTCGGGCAGCTGTTCGGCGAGCTGGCCAAGGACCTCTCCACGCTGATGCGGCAGGAGGTGGCCCTGGCCAAGGCCGAGGTCCAGGCCGAGGCCAAGAAGGCGGGCAAGGGCGCGGGCATGATGGCCGCCGCCGGGCTCGCCGGGTTCCTGACGGTGCTCTTCCTCTCCCACGCCCTGTGGTGGGCACTGGAGAACGTGATGGACGCCGGTCTGGCCGCGCTCATCGTCGCCATCCTCTGGGGCGTCATCGGCGCAGTCGCCTTCTCCATGGGCAAGAAGAAGCTGCAGCAGGTGAACCCCAAGCCCGAGCGCACGGTGGACACGCTGTCCGACGTCCCCAGCGCTCTGAAGCCCAACTGACCCGCGGCCCCCGGCCCCCTCAGACATGGAGTACGTGACATGACCACGAGCAACGACCCCGAGGCCATCCGTCGGCAGATCGAGCAGACCCAGCGCGAGCTGAGCTACGACGTCGACGCCCTCAACGAGAAGGTGAACCCCTCCCGCGTGATGGACCGCCGGGTCAGCGCGGCCAAGGGCCGCGTCTCCCGCGTCAAGGACCGGGTCATGGGCAGCGCCCACGACACCCGGGCCACGGCCCAGTACCGCACGCAGAACCCCGCCGGCACGGTGCAGGACCGGGCGCACGACGCCGCCGAGTCCGTGCAGGGTGCCGCGCAGCAGGCCGCGCACGCGGTGCAGCAGGCCCCGGACACCCTCGTCCGGCAGGCCCAGGGCAACCCGCTGGCCGCGGGCCTCATCGCCTTCGGTGTCGGCTGGCTGGTCTCCAGCCTGCTGCCGGCCTCGGAGCGGGAGCGCCAGCTGGCCCAGCAGGCCGAGTCCGCGGTGCGCGAGCACAAGGACACGCTGCTGCAGCCGGCGAAGGAGGCCGCGCAGGAGATCCGCGAGGAGCTCCAGCCCGCCGCCCAGCAGGCGGTCCAGGAGGTCAAGTCCACCGCGCAGGACGCCACCCAGACCGTCAAGCAGGAGGGCCAGTCCGCCGCGCAGGACGTCCAGGGCCAGGCCCAGCAGTCCCGTCAGACGGTGCAGAGCCAGTCGGGCAGCTGAAGTAGGAACTCCAGCGCGCCCCGCCGGGTCCTCCCCGGCGGGGCGCGCTGCCGTTCGCGGCCGGGTCCCCTGCTGGGGTGAGGCCCCGGCGGGTGCGCTGCAGTCCGCCCTCGGTGGCGCCGACGTCGACCGGGACGACACCGCCCGAGCGAGGGAGCCCGACCCGTGCCGACCGCAGCGCCGCGCGTCCTGGTCGCCGACGACGAGGACGACATCCGGGCACTGGTCGGCCTCGCCGTCCGCCGGGCCGGCTGCACCGTCGCCACCGAGGCCGCCGACGGGACACAGGCTCTCGCCGCCGCCCGCACCGACCCGCCCGACCTCGCCGTGCTCGACGTCTCCATGCCGGGCGCGAGTGGGCTGGAGGTCTGCGCCGCGCTGCGCGCCGACCCCGCCACCGCCGGTGTGCCGGTGCTGCTGCTGTCGGCCGGCGCCTCCACCGACGACGTTGCCCGCGGTCTGGCCGCCGGCGCCGACGCCTACCTGGCCAAGCCCTTCTCCGTCGCCGG
This sequence comes from Geodermatophilus chilensis, assembly GCF_002802985.1. Lineage (GTDB taxonomy): Bacteria > Actinomycetota > Actinomycetes > Mycobacteriales > Geodermatophilaceae > Geodermatophilus > Geodermatophilus chilensis. The sequence goes on along the minus strand of NZ_NVPT01000037.1, from coordinate 6,670 downwards.
GCTGGTCGCCCGGGTGCGCGAGCTGACCTCCGGGGTGACGGCGTGACCGTCCTGGGCCCCGCGCCGGCCGAGGAGCTGACCCGGCTGCGCGCGGAGAACGCCGCACTGCGGGCGCGGATGCAGCACCGCGACGACGAGCTCGAGGTCGCCACCCGGATGCTGCAGGCCCGCGCCCGGACGATGACCAGCGTCATCGACGCGGTCACCGAGCAGTCGATCATCGGCACCGACGTGGCCGGCGTGATCCGGGTCTGGAACCCCGGCGCCGAACGGATGCTGGGCCTCCCCCGCGCCGCCGTCGTCCGCCGCCGCTCGATCACCGACTTCCACCTGCCCGAGGAGCTCGAGGACGCCGGCGGCGGCCTGGCCGGCCTGGTGCGCACCGCGCAGGAGCAGGGCAGCGACGTCCGGGACTGGACCTACGTCGCCGCGGACGGCGCCGAGCTCACCGTCTCGGTGGCGGTCACCCCGCGCACCGACGACCGCGGCGTGCACGCCGGGTGGAACTTCGTCGGCACCGACATGACCGAGGCCCGGGCGACCGAGCGCATGAAGGACCAGTTCGTGAGCCTGATCAGCCACGAGCTGCGCACGCCGCTGACCTCCATCCTCGGCTACCTGGAGCTGGTCCTCGACGACCCGGAGCTCGGCGCGGAGGCACGGGCGCACCTGGGCACCGTCGAGCGCAACGCCCAGCGACTGCTGCGCCTGGTCGGCGACCTGCTGTTCACCGCGCAGGTGGACGCCGGCCGGTTCAGCCTGCAGCCCGCGGACGTCGACCTGGCCGGGGTCGTCCGGGCCGCGGAGGAGACCGTCCGGGTGACCGCCGCGGCGACCGGGGTCGAGGTCGTCGTCGACGTGCCCGACGGCGGCCTGGTGGTGCACGGCGACGCCGTCCGGCTGGGACAGGCCTGCGACAACCTGGTCTCCAACGCCGTCAAGTTCACCCCGGCCGGCGGCCGGGTCACCCTCGCGCTGCGGTCGGCGTGGCGGACGGCGGACGGCGCGGTCGTCGAGGCCTCGCGGGACGACGCGGTGCCCGTCGCCCGGCTGGCGGTCAGCGACACCGGCATCGGGATCCCCGCCGGCGAGCAGGGCCAGCTCTTCGCCCGGTTCTTCCGCGCCTCGACCGCCCGGCGGCACGCGGTGCCCGGCGTCAGGCTGGGGCTGGCCATCACGCGGGCCATCGCCGCCGCGCACGACGGCACCCTGGAGGTCGCCAGCGTCGAGGGCCGGGGCACCACCTCCACGCTCACGCTCCCGCTCTGAACGAGGACCTCCTCGCCCCCCTCCCCCGTCACTCGCAGGCTCGCGGCGGGACCCTGCGAGGGGTCCACCGTTCCTTGCGGATCCCTTGCGGTGGGCGGGCGGGGGCCCTGCGGTTGAGCGCTCAGGGTCGTTCCTGACGCCGGATCACCCCGATCCCGGCCCCACCGCAGGAGCAGAACCGATGAGCACCCGCCGCGCCGCCACCACCCGCAAGGTCCTCGGCTCCCTGGCCGTCCTCGGCACCGCCGCCGCAGTCGCCGGCCTGGGCACCTTCGGCACCTTCACCGACTCCACCACCCCGGTCACCACCCAGCTGACCTCCGGCACCGTGTCGATCGACCTCACCCGGCCCGCCGCACCCATCCCGGCCACCACCACCGGCCTGCTGCCCGGCGACTCCCTCAGCCGCACCCTCACCCTCACCAACGACGGCGACAACCCGCTGTCCTCGGTGCACCTCGGCGTCACCGCCACCACCAGCATCCTCACCAGCGACCCGGTCAACGGCCTGCAACTGGCCCTGGCCTCCTGCTCGGCCCCCTGGACCCAGCACGGCACCACCACCCCGACCTACACCTGCCCCGGCACCACCACGCCACTGGGCTCAGGCCCGGCAGTCGGCAACCGCGGCATCCCCGGTGCCGCCAGCCTCACCCCCGGCGCCGCGGACAACCTGCTGGTCACCCTCACCCTGCCCACCAGCGCCGACAACCGCTTCCAGGGCCAGACCAGCACCCTGACCCTCACCTTCTCCGGCGTCCAGCGCACCGCCACCACCCGCTGACCACCGCGCCGACGACGAACCGAGGAGCCCCAGTGACCACCCGCCGTCTGCTGGTCCTGCTCGCACTGACCGTCGCCGTCATCCTCGGCTCCGGTTCCACCGCGGCGAACGCCACCTTCGCCGACTCCACGGCACTGCCCTCGACGACCGTCGGCACGGCCACGGTCGCCGCCCCGGCGAACGTGACCGCTGAGCTGATGTCCTGCAGCAGCACCCGCGGGATGCGGATCGCGGTCGCCTGGGAGCCGAGCGCCTCCGCCGGCGTCAGGGGCTACCTCGTTCAGGCGTACCTCAGCAACGGCCGTACGTACGCCGTTGATAGCACCAGCGCCACGGAGTCGCAGGCCACCGTCATCGTCGACAAGTTCGCCGGGCCGGCGACGTCGGTGGCGCTCACGGTGACCACGCTGACCAGCTACGGGTGGACGGCGACGTCACCCAGGACGTCGGCACTGACTTGCTGAGCACGTCGGCCGCCGGCCGCCGGCCGCCGGCCACCGGCCGGTGCCGCGGCGTCAGGCGACGAGCCGGTAGCCCACCCCACGCACGGTGCGGATCGACGGCGAGGAGAGGCCGGCGGCCTGCAGCTTGCGGCGCAGGTTGGACATGTGCGCCTCCACGAGGCGGACGCTGCCCTCCCAGTCGGTCTGCCAGACCTCCCGCAGCAGCGTCTCGCGCTGCAGCACCCGTCCCGGGCGCGAGGCCAGCGCGGCGAGCAGGTCGAACTCGGTGCGGGTCAGGTCGACGACGGCTCCGTCCACCCGGACCTCGCGGCTGTCCTCGTCCACCTCGAGCTCGGCGAGCCGGAGCACCGTCTCCTCGACCGGCGCGGGACGCGGGGCGGGGACGCGCGGTCGGCGGAGCATGGCCTGCACCCGGGCGACCAGCTCCCGCGGCGAGAACGGCTTGGCCATGTACCCGTCGGCGCCGACGGCCAGCCCGATGAGCAGGTCGACCTCCTCGGCGCGCGCGGTGAGCATGAGGACGTAGCACTCGCTCTCGGCGCGGATCTGCCGGCACACCTCGGTGCCGTCGGCGTCCGGGAGGCCGAGGTCGAGGACGACGACGTCGGGTGCCGCACGCCGGACCTCGGCCAGAGCCTCCGCGCCGGACGCGACCGCGCGGACGTCCATCCCCGCCCGCCGCAGGACCGTGCAGACCAGCTCCCTGATCTCCTCGGTGTCCTCCACGACGAGCACGGACTGCTCGGGCACGACCTCTCCTCCTCGCGGGTCCTGGGCGGTGATCGGCTCGTCACCTGACCCGGTGATCGGCACCGATCCGACGCGTCTTGAGCACCGCCCCCGCGTCTCCCCCCGGCGGGTGAGCGCCGGGCCTCGGGTCACAGCCCGCGCCGTCCGGCCTGTGCCGATGCGCCGGCGCCCCTTGGCCCCACCGCTCCGCGCTGCGGGCCCGGACGGTCGTCCACCGCCTGGGCGCCGCGTGTGGAGATGACCGTGCCGGCGTCCGGCGGATCCAGTTCCAGGCTCGCGGGCCTTGCATCGGCAGATGGGCCGCACACCCGGTTCCCCGTTCGACCATCGACCCCACGTACGTCCCGCAAAACGGTGAGCACGCATACGTCGGACCGCCACTACGTAGAACCGAGTTGCAACCACCTGCTCGTCCCACAGAAGGCGAGGGGCGTCCACGGCACCAGTACAGCCGGGGGCGGGGCGTACACCTGGGACTTCGTGCATATCGGATGCACGCGGTCATTCGCGGACGCAGAGTGTCTGGCGACTGGGAGCCTTGCTCGAAGCAAGCTCATGTGCTCTCCTGAGGGTAGCGATTCGCACCCGTACGGCTCTCTCTCGGAACCCTCGCGCAAGGGAGTGCTGATCGTGCTGCTGACCGCAGGGGCACTGCTCGCGTTGCTGGCGGCGTGCTCGAATTCCACCCAGGCGACGACCTCCTCCGATGCGATGAACTTCTCCTATGCAAGCAGTTCCGTGGCAGTGAGCGGTTTCTCGGGCCCGCCGGATTCCGGTTCCCTCAGTATCGTGTCCTGTTCCGGGAACGAATGCTCCGTGACGCTGGGAGGCACCGGCTCCACGGTGGGCATCTTCGGTACGACGATCTCCTTCCTGGGCATTCAGGACACCCGTGCGACGATCCGAGTGGGCGAGCAGGACGTCTCTTGCACTGAGGGTCAGGTCGTCGCGGCTGGTCCACTCACGCTGAGGTGCACAGGGGTCGGAGACGAGACCGTGGAGTTCACTGCCTCTCCCCGCTGAGCTCCAGGGGCCGACGGTGAGCACGGCGGCGTGGCTGATGAAGACGTCTGGTCATCCTCGTCGGCTGGAGACCGTCGTCCCAGGACGCCGTCGTCCCGCGCCGGCGACACGGGGTCATGTCCGCCACGCTGCCCCTCGGACCGGTTGGTGCACGGACGCCTGGCCGATCGACACCGATCGGCCAGCGACGGCTCCGTCGGGGCTGCCGGTAGCCCTCGAACCGGCCGGACCTCGCTGATGAAGGTCACCGTGCCGCCGGCGGTGGAAGGCCGACCGCCGCGCAGGTAGTTCTCGATCACCACGGTCGTATATCCCACACCGCCGTCGCGGCCCCAGTGCCAGAGCTGGACCGCCCCCTCAACCGGCGTGTCGCCGTCGGCTTCCGGCCGAACCGCTCGTGTCGTCGAGGTCCCCGCCGGGCACTAACGGGCCACTGCCACCAGGCCGGCGGAGCCGGAAACCGCCAGCTCACGGCGGTGGCCGACCACCCGCCTACAGGCAGTGCAGCGAGCCCGGTCCGGCCGTCGAATCCGTGCCGCTTCCATCGTCGTGGCGACACTCTGCAGCCCCGCCTGGACGCGGAGCGGCTGGGCACCCGGCTACCGCGGCCAGAAGACGGTCAGCGCCGTATCGCCCGAGCCGATCACCACCCGTGTCCTGGAGCCGGACTCCTGCTCCCCCACCACGATCTCCCAGCCCGTCGCGTCGGCTGCGGCCGTGTCGCTCCGCTGCAGCCGGTCGGCCGGGACCCCGTCCCGGACCAGATCGGCCCAGAGAGGCAGCGGCGCCGCCACGGGCGCCACGGGCGCGGCCGGGTCGGTGAGCACCTCGGCGACCTGAGCGTGCGGCAGCGCCGGCGCCCGCGTGGGGAGGAACAGCGCGCCGACCACGGCCATGACCAGCACCGGGACGGCCAGGGCCGCCCGGAGCAGCGGGTGTGGCCGTGACTCGACGGGATGCCGTGTGAAGACCTGGACCACCAGTGCGCCCAGACCGGCGGCGGTGCAGACGGCCAGCGGCAGGACGGCGTCGGCCCCCGGTGCGGGGAGGAGTGCCAGCAGGACCACCGAGGCGGCGATCGCGGCGACCGTCCGCAGCGCAGGTTGGGCCAGCCCCCCCACGACGACGAGGACGACCGCGATGACGAGCACCCGCCACTCCGCGGAGCTCAGCGTCGTGGCGGCAGGCGTCCGCATCAGCCCGGGCACCGCGGCGGCGGCCAGCGCGGTGGACATGAGCGTGCCGAGCACCAGCGGGATCCACTTGCGCTGCTGGGCGGGCCGGTCGCCGGGACGCAGGACCAGCAGGGCGGCGCCGACTGCCAGCGGCACGGCGAGGAACGGGGCCGTGACCACCCCGACGGCCACGGCGACCGCGCCCAGCGCGACCGTTCCCCGGTGCACGGCTCGATTGTGCGGCCGGTGCCGCCCGTGGCTCCGCCGGCCGACCAGCAGCAGGGTGCCGCCCACCGTCGCCCAGGCGGCCCCGACGATGCCGGGCCCGATGGTCGCCAACTGGACGACGGCCGGTCCCATGGCGGCCACCGTGGCCAGCGGGAGGGCAATCGCCCACCAGCGCCACCGGAGGACGCGGGCCACGACGAGGTAGCAGACAACGAGGACGGCGGTGGCGAGCACGGCCAGTTCGCGCGCGCCGGTCAGCACGTCGGCGTGCCGGTCGAAGGCGCCCATGAGGGAGGCATAGGCCATCAACTGCTCACGCACCACCACTTCGCCGGTGACGACGGCCGGAGCGGCGGCGCGACCGACCTCCAGAGCGCCGAAGGCGCTGGCGCTGATCCGCACCTCTGCAACGGACGTCGGTGCGGAGACCGCCACCGCCGCCACCCGCCAGACCAGCCCAGCTGCCAGCACGCCCAGCATGCCCAGCACTATGTATCGACGGACGGCGATCCAGGCCTGGGGACGAGTCCAGGCCCATCCCCAACGGGCCTCCAGGAGCGGCCGGATGGTCCCGAAGATCATCCCGGTCATCAGGACGCCCCCCACCCAGGGCAGGACGAGCAGGAAGAGCTCGAACACCCCCACGGCGCTGGTCACCACGTCGCCGGTTCGCAGCGCGGTGTTCAGGGTGCCCAGGTATTCGAGGAACCCGTTCCACACCACCGGCAGGACGAAGGGCAGCAGGACGAGGAAGCCGACCAGGTAGAGCACCAGCAGCGGAACCGTCAGCGCGACCCAGCCGACGATCACGCGGCGCGCCCGCGGCCGCAGCTCCTGGACCTGGCTCTTATTCCCATCTGACGCTGCCGACGACGCCTGACATGTCTTTCTTGCGAGCATGCTGATGCTCATACAGATACCATTCATAGACAGACCAAGTGACACAAACAGAATCCAACTACGATACTTAACATACA
>NZ_NVPT01000368.1 GCF_002802985.1 Geodermatophilus chilensis | reverse complement strand
TTACTAAGGAGATCGTTAGTAGCTTGATCGCTGACCCGCGCGCGGAGACCATTGAGGAGTGCGGGAGGACGACGGCCGCAAGCTCGACCACCAGACGCTGGAGGCGCTGCGGCTGCGGGCGACCGAGCAGGTGGCCCGCGGTGTGCCGGCGGCCGAGGTCGGCGCGGGTCTGGCGGCGCTGGGCCTGCACCGCAGAACGATCTATACCTGGCTGGCCAAGGAGCGCACCGAGGGTCGGCAGGCGCTGCGGGCCAAGCCGGTGCCGGGACGGCGGCGCAAGCTTTCCGATGCCCAGTTGGGCGAGCTGGCCGCGCTGATCACCGACACCGATCCGCGCGATCACGGGTTTGCCGTGGCGCTGTGGACCCGCGAGATCGCCCGTCAGCTGATCGCGGCTCGGTTCGGGGTGGTGCTGACCGTGGCCAGCGTCGGGCGCACCCTGCACGACCTCGGTTTCTCTGCCCAGCGGCCGCTGTACCGGGCCGAGCAGGCCGACCCGGTGGCAGTGGCCCGCTGGAAGGAGACCGACTACCCCAATATCGCCGCGGAGGCCAAGGCGACCGGCGGAACGGTGTTCTTCGTCGACGAGGCCGGCGTGCGCAGCGACTACCACGCCGGCACCACCTGGGCGCCGGTCGCACAGACCCCGACGGTGGCGGCCACCGGCGCCCGGTTCGGCCTGAACATGATCTCCGCGATCAGCGCCAAGGGCGCCCTGCGGTTCTCGGTGCTCGCCGGCACGCTGACCGCCGCGGGCTTCATCGCCTTCCTCCAGCGGCTGCTGCACGACGCCCAGCGCACCAGTGCCGGGCCGGTGTTCTGCATCGTCGACAACCACCCGGCCCACCGAGCCAAGGCGGTCCAGCGCTTCGTCGACTCCACCGACGGCGCCCTGCGGCTGCACCGACTGCCGGCCTATTCGCCGCAGCTCAACCCCGACGAGTGGGTGTGGAAGAACGTCAAGCACGACGGAGTGGCGCCCGCAGCTCCCAACGGCCCCGACCAGATGAAGGCGGTCGTCACCGCCCGGCTGCGCCGGCTGCAGCGCCTACCGCACATCGTCCGAGGCTTCTTCGGCGACCCCGAATTGGCGTACATCGCCGCCGTTGCCTGAAGTCAACCTTCGCGCGATCTCATTGG
>NZ_NVPT01000367.1 GCF_002802985.1 Geodermatophilus chilensis | reverse complement strand
TCGGGATCGTCGAGCGGGAGCTGCTCGGCGGGGAGTGCGCCTACTGGGCCTGCATCCCGTCCAAGACGCTGCTGCGCCCGCCGGAGGCCGGGGGCGAGGTCGACCGTGCCGCCGGAGCCGAGGGGGCGCGCCTGGACTGGCCCTCGACGCGGGACTACGCGACTACATGATCCGCAACCTGGACGACAGCAACCAGGTCGCCGGATACGAGAAGTCTGGCGCGACGGTCATCAAAGGGGTCGCGCGGATCACCGGGCCGGGCGCGGTCAACGTCGACGGACGGAGCCTGACCGCAGACCACCTCGTCATCGCCACCGGCTCGGACGCCGTGGTCCCGCCGATCGAGGGCCTCGATGCCGTACCGGTGTGGACCAACCGGGAGGCCACCACGCTGAACGACATCCCCGGCCGGGTGGTGCTGATCGGCGGTAGCGCGGTCGGTGTGGAGCTGGGGCTGTTCCTGCGCCGCTACGGGGCCCAGGTCACGATCCTCGAGAGATCGGCCCGGCTCCTGTCCCGGGAAGACCCCCGCCCCGGGGAGCTCACCGAGCAGTACCTCAGAGGCGAGGGCATCGACGTGCGGACGAACACCACCGCGGCGCAGGTCCGTCGCGAGGGCGGCGACACCGTGGTCCAGCTCGACGGCGGCGACCAGCTGCACTGCGACGTGATCGTCGTCGGCACCGGCCGCAGCCCACGCGCCGGGGATCTCGGGCTGGACACGGCCGGCGTCCGGCTCGGCGAGCGCGGTGAGCTCCCCGTCGACCAGCACTGCCGGGCCGCCGACGGGGTGTGGGGAATCGGCGACGTCACCGGGGTGATGCCGTTCACCCACGTCGCCATGTACCAGGGGCGGGTCGTGGCCGACAACATCCTCGGTACGCCGCGCACCGCCCGCTACGACGGGATCCCGCGGGTGGTCTTCACCGATCCCGAGGTCGCCGCGGTGGGGCTCACCACTCGGCAGGCCGAGGCCCAGGGCCTGTCCGTCGCCGGTGCGGAGGTCGACCTGGCCGAGGTGATCGCGCGCCCCTGGACCTACGAGAAGGACCCGCGGGGCCACCTCGGGGTGCTCGCCGACCGGGACCGCCGGGTGCTGCTCGGCGCCTGGGCCGTCGGGCCGCAGGCCAGCGAGTGGATCCACACCGCAGC
>NZ_NVPT01000366.1 GCF_002802985.1 Geodermatophilus chilensis | reverse complement strand
CTAAAGATCATTAAGGGCGGTTGTTATAGGAACGATCCGAACTCCAAGCCGGTGCTGGCCAGGAAGCCGACCAGCAGTCCGGGGCGGTACTGCATCCGTTTGAGCCGGGTCTTCACCAGCACGGTCAGCTCGGCGATGGAGTGCTTGGTCAGGTTGGCCAGCGACCGCTTCAGATGCGCCCAGACCGGCTCGACCGGGTTGAGCTCGTGGGCGTACGGCGGCAGCTGGAACACCGTCAGCCACGGCCGGGCTGTCACCAGCGCGGCCATCGCGGCGGACACGTGGGTGTTCAGGTTGTCCCAGACCAGCACGATCGGCCCGCCGAGCTGCTGGTGGGCGGCGTCGAGCAGGACGGCGTAGGCGGCCTCGGTGAAGCCCTTGCGCCGGCCCGTCCGAGCGCCGCGGCGGCCGCGGTGGGTGCGGTAGAGCAGCCGGGGCCGCTGCCCGGGCTTGACCGCCACCAGCGCGGCCACCGACAGCCGCGGGGCATTCGATGCGGTCACCCGCACCACCGGGGTGCGCCCCCGGCGGCCCCAGGTGCGGCCCTTCGGCGGCCTCAGCCCCTGGCCGGACTCGTCCTCGAAGACCAGCCAGGCGCCCAGGTCCGCCGCGGTCTTTTTATCTCCGGCCAGGTCTCCTCCCGCCAGGCGGCGATCCGCTCCTCGTCGCGTTCGACCGCTCGGCGGGCGGGCACCTGCACGCTCCAGCCCAGCCGGTGCAGCAGCAGGTCCAGCCCGGGCAGGGTGTAGTCCACCCCGAAGCGCTCGCGCACGACCGCGGCGATGCGCGGCAGCGTCCAGCACTGATCGGCCCAGCCCCAGGCGGCCGGGCCGGCGTCGAGCAGCAGCTGCAGCTCGTCGAGCTGGGCGGGGCTGAGCCGGCAGTGCGCCCCACCGGGGCCCTTGGAGGCCAGCGCCGGCCGGCCACCGTCGGCCAGCGCATGCCGCCAGCGGTTCGCCGACATCCGGGTGACCCGGAAGCGGGCCGCGACCTCCTGGTCGGTGGCGCCCTCCTCGATCCACTCGGCCGCGGCCAGCCGCACCCGTTCCCGCCGGGCGCGCTCGTCCGCGGTCAGCCCGCCACCCTGGGGATACCTCATGGTGTGGGCATAGCGCAGGCCGCGCCGACTGTCAGCAGGGTCCGGCCGGCGGCCAACCGA
>NZ_NVPT01000365.1 GCF_002802985.1 Geodermatophilus chilensis | reverse complement strand
CCAGGACCCCGCGTGCGGGCGGATCCGGGTCGTCGGGCGGCGCCCGGCCCCGGCGGAGCCGCCGCTCCCGCCGCGGTCGGTCACCGACCTGCGGACGGCGTCGCTGCCGGTGCACGACCCGGCGACCGCCGAGCCGCCCGGGTGCGAGCCGAGGACGGCGCAGGTCGAGGTGCCGACGTCGACGACCGAGTCCGTCGGTCCCGACCTGGTCGCGACACCGGGGAAGAAGTCCGGTCGCGCCGGTCGCGACATGGTCGCCGCCATCGGCGTCGGCCTGGGCCTCGGTGCGGCCATCCTGGTCTCGCTGCTGGTCTACCGACCGGCGTTCCTGCTGGTGCTCGGGGCCGCGATCCTCACCGGCGTCGTCGAGCTGACCCGCGCGCTGCAGGCCGGCAGCGCGCGTGCTCCGCTGGTGCCTCTGCTCGTCGGCACGGTCGCGATGATCGCGCTGGCCTGGACCCGCGGAGCCTCCGGGCTGGTCGTGGCGTTCCTGCTCACCGTCCTCGCCGTCCTGCTGTGGCGGCTGGGCGACGGCCCCGACGGCTACCTGCGGGACGCCTCGGCCGGCGTGCTCGTGGCGCTGTACGTGCCGTTGCTGGCGGGGTTCGCCGTCCTGCTGCTCGTCCCCGACGACGGCGCGGCCCGCGTGCTGGCCTTCATCGCCACCGTCGTCGGCAACGACGTCGGTGGCTTCGCCGCGGGCGTGCTGTTCGGCAAGCACCCGATGGCGCCCTCGGTCAGCCCCAAGAAGTCGTGGGAGGGGATGGCCGGCTCGATCCTGGCCTGCGTGCTGGTCGCCACCCCGATCGTCACCCTCGCCCTGGGCGGCCCCTGGTGGGGCGGGGTGCTGTTCGGCGTCGCCCTGGCGGTCAGCGCGACCGCCGGCGACCTCGGCGAGTCGCTCATCAAGCGCGACCTCGGCATCAAGGACATGGGGCAGCTGCTGCCCGGCCACGGCGGCATCATGGACCGGCTGGACTCGCTGCTGCCCTCGGCCGCGGTCGCCTACCTGCTGCTCTCGGTGGTCGCGCCGGCCTGATCAAGGACTCCCTGCCCCCCACCACTCGCAGGCTCGCGGCGGGACCTGTCTCTTATACAACTCT
>NZ_NVPT01000364.1 GCF_002802985.1 Geodermatophilus chilensis | reverse complement strand
CTAAAGATCATTAAGGGCGGTTGTTACAGGAACGGTCCGAATTCGAGCCCGGTGCTGGCGAGAAAGCCGGCCAGCAGCCCGGGCCGGTACTGCATCCGCTTGAGCCGGGTCTTCACCAGCGCGGTGAGCTCGCCGATGGTGTGCTTGGTCAGGTTGGCCAGCGACCGCTTCAGGTGCGCCCACACCGGCTCGACCGGATTGAGCTCGTGGGCGTAGGGCGGCAGTCGGAAAACCGTCAGCCACGGCCGGGCCGCGATCAGCTCGGCCATCGCGGCGGACACGTGGGTGTTGAGGTTGTCCCAGACCAGCACGATCGGCCCGCCGAGCTGGGAGTGGGCGGCGTCGAGGAGGGCGGCGTAGTCGGCCTCGGTGAACCCCTTGCGCCCGCCGCCGGTCCGGCTGCCGCGTCGGCCGCGGGACAGGGTGCGGTAGATCAGCCGCGGCCGCCGCCCGGGCTTGACGGCGACCAGCGCGGCCAGCGACAGCCGCGGGCTGTTGGCCGCGGTCACCCGCACCACCGGGGTCCGGCCCCGGCGACCCCAGGTGCGTCCCTTCGGCGGCCTCAGCCCCTGGCCGGACTCGTCTTCGAAGACCAGCCAGGCGCCCAGGTCCGCCGCCGCCGTTTTATCGCCGGCCAGGTCTCCTCCCGCCACGCGGCGATCTGCTCCTCATCCCGCTCGGCGGCCTGCCGGGCCGGGACCTGCACGCTCCAGCCGAGCCGGTGCAGCAGCAGATCCAGCCCGGCCAGGGTGTAGTCCACCCCGAAGCGCTGCCGAACGACCTCGGCGATACGGGGCAGTGTCCAGCACTGGTCGGCCCAGCCCCACGCGGCGGGCCCGGCGTCGAGCAGCACCTGCAGCTCGTCGAGCTGGGCGGGTCTGAGCTTGCAGCGCGCCCCACCAGGCCCCGTGGAGGCCAGCGCCGGACGACCGCCGGCGTGCAGCGCGTGGCGCCAGCGGTTGGCCGACATCCGGGTGACCCGAAACCGGGTCGCCACCTCCCGGTCGGTGGCCCCCTCCTCAATCCACTCGGCCGCCGCCAGCCGCACCCGTTCTCGCCGGGCGCGCTCTTCGGCGGCCAGCCCACCACCCTGGGGATACCGCATGCCACCGGCATAGCGCAGGCTGCGCCGGCTGTCAGCTGGGTCCGACCGACTATCGGCAGAACCCGTAACTCCTACCCTTAATGATCTTTAGTG
>NZ_NVPT01000363.1 GCF_002802985.1 Geodermatophilus chilensis | reverse complement strand
TGACGCGGGAGGAGAAGGCCGCGGAGTTGCAGCGGGTGCAGGCCCGCCGGGCGATGGACGCCGCGTACGAGGCGGAGCTGGTGCTGGGGTTGGCCGACGACACCCCGGACACCCTGGATCCGCCGGCGGACCAGCCGGGTGTACGGCGGGGGTCGTGGGCGCCGGAGCCGGAGCTGCCCGGAGTGTCGCAGTTCTTTCCCGCCGAGCTGGCGATGGTGCTCAACTGCGGCCGCCGGACCGCATCGCACCTGGCCCAGCGGGCCTGGACCTACCGGGAGCACCTGCCCGCCACCTGGGCGGCGCTGGCCGCCGGCGCGCTGGACGAGCCCCGGGCGAAGGTGCTCGCCGACGTGCTCGGCCTGACCTCCCCCGCGCTCGCCCGGCAGATCGAGGCGCAGCTGCTGGGCGAGGCCGGCGACCTGTCGCTGGGCCGGCTCAGGGCCAAGGCGCTCGCGCTGCTGCTGAAACTGGACGCCTCAGCGGTCGACGCCCGCCGCAAGCAGGCCAAGCGGCAGGCCGACGTGCGCACCTATCCCTCGCAGCTGGAGGGCATGGCCACCCTGGCCGCCGAGCTGCCCGCCGACGAGGCCGCCGAGGCCTTCGACCTGATCGACCAGCTGGCCCGGATGGCCAAGGCCGACGGCGACGAGCGGCCCATCGGCCAGATCCGGGCCGAGGTCTGCTCGCTGCTGATCCGCCGCCCCGCCGACCACGGCCTGCCCGGCGTCACCGCAAGGGTGACGGTGACCGCCGCCCTGGACGCCCTGGAGGGCGCCGCGGCCACGCCGGGATCGGTGAACGGCCTGCCGATCACCGCCCGGCACGTCCGCGAGCTGCTGGCCCGCCTCGGCGCCCTGGGCCTGCGCGCCCCCGAGGGCGGGTCGCTGACTTGCGCGCTCACCGACGGCGACGGGCGGCTGCTGGCCACCGCCACCCCCGAGCAGCTGGCCCGGGCCGCGCGCCGCGGCTGCCCCGACCACCCCGACAGCCAGTGCACGTGCCCGGTGCTGGACCGCCCGCCGCCCACCGAGGCGCACGACCCCACCGCCGCCCAGCACGCCTTCCTCACCACCCGCGACCGCGCCTGCCGCTTTCCCAACTGCGGGCAGCGGGTGGGCTGGGCCGACCGCGACCACGTCCTCCCGCACGCCTGCGGCGGGGCCACCGACTGCGCCAACCTCTGTTGTCTGTGCCGCAGCCACCA
>NZ_NVPT01000362.1 GCF_002802985.1 Geodermatophilus chilensis | reverse complement strand
ACCCGCTGGGCCTCGGCGGCGTCCACGGAGACCTCGGTCACGTCGACGGGCAGCTCGATCGGGGTGCTGGGGTCGCCGCCCGAGGCCAGCGCCGCGGTGACCGCCTCCGCGGCCCCCTCGCGGTCCAGGGTGCGGCCGGGCACGGGCTCGACGACGCTGGCGCTCGTCCCCTCGACGGCGATGGTCGCGTCGACCGGAGCGCGGTCGACCTGCTCCGCGAAGCCGTCGATCTGGGCGGCCAGCGCGGTCTCCTCGCCGGTGATGACGGGGGCGACCTCGCGCTCGTCCACGAGGGTCACCAGCCGGGTCCACGGGTTGAGCGGCTGCTCGACGGCCCGCTCGACGGTGCCCTCGACGTCGAGGGTGATGCCGGCGGTGGCGGGGGAGAGGGTGCCCTCCACGTCGTCGGCCAGGACCACGTGGTCGGCGACCACGCGCGGCACGAGCTCGGTCTCCAGGCGCTCGGTGGCCGCGGCGGGGGACAGGCCGCCGAGGTCGACACCGGCCACGACGGTGTTGCGGGGGACGTCGCCGCTGGTGACCAGGACGTCGAGCCCGTAGGCCGCGGCCAGGACGCCGACGGCGGCGACGGGGGTCACCACGGCCGGGCGGCGCCACCAGGGCCGGCCGGGCCGCGGCGTGCCGTCGTCCGGACCGTTGCCGTCGGAGCCGTCGCCCGGGGTGCCGGTGCCCGGGGGGACGCCGTCCGGACCGTCGGTCACCGGCGGCAGGACGCCGTTGTGCTCCTCGGCGTCCGCGGCGGGCAGCGGCAGTCGGCCGGGGGCCTCGCCGGCCGCGATGTGGATGTCCTGGGTCTCGCCGTCCTCGACAGTCGGCGTGCCACCGGCGTCCTGCGGCGCGGGGACCGGTGTCGTGGGGGCCGGTGTCGTGGAGGCCTCGGCGGCGGTCGCCGGGCCGGGGACCGCGGGGCCGACCGGCCCGCGGTCCCGCGGCACCGGACGGGTCTCGTCGGACAGGCCCTCGGCGTCGATGCGGCCGGGCACGG